>CADCJO010000007.1 GCA_902801765.1 uncultured Eubacteriales bacterium
CGCCGGGCCAGAAGCACAATGGCGTCAGGTCAGACTTCCGTGTTCCTTTCTGCTACAGTGGGAACCAACTTGATTCGTTCATTCAAGCAGTATCCACTATATGGGTCCAGGGGGCGAAGTCCCCTGGTGCGGGGGTTCGGGGGCCGCACAGGCCCCTGCTTCGTTTCCCTTAGTGAATTAAAGTGTCCTTTACCACCGCCGTGACAGAAAAGACGCATAATACCTCAGCTGCTTCCTCCTATGCAATAAATTCTCTGGAATCGTCGCAGGATATTTCGTGCATTTTATATAAATTTTTGCAGCCATTTTCTATTGAACGTTTCAATTCCTTTTGTTTCCCAATTTTCCTATTGGCGAATAACAAATTCTATGATATAATAAATTGTTCGTGCAACGATTCACCACGAAAAGCAGGAGGGAAAAGACGCAATGCCTACCACGCAATTTGATAAAGAATCGATCAAACAATCCATTATCGGCAAATTACAGCGCTACAACGGCCGCACCCTGGCCGACGCCACACCCCAGCAGATTTATTACGCTCTGGCCTCTACCGTGAAGGACCAGATCATGCAGAAATGGGTGCAGTATCGGGAAAAGGATAAGCACGCCACCGGCAAGCGGCTCTATTATCTTTCCGTCGAATTTTTGACGGGCCGCAGCCTGCACTGCAACGTGCTCAACCTGTGCTCCAACGACGCGTACCGTCAGGCCCTGCAGGAGTTGGGCGTGGACCTGCGCACCGTGCTGCAGGAAGAACCCGAACCCGGTCTGGGCAACGGCGGCCTGGGCCGTCTGGCCGCCTGCTTCCTGGACAGCCTGTCCGCCCTCAGCCTGCCCGCCATGGGCTGCACCATCCGTTATGAATATGGCCTGTTCCGCCAGCGCATCATCGACGGCCAGCAGGTGGAAGCGCCTGACGATTGGCTGGTCAACGGCAACGTGTGGGAAGTGCCCGCCATGGAGGACGTGTGCGAGATCCGCTTCGGCGGCCATGTGGAAGAAACCACCGTCGACGACCGGGCCTGCTATCTCCTCAAGGATTATTATACCGTCGAAGCCGTGCCCTACGATATGCCCGTGGTCGGCTATGACAACGAAACCGTGAACACCCTGCGCATGTGGCGCGCCCGCTCCTCCAAGAGCATCGACCTGAACAGCTTCAACAGCGGCAACTACACCAAGGCACTGCAGGAGCAGGAGCTGGCCGCCGTGATCAGCAAGGTGCTGTATCCTGAGGACAACCACTACGAAGGCAAGGAACTGCGCCTGAAGCAGCACTATTTCTTCACCAGCGCGACCCTGCAGTACGCCATCAAGGACTTCAAGCGCCGTTTCGGCCGCAATTTCCGCCTGCTGCCCGATAAGATGACCATCCACATCAACGACACGCATCCCGGCTTGGCCATTCCCGAGCTGATGCGCATCCTGATGGACGAGGAAGGCCTTGGCTGGGACGAAGCCAGCTGGATCGTGCAGCACACCGTGGCTTACACCAACCACACCGTCATGAGCGAAGCGTTGGAAAAATGGCCCGAAAAGATGATGCAGAGCCTGCTGCCCCGCATCTACATGATCCTGTGCGAAATCAACCGCCGCGTCTGCGCCCGTCTGGCCGACCACTACAATAACGGTTCCGACCCGCGCATCGCCAAGATGGCCATCACCGCCTACGACCAGGTACACATGGCGAATCTGTGCGTGGCTATGAGCTATTCCGTCAACGGCGTCAGCCAGCTCCATGGCGAAATCCTCAAGCACGATACCTTCCGCGATTATTATGAATTCATGCCCAAAAAGTTCTCCGCCATCACCAACGGCATCACCCACCGCCGCTGGCTGATGAGCTGCAATGAAGGGCTGACCAACCTGCTTTACAACACCATTGGCGATGCCTGGGTGCGCGAACCCGAAAAGCTGCACGACCTGCTGGCTTACCGCGACGACAAGGCGTTCCAGGCTGAGTTTGAAAAGGTGAAGCGCGAAAACAAAGTGATCTTCTCAAACTTCCTCCAGCGCCAGCAGGGCGACACCATCGACCCTGATTTCCTGCTGGACGTGCAGGCCAAGCGCCTCCACGAATACAAGCGCCAGCTGCTCAACGCCCTGCATATCCTGGTGCTCTACAACCGCATCATGGACGACCCGAACTACACCATGACCCCCCGCGTGTTCGTCTTTGGCGCGAAGGCCAGCCCCGGATACCACATGGCCAAGCAGATCATCCGCCTGATTATCGCCATCAGCAAGCTGATCGAAAAGAGCTCCCGGGCGAAAAAGTTCCTGCGGGTCATCTTCCTGGAGAACTATTGCGTCTCCGCCGCCGAACGCCTCATTCCCGCCGCTGACCTGAGCGAGCAGCTTTCCACCGCCGGCAAGGAAGCCAGCGGCACCGGCAACATGAAGTTCATGATGAACGGCGCGGTCACCATCGGCACCATGGACGGCGCGAACGTGGAAATCCACGACCAGGTGGGCCTGGACAATATCTACATTTTCGGCATGCGCGCCGATACTGTGGCCGAGCTGTATCGGGAAGGCAACTACTCCCCCATGCAGCGCTACGAGGACAACGCCGAGCTGCGCCGCGCCTTGACCCAAATCATCGACGGCACCCTGTTCCCGGAGAATCCCGCCACCGTGCAGGATATTTATCACAATCTGCTGTTCTCCGATCCTTACTTCGTGCTCAAGGACTTCGGCTCCTACTCCATGGCCCAGCGCCGCGTGGACGCCGACTACCAGAACCGGGAAAAGTGGCTGCGCATGGCGATCACCAACACCGCCTGCTCCGGCATCTTCTCCTCCGACCGCACCATCAGGGAATACAATGATTTGATCTGGCACTTGAAATAATCCCGATAAAAACACCAGCAGCGCTCCGGCCAATCACCGGGGCGCTGCTGTTTCACTGTTCTATTCTATTAACAGCCATGTTCTCAAGGACAAAGTTCAAGAGCAACCTGGAAGATACGCTGGGGGCTGCGCGCCCCCAGACCTGCGCCAGGGCGGTGACCGCCCTGGACCCGCAACTGGCGATATTGCTTTGTTGGAATAAGCGGACAAGCTTCACCTGCCGCGCTGGGGTTACGAAAGATTTGAAGGCTTCTGGCCCAAGAAAGCACGGGAACATCCGCAGGGAAAGTGAACTTTCCCTGCGGATGATTCCCAGGCTTTCCCCGGATGCAAAGCATCCGGGTTGGCGGCTTTGCTGCCGGGCCAGAAGCACGACGACATCAAGTCAGTTTTCCGCGTTCCTTCAAGCACCAGCGGGAACCAAGCTAATTCGTTTTTCGAGCAATATCCGCTATTGAGGTCCAGGAGATGAAATCTCCTGGTTCAGGGGTACAGGGGGCTGAATAAGCCCCCTGCCTCGTCTTTGTTTAACATGACTGTTAGAAAAGGGAAATGTTATTTGTTGTTATCGTTGCTGTTCTGCTGTGTGGTGGCGGAGGTATTGGCGTCGGGCTGGTTGTTCGGGTCAAACATTTCCATCGGGCCCATGGGCGGTGCGGGGGGAGTGCTCTGGTCAAACGGTCCATTTTGGGGAGGCTGCTGGCCGGGCTGGAATTGCTGGCCGTTCTGGTCACCCTGCCGGAACTGTTTGTCCTGTCCGTTCCTGTCCCATCCGCCGTGCCTGTTTAAATCGTCTTTGCCGCCAGGGCCCCCGCCCATACCGCCGCCATCCGGCCCGGACACGCCGTAGGGATTGTTCAGGGTCACGGCATCGGCCACATAATACGCGCCGTCATAGTCGATGCCTGCTTCGCCGCCGAAGGAAGCGCTGCCCGCAATAGTGATGACGCCGCCCAGCAGGTTGATGTTGCCGTTGCAATCCAGGCCGTCGGTGCGGCTGTTAATGGTCACGGTGCCGCCGGTAATGTTCAGAGAGGGGGTAAGCGAATCGTCTATCTGCGTGCCGTTGATGCCGTCATCCGTCACAGACAACTGCACGTCGCCGCCGAAAATGTTCACCACGGTCGCTTCCAGCCCTTCGGTGCCGTTCACGGTGAGGACAGGCCCGGACGCGGTGTCCCGGTCGCCTACGGTCAGGATGCGGTCGGCGTGGATGGCGTCGTCGTTCGCGGTGATGTTGACTGTGCCGGACAGCAGGGTCAGGTCAGCGCCCGCGTTGATACCGTCGTTGGCGGCGGTAATATTCAGGGTCAGGGCTTCCCCGTCCACCACAAAGGAGGAATCCTGTCCGGCCGCCTTGATGCCGTTCTTCGCCGCGCCGTAAATGTTCAGCGTACCGTCGCCGGTCAGAACCACCTGCGTGCCCGCTTTGGCCTTGATTGCCGCGCCGTCGTAGGCGTCAGCGGTTTCGGTGTCGGCGCTGGTTTCATCGGCGGGGTTTTCGCTGTCGGTCAGGGTCACGCTGCCGCTGACGATCATTTTGACCTGGGCTTCCTTGTTGATGCTGATCGCCGCGCCTTCGCTGCTGGTTAAATCCAGATTGTCCAGCACCAGCACAACGCCATTCGTGCCTTTCTTAACGGTGATGCTGCCGTCGGCGCATTCGCCGGTGATAACGTAAGTGCCGGGTTCATCGATTTTGATTTTGCTGTCAGTGTCGCTCATCTGGATGCGGATGGCGTTTTCCATGTCGGCGGTCAGGCTGAGGGCGGCGTTCTCCACGCTGCTGGTCACGATTTCGGAAGGGCTTTCGGCCATCACCACTTCACCGTTCATGTTCATCATCCTGCCGCCCATGAATCCGCCGCGGCCAAAGCCGCCATTCATTTGTCCGCCGCGGCCCGCGGCCAGGCCGGAAGATATGGAAGCCGCGAGCAGCGAAACGCTGAGGGCGGAAAAAAACATGATTTTTTTCCAGTGCCTGAGAAACCGACTGCCGGTATGCTTGCAATAATATGTTCGATTCTGTTTGCGATGCTTCATGATTGCCTCCTGCTTTCGGTTTGCCGGGTCAATCCCCGGATCATCATCGTTTGCTTTCATGCCGCAGGGCTTTGTTCCCTTAGACGATACATATTATATCAGGAAATCTTTAATAAATCTTAAAGAAACATAGAAACGGAATGCAACTGTTCAGCGGCTATGGAACCCTGGAATGCGGGAGAACCTGCGAAGACGGTCATGGCTTTTTATTCCTGTCCGGGAAGAACAAAGTTTACTTGATTTCTGCTCCCCTTCCTGTGTATAATACCTATATAGACAGGAGGGATTTCAATGACAAGAAGACGGGCGTTCCTGATTGTGCAGTCCGTTTTGTGCGCATTGGCGGCGGGGCTTCTGGCCGCCGCCGCGCTCAGCCTGTATTTTGACGGGGCCGCGAAGCAGGCGGAGGGAGAGATATTCTATGCCATGTATACCCGGGAAAAGGTGGAGGAGAAGCTCCGGCCGATTCTTCCCCTGCTGCTTGGAAGCCTGGGGATGACCTGCGGCGGGCTGATCCTGGGCGTCAGGGACGAAAACCTGGACAAACCCGCCCGGGATGACAGGCTGCTGCGGGACCTGGGCAGTATCCGGGATCGGGCGGTTCACCAGACGGCAGCCCCCAAAGAGCTTACCCTGCGGGCGGCAATCCTTTCGCTGGCGGCGGTGCTGATCATCGCCGGAATCCTGAACGGCGGGCTGGAAGAAGTATTGGCCAAAGGCGCGGCCATCTGTATGGAGTGTGTTGGACTTGGATAAAACGGAACACAATCGGGCAGCCGGACAAGAGAAATTCAGGAAGCCCGCCTCCCGCGGGCTGGTGCAGCTGTATGCCGCTCTGCTGTATAACGCGAATCTGAAAGGGTTCATAGACGGACATATCTATGCTGGAGATTTGAAAGCCGTCTGCGTTCCTGGCCTTAACTGCTATTCCTGCCCCGGCGCCGTGGCCAGCTGTCCCCTTGGCGCGCTGCAGAATGCCCTGAACGCGGCGGGCCATACAGCCCCTTGGTATGTGCTGGGCATGCTGGCCCTGTTCGGCGTGATCCTGGGCAGAACCATCTGCGGCTGGATTTGCCCGCTGGGATTCATCCAGGAGATACTGCATAAAATTCCTACGCCCAAGATTAGGAAAAGCGGCGGGACCCGGAAACTGTCGTATCTGAAATATGGGGTTCTGGCCGTGTTTGTGATTGCCCTGCCGCTGATTTACGGCGTGGGAAAAGGCATCATCCTGCCGGGGTTTTGCAAGTATATCTGCCCGGCCGGCACCTTGGAGGGAGCGGTCGGCATCCTCCAGAATCCCGTGAACAGCTCCTCTTTTTTTCAGCTGAAAGCGCTGTTTACCAGCAAATGGGTCATCATGCTCATGATCGGGCTGGCCTGCGTTTTTTGCTACCGGTCCTTCTGCCGGTTTATTTGCCCGCTGGGAGCGATCTACGGCTTCTTCAACCGTTTTGCCCTGGCAGGCGTCAAGGTGAATCCGGATCGCTGCAACAGCTGCGGCCAGTGCGTGATGAAATGCCCGATGGATGTCAGACACGTGGGCGATCACGAATGCATCTCCTGCGGCAAGTGCATCAGCGCCTGCGCCCAGGGCGCCATCGCGTTCAAATGCGGGAAGATTACCCTGCAAGGGCCGGAAATCGGCCGGAACGCCGATCCGCCATCGACGATCCAAAAGCGGAAAAAGAACGGAAGAATTGCCTGGAGTATTGCCATCGCGGTATTGGTTTTCGCCGTCGGATGGTTTAACGTGATTGAACCGGTTGTCAGCAAAGCCAATTCATCTGCCGCCGCCATGCCGATGGAAGCAGAAACCGCCAACGCTTTGGGCCTCGCTGTCGGCACGGAAATCGGCAGCCTGGCGCCGGACTTTTCCACAGAGCTGCTCAGCGGAGAAACCTTCCGCCTGTCGGAACACCGGGGCCAGGTGGTGATCATCAACTTCTGGGCTGTCACCTGCGCCCCTTGCATTCAGGAGCTTCCTTATTACGAACAGCTGAAGACGGCTTACCCGGATGTGGAAATTCTGGCTGTGCATCACAAAGCGGGCGCAAAGAACGCCAAAGCGTTTCTTGCCGACAAGGGCTGGGATCATCTGGATTTTGCCCTGGACAGCAAGGAAAAGGGCATCCTTCCCCTGCTGAACGCATCGGACGCCATGCCCCAAACCATCATTTTGAACAAGCAGGGCGCAGTGACCTACAATGCCCAGGCGCCGCTTTCCTACAATCAATTGGAGGAGCTGTACAAGGCTGCTCTGACGGACAAGACCGGCGCGCCGACAGCGGAAAAGGAAAGCATCATTCCGAAGCCCACTGCCGAAACGGCGGCAAAGCCCTTCGCCTTGGCGGGAATAGGGCTCCCCTCCAACAAAGCAGTCTATTCGGTTACGGTCGTGGATCAGAACGCCCATCCGGTGGCGGGGGTGATGCTGGCCTTCTGTACCGATACAGCCTGCAGAAACAGCGATTACTCCGATGAAAACGGAAAAATCACGATGATGCTGGAACCGGATCAGTACCATGTGCAGGTGGTCGATCTGCCGGATGGATTCGACGGGGCAGAGGAACCGGAGCTGTACATGGGCCCGGAATCCGGGGAAGCGACCCTGACGGTCACCCGAAAATAGGGGAGAAAGAAACCGAATACGCCGCTGCGGGCGAAAAGAATCCGCAGGGAATCCCTGAACGGAAGCGATGAAAACAGTTTTTCGGGATGGCCCATTTGAAAATATTGACAAAAAGCCTTCTTCATGATACCATACCTTTCGTCAGCATAAGCTGTCTTTGAGCCTGCACAAGCAGGCGTTGTGATTGAAGGCTCCACCGCATTCCGGTATCACGAAGGTGCCGAAGGCCATTCCAAGATGGTTTTTTGGAGCCTTCTTTTTTGATACCCGATCGAACCATCCAAAATGACAGGAGGACAACCATGAAGATGCTTCAAAAAACGCTTTCCGTGATTCTGGCCCTGTGCCTGTGCTGTGGCCTGACGGTGCCCGCATTCGCCGCGACCTTTACCGACGCCCACGGCAACGTGATCGAATTGGACGATGCCCTGGAAGCCTATACCGGGGCGGTGCTTTCCGGCGCGGAGGACGCCGCCCGCAAGGGCGAAACCAACCTGGGCGATCTGTGGACGGACGCGCTGCGCTGGTTCGCTGTTTCCGGGACCATCAACGAATACTTTGAGGAAGACGACGTGACCGCGGGCAATACCAGCATCGCTGTGGATGCCGATCACATCGTGGCCCTGTGGAACGGCGGCAACCTGCGGGCGGACGTGGCGGAAGGCAAATTCGGCGCGGAACAGCTGGCCGAGGTGCTGCCATATCCCAACAAGGTGGCGGTGGTCTACATGACCGGCGCGCAGCTGCTGGAAGCGCTGGAAGCCGCGTCCCAGGGCCTGCCTTACACGGAAGATACCGCCGCTTTGTGCGCTTCCTTCATGCAGGTATCCGGCCTCAAATACACCGTGGATACCGCCAGGGAGTTTGACAAGGGCGAAGCCTACGGCGACAAGGGCTGGTTCAGGGCCGCGTCTCTGGGCCGCGTGACCATCGAAGAAGTGAACGGCCAGCCCTTTGACGCGGAAGCCATCTATGCTGTGATCACCAGCAACGCCAACTTCAACGGCATGGATTCTTCCTACGTCTTTACCGCCGCTGCCGAAGCCAACGAAAAGAGCACCATCACCACCGCGGTGGTACGGGACGTGGTGTGGCTGTACATCGCGGGCGAGCTGAATAACCAGATCAGCGAAGCTTACGCCGCGCCCCAGGGCCGCATTGCCGTAAAATAACCCCCAGATATACACGTTTTCTTTGATTCATCTTTCTCAGAAAGAAGTCTGGGGGAAACCATGCTTTGGGCGTCCAAGCGTGGTTTCCCCCAAAATTCTATGGTATTCGCAGCCAGGAGGATCTTATGCGTCCGGAAATGGAGAAGGTACTCGCCGAAATTGAAAAGGTCATCGCAGGCAAGCGGGACGTGATCGTTAAGATTCTGACGGCCCTGCTGGCGGACGGTCATGTGCTGCTGGACGATGTGCCGGGGGTGGGCAAAACCACCCTGGCCGTGGCGATCAGCCGGGCGGTGGACCTCAACTATAAACGCGTGCAGTTCACCCCGGACGTGCTTCCCTCCGATCTGGTGGGTTTTTCCATGTACGATCAGCGCAGCGGCGGCTTTTCCTACCATCCTGGCGCGCTGAACGATGCCAATCTGCTGCTGGGCGACGAAATCAACCGGGCCAGCAGCAAGACCCAGTCCGCCCTGCTGGAAGCCATGGAGGAACGCCAGGTGACGGTGGACGGCGAGACCTATCCGCTGCAAAAGCCCTTTCTGGCAATTGCCACCCAGAACAGCGTCGGCGCGGCGGGCACCCAGTTTTTGCCCTATGCTCAGGTGGATCGGTTCCTGGTGCGTTTGTCTCTGGGTTATCCCGATTACGCGGCGCAGATGGAAATGCTGAAAAACCGCCAGGGAATCAATCCCATCGACCAGGTGCGGTGTGTGATGACGAAGGAAGCTTTGCTTGCCGCCCAGGAGGAAGCGCGGCAGGTGGTTTCCAGGGACGCGATTCTGGATTACATCACCCGCCTGACCATGGCCTCCCGGGAGCACGCGGCGGTGGACGTTGGCATCAGCCCCCGGGGCGCGCTGTTTTTGGACAGGATGGCCAAAGCGCACGCCTGGGTGGAGGGCCGGGACTTCGCCACCGGCCATGATGTGCAGGTGGTATTCCGGGACGTATGCGCCCATCGGGTGCTGCTCAAAGAGAATTCGGAGAATAACGTGGACGATGTGCTGAATGATCTGCTGAAAACCGTGGAGAATCCGGACCGTCACAGCCGTGGAATGCTGAAACAATGAAGAAGCGGATCATCGGTTACGCGGTATGGCTGATTCTGGCCTGCCTGCTCTATTTTTTCGAGAATAACACCGGCACCCGCATCGTGCTGGCCTGTTCCTTGCTGCCGCCCTTTGTTCCGATCATCCGTCGCGGCTTTTTTGGACGGGATGAATTGATCTGGTGGCCCCGGGAATTGACTCAGACTGTACAAACCTTTGCCGACCGCGCGGCGGACGATCCCGGGGACGTGCGGGCGTACCAGCCCGGCGATCCTGTGAACCGCATTCATTGGAAGCTGAGCGCCAAGCGGGATGAACTGCTGGTGCGGGAGCAGGCGAAGGACAGAACGGCAGAAGAAGCGGAGACAAAGGCTGTGACCGAAACCAAACAGCCTGCCGAAAGCAGCGCGAAGAAGCGCGTTTTCCTGATGGGGCTTTCGATCCTGCTTTTTTCCCTGCTCCTGCTGTTCGTGCTCCCATCGGCCAATCAGGGAATGAAGGCTTTGCTGAACCGGCTGTTCGAAGCCAGCGAAAAAGTGAACGCCTATGCCTATGACCGGTTTGACGTTCCGGCCAACACGCCCGTGGGATGGGCCGTTTTGCTGTTGGCAGTCATGGCGCTTTCTCTGCTGAGCATCACGCTGCTCTCCGGCAGCCGCCTGCCTGCGCTGGGTATCCTGGCGGGATGCGTCCTGTTCCAGGTTTATTTTGGTCTTGCGTTTCCGGGCTGGATCATGGTGCCGCTTTTTTCGCTGTTTGCCCTTTGGATGCTGAAACGCCCCTGGAACAGGAAAGCTGTTATCTGCGTTTTGAGCGGCGTTGCAGCCCTTTCCCTGACTGTGCTGCTGATTTGGCCTGGGGTGGATGCCGCCACGGAAGCGGCTTCCGAAACCGTCCGGGACCGGCTGAGTCAAATGGCGCAATCCTTGGACGGAACCACCCAGGAGGCGCCGGCGGGTGAAAACGAAACCCGCCGCGTGCATACCCTGTCTCTGACGGCGGGCGATCAGGAAGCCCGGCCCGACAGGGAATACCGGCTGGTGACCGTGGAGGAAGAGCAGGTTTCCATGCCCCATTGGGTTAATTATCTGCGGATCATCCTGCTGCTGCTTTTGACGGCGGCGCTGGTGGTTCTGCCTTTTCTGCCCTTCGTTTGGCTGAACCGCCAGCGGAAACGGGCGCTGGAGGCCCGGGCGGTGTTCCAATCCGAAAACGTCAGCGAGGCTGTCTTTGCCATCTTCCAGCATATGATTGCCTGGCTGGAAGCCACTGGAAACGGCAATGGGAACGCCCCTTACGCAGCATGGCGCGTGGACATCGCTCCGGATTATGCGCAGCGCTTCGCGGCGTGTGAAAAGCTGTTTGAGGAAGCCGCGTACAGCACCCACGAAATGCGGGAGGAGCAGCGGCAGCAGGCAATGGCCTTATTGACTGAGACGGAACAGATTTTGCAGCGGCAAGCCGACTGGAAGCAGCGCCTGCGCCTTAAGTACAAGGAGTGTTTGTGGGTATGAAATGTAAAAAAACCTTGCTTCCGGCGCTGTTGCTGTGCCTGGCGCTGCTGCTGTGCGGCTGCCGCACGCGCACGCATGGCGGCGGGCAGAGCGGCGGTTTTTTCAGCGGCACGGGAGGCCAAACGGATGAAACGCAGCAGGGGGAAAACGTTTCCGCCGATTCCGCCCGCATGATGCCGGGAGAAAACGAAAATGCCCCCGAAGAAATCGGAGAACCGGCAAATCAGACAAAGGAAAATCCCGAAGCATCCCGAAAAGAATATAATGAAAACGCCCCCGCCGAGATCGCGGCGGGAACAGCGCGTTTCCTACACGAACCGGGGGAAGGAGACGGCGCGTCGGCGGCGGAGGAAGATGCGGAAACAAGTGCGGACAGGGTGAATGAACAGGCGGAGGAAACCGCCGTTCAAACTGTTGCCGCCGAGAGCGCGGATCAGATGGGCGTATCGGACGACGCTGATGCGGCGGATTCAGCCATGACCTATTTCACCGTTCTGCTCCAGGACAGAGTGGGATCGCTGTTTGAGTGCCAGCGGCTGAACGCGTACTGGGAAACGGCCCAGGATCATGTGACCATCCACAAATCCTCCCCCGAACACACGCTGATTCTGAACGCCGGATGCTACGATGTGTCCGCCCGCCTGCTGCCTGAAAACCTGCTGGTGGACGATGGCTGGGTTATGCGAAAAAACCCAGGGGTGATCGTGAAAATCGTGGAAGACAGCGTGCTGAACGGCGGAAGCGCAAAAGCGGTTTACGACAGCCTTGTGAACCGGGAGGGCTGGGCGGCCATCGACGCGGTGAAAAACGGCCGCGTTCTGCTGCTTTCCCAGGAAATGCTGAAAGCGCCGTATCTGCAAACAGCGGCGATGGTGATCATCGCCCGGACGGCCAACCCCGCTTTGTTTTCGGACGTGAACCCGGACGAAATGCTGCAAATGCTGATGGAGGAAGCAACGGGGACGCTTCCCATGGGAAGCTGCTATTACAAGGAGGATGGACCATGAATATTCTTGTCATCGACGGCCAGGGCGGTAGGCTTGGCCGGAAGCTGGTGGAGAGCATCCGTAAAACCTGCCCGGAAGCCACCATTATCGCGGTCGGCACCAACAGCATGGCCACTGAAAATATGCTGAACAGCAATTGCGCCGACCAGCTGGCTACCGGCGAGAACGCGGTGATCGTGGCCTGCCGTTCGGCGCAGATCATCGTGGGGCCCTTTGGCATTGCGACTGCCGACGCCATGCTGGGGGAAATCTCTCCCGCCATGGCCAATGCCGTGGCGTCCAGTCCCGCCTATCGGGTGCTGATCCCCATGAACCTGTGCAGCACTTATGTAGCGGGCGTCACGAAAGGGTCGGCTGCTATTTTGGAGGACGCTGTGAACCATATCCGGGAACTGGTGGAAAAAAAGGCGTAATAAAATTGTCTGCGTTAGCATCGCCGTGACGCGATGGCCTATCAAGAAAAGCAAAAAAACACTGCCGCCCCGAGCGAAAGCGCGTGCATCAGCATCCGCTGAAAACAGGCTTCGCTCGGGATGACAGTGTTTTTTTGCTTGCCGCTCAAAGCAGCATAACAAATCAAATAGGGCTGGGCCTTCTTACATCTTGTAACTGCTGCTGGTGTGATGGGTGCCGGACCCGCCGGTGAAGCTGCCATGGCTGCCGCCGCCGCTTCCGCGGCCACTGTCCATTTCGATCCTGCGGCGGACGGTGGTGGTATACAGGTAAATGTCCTGCTGGCGGGAAAGATGGAAGGAACCGTCGCGCACATAGGACATGGCGCCGGATTTGCGCCGGACGGTCTTCATCTGGCTCTTGAAGGCCAGCGCCACCATCACGCCGATCAGCAGGCCCACAAGCAGGAAAATGGGCAGCATCCTGTTCGCCCGGTTCATGGGCTGATGGGCGCCCAGACGGCTTTCCACTTCCAGCACATAGGTGGCAAACGCGCCGCCGTAATTCTTCTGGCGCATGTAGGGGCGAATCTGATCGGCGATCTCGTCGTCCACGTCGGGGGTAAAGATGCGCTCGCCTGAGCCGGTTTTGACGAAAAACACGGTGTTTTCGTTCCGGTCGCCTTCGCGGACGTAGAAGAAGCATGCGCCATCGTGGTTGGGACCTTCGCCGTAGCCGTTATTGTCAAAGTAGTCGGCGGCATAGTAATCGCCCTGGCGGTCGCCGATGGAATCCATGGTCAGGATCAGCACGTCGAACTTGTATTTTTCCCGGATACCGGCAATATACTCACTGAGCTTTTGCTCTTCTTCGGCGGTCAGCACGTCAGCCTGATCCACCACCCGGCTGTTTTCAGCCAGCGCGGGGGAGACCAGCAGCAGGAGCAGCAGCAGAACCGCAAGCGCTTTTTTCATCATCTCACAGCACCCCCATGTTGAACAGCAGGTACGCGATGCCGTACAGTCCCGCGCCGATGCCCAGGCCGATGCCCAGCAGGTACTTCCAGAACTTGCCGTTGTCGGTGGGCAGGTCGCCCACGAACCGGCCGGTCTGGCCGTTCATGGCGAAGGTGTAGGTCTTGCCCTGCCAGCGGGTGTTGAGCAGCCATACCGGCATGAGCACCTGGCGCACCTGGCCTTGCTGCAGCTGCACCTGGGTATTGACCGGGGTGACGGTGGAATAGCCGATCACCGTATCCCGCAGCACGGACAGCACGCTTTGCCGGATGCGCTCGTTGGCGCGGGGCTGGCAGTCCGCGGCCTCCACATCGTGGCGCTGGGCCTGGTAGCCGCTCAGATAACCCACGTTGAAGCCCTCGGATTTGTCGCTGTCGTAGGGCTCGATGGACTCCATCAGGGTGTCGTCCATCTTGGTGGAGCCGTCCACGGGCACCTGCTTGAAGCTCAGCCCGCCGCCGCGCCGCACCAGGAAATGGGCGGTGTTGATGACCTCGTACTGGCCCTGCCGGTGGGCGGTCACGCGGGTGCAGTTGAAGGTGCAGTCGGCCTCGGCGTCCGCCTGGAACAGCCAGAATGGCTCGTAGACGCCGGTGATTTTTTCAATCTGGTTTTCGTTGATAAAAGCGTTGGGCAGCAGCTTTTTTCCCTTGCAGTGATTGCGCAGGGCGTCCATGGCTTCCTTCTTGCTTTTCTGGAAGGGAATCACCGCGTCGGGCCGATACGCGCCGGACAGCACGCCCGGCAGGATGGAGGGGCTGCCGCAGTAAACGCATTCGGTGGCGGCGGTGGTTTCATCCGCCACGATTTCGGAGCCGCAGTTCTGGCAGCGGTAGGTTCTCAGATGACTGACTTCCGCCTCGTCAAAGTCGGAATGGCTGGCAAAGAACCACTGCATCTGCTCGTCCGTAGTATTCTCCACATCCATTTCGGCAACCTGCTGGATAGCGTCCAGCGGGAAGGAATTGCCGCAGCTGGCGCAGTCCAATTGCTGGCTTTGGCTGCCAAAGGTGAGCGCCGCGCCGCAGCAGGGGCACTTGTAATGGGCGGCGGCTTGGGTCATGGCGGGAGCCTCCTTTCAAATCGGGTTCCTGATCAATACTCTTTTTCTTCATACTTCCTGCAAAGCGTGTATTTGCTTACGGCGCTCTGCACGGCTTCGGGGCAGGCCCAGGACAGCATGTCCCGGATATAGGGGGGCAAAACGCGGTTATACTTGACTTCCAGAATGGTTTCATCATGGTCCAGCACCGGCACGGTGGGCACGTGGGGATTGAACAGGTCGATGCTGTTTAATCCGCTGCGCACGCGCATGTCGAACGTGATGCGCACTTCCTCCGCGGTGTGGATATAGGCTTCGCGCTCGTAGTCCACGATCACCACGGGATGCAAAAGCTTTGTGCGCATTTCCCGGTACACGTCCCGGAGCAGCCCGCTCTGGGTGTATTCCAATCCCGTCGGGTCGGCGGCGATCAGCTGGTCGGCCAGGTCGCGGCTGATTTTCGCGGAACGCTTGGAAATCAGGCTGCCCACCTTGGTTTTGCACTCCATGTGGATGATTTTATCCGACAGGTTATAGATGCGGATGCGGTATTTGTCGCGGTCCTTGACGCCGGCGATCTTGTCGTACAGCGCGTCGTCGAATACCGTGTCAAAGTACAGAGAGCGGATGTGATAGCTCCGGGTTTCCTTGTCGGCGTTGGGGTCCAGGGTCAGTACCTTCCCGATGGTGTGGCGCAGCACCTCCAGTTGGGTCCGCGTGATGGGAAACTTCAATTCATGGCGAAGCGGGAGGGCCATAGCTTACGCCCCCGCTTCGGTTTGGCAGGCCACCAGCGTGGCGTCGTATACGCCCGGCACATCCAGCATTTCGGACACGATATTGCCCTGCCGGTCAAGCCGTACTTCCACCGTCATTTCAGCGCCCTGGCGGGAGATGGTCTTGGAGCGCAGGCGGTAGGTCCTTACCCGCTGCTTGAGGCGGTTGTCGATTTCGATCTGCGCGTCTTCGTCATAATGCAGTACCAGCAGATAGCTGTTGGGGGCACGCAGGCGGAAGAAGGAGATGGCCAGCAATATGCCGCCGATGCCCAGCAGCGCCACGATGGCAATCACATAGGCGTTGGAGCCCACCAGAATGCCCATGGTGATGGCCCAGAACATATAAGCGGTATCCAATGGGTCCTTGACCGCGGTGCGGAAACGCACGATGGACAGCGCGCCCACCATGCCCATGGACAGCGCCACGTTGCTGCCAATGGCCATAACCACGGGGGTGGTGACCAGGCAAAGCAGGATCAGCGTCAGGGTAAAGGAAGGAGAATACAGCACGCCACGATAGGTGGCCTTGTAGACGGCGGCGATAATCAGCCCCGCCGCCAGGGCGACCAGCAGCGCGATGACCACGTTAAAGGGGGTAAAATTGGAAAGCTGATCGGCAAACCAATCCGCAAAGGTGGAGCCGTGGGCGATGTCGCTAAAGGTTAAGTTTCCGTTCATTTCGGTGCAACCTCCTGTTTTACTGTGTATATAGTACCACCTTTTGAGGGGTTCCGTCAATCGGTTCCTAAGCCTTGGCCCAGGTTTTTTACATGAAACGGCGCCGTTATACCATTCGGAATTCAGCAAATGGATAATATCATATATCAAAAAAGCCACGATGAGGCGGAAACGCTCATCGTGGCTTTGGGTGTCCGTTAATTCGCCGGGCCGTTATACTGCACGCACAGCATGGTCAAATCGTCAAACTGAGGCGCTGCGCCGACAAATTGCTGCACAGCCTGATTGATGCCCAGGATGATGTCCTTGGGTGCGCCGTCCTCGCAGCTTTGCAGGGCAGAGATCATGCGGTCCATCCCCATCAGTTCTTCGCTGGCGTTGGTGGCTTCGGTCAGGCCGTCGGTATAGACGAACAGCTTGGAGCCCGGCTCCAATTGCAGCTCATATTCCCGATACCGCATCCCATCCATACCGCCGATGACGAAACCATGCTTGTCCTTGAACACTTCAAAGCGGCCCTCCGCCTTCTTCAGGGCGGGATATTCATGGCCTGCGTTGGCGGCGGTCAGCTTGCCGGTGGAGATTTCCAGAACGCCCAGCCACACGGTCACGAACATCTCCTCCGGGTTCCGGGCGCAGATCTGGGCGTTCACGGTTTGCAGGGCTTTGGCGGGGCCGATGCCGGTCATAGCAGCGTTGCGAAGCAGCGACGTGGCCACCATCATGAACAGGGAAGCGGGCACGCCTTTGCCGGATACGTCGCCGATGACGAGACCCAAGTGATCCTCGTCGATCAGAAAGAAATCGTACAGATCGCCGCCCACCTCCTTGGCAGGGTCCATGGAAGCGTAAATGTCAAACTCCGTGCGTTCCGGGAAAGGCGGAAATACCTTGGGCAGGGAATTGGCCTGGATACGGGTGGCCAGAGCCAGCTCGGCGCTGATCCGTTCTTTTTCCAGAGCCAGGGCCTGGCGCTCCCTGGCGGCGCGGATATAATGATCCGCCAGGGCCAGGATGTAGAGAATCAGGGCGCTCACCGGCAGCCACAGCACATGCGTCACATAGCCCAACCGGTACAGCAGCCACGGCGCGCCGACGCCCAGCAGCACCAGCCCCAGGCAGACGCAGCCGCCGGGCAGCAGCTTGAACCGCAGGAACAGGAAACCCGCCACAGCGCTCATCAGGAACAGGACGATCAGTTGGGGCAGGTCGTCCGCTTCGGTTTTGAAGTTTCCTTCCAGCATGCTTTGGATCACATTGGCCTGAAACTCCACGCCGTACATGGGCGTTCCCTTGTCGATGGGGGTGAAATAGCTGTCCTGGAGCGCCGCGGCGTAAGGCCCGATCAAAACGATCTTGTCTTTCCAATAGCCCGGCGGGATCTTGCCCGCCACAAGCCAGGCGATGGAAACGCCGTCGGAATAGTCGCCGGGCCGTCCGGTAAAGGGCACATACAGGTGGGGAACATCCGGCAGGGTGAGGGTTTTTCCATGACGCTCCAAATAGAGCCGGGCCACCTGGCTGGCCATGGAATACACCCGCTCGCCTTCTGGCGTCACATACAGCAGGGCATGGCGCAACACGCCGTCATTATCATTCATGGCGTTGATGTGGCCCTGTACGGTGCAGCTTTTCAGCGCGTCAAAGGGCTGCTCATAATCTACCACGGCGGATGCGTTCATGGCCGTGGCCCGCCCGTTTTCCCAGGTGATGCTGCTGCCGTACACGGCCATGGTGGCCGTGACCATATTGCCCAGCTTTTTGGCCGCGTTGGCCAGGCGTTCATCCGACGCGGCAGAGGTATTTCCCGCATAGAGCACGTCCACGGCGACCACGGCAGGCAGATTGTCCGGGTCGGCGGCCAGGGCTTCCAGAGCGGCGGCCATCACGCTTCTGTCCCAGGTGTTGTAAGGACCCAGCAGATCCAGCGCGTCCTCGTCGATGCCGATGATGAGGATATTGGTGTCTGTCACGCCGGGCTGCTGAAACAGCTGATCCTGGGCCAGCTTGTCCAGGCGGTGCAGCGGGCCCAGGGCAATCAGCGCGGTAATCACCAGCGCCGCGGCGAAAGCAGCCAGATATTGTTTGGCTTTATTCATCGTGTTTCCTCAGTAGCCTGGGTAACCGCTTGGGGGATCATCCTCCACATAGGGTTCCCAATACTCGTCGCCGCAGTATTCACACCTATATATGAAGCATAACATCTGCTGATAGATTCCGTTCTCTTCATCTATCAGAACGGGTTTGTTATCGGTATCATGTAATTCATAATTGTGCTCCGTGCCAGTGGAAGGAACTTCGGTGCCTGCTTCAAGCACAGTTCCACATTCTGTACAGAAGACACGGCCACTATAACCGGATTCTATACAGGTGGGCGCCTTATCGGTCGGATCACCGGGCGTATGCCCGGCGGGAATCGTTTCCGTCACAGTTGCTCCGCAGCGCTGGCAGGTATACTTTACCTCACCGTCTTCCGTGCAGGTGGGGTCCTTCACGTATTCCACCCCGCCTTCCCAGTCGTAGTAGTGGCCGAGGGGTGAGCCGGTTTCACGGGGCTGGGTGCTCATCACTCCGCCGCAGACGGAACAATACGTTACTTCGTCCCAACTGTAGGGTGTGGTACAGGTTGCCTCCTTCTCGTTTTCGGTGGTCATATCGCCCGCCACATGCGGACTGATGGCGTCGATTTCTTCTTCTTCCGTGGCTCCACAGCCTGCACGCTGACAGGTGCGCCGTTTTAATCCTTTAGCACAGGTGGGTTCCTTAACGGTTACAAATGCGCCCCAATCATGGCCCAGGGCAGGAATTTCGGTCTGAAGGGGTTCCAGCACTTCTTCGCAAACGTCGCAGTAGATGTGGTCCGTCCAGCCGGATTCGGTGCAGGTGGCAGGGGAACCCGGGTCTGTAATGGGCGTATGACCGTTGGCGGCAATGGTTTCCTGTTCGGTTTCACCGCAGCGCTGGCAGGTACGCTGGCGGAGACCGGTTTTCGTGCATTCGGGTGCACTCAAGGTTTGCCACTCGCCAAAATTATGGTCCAGAGCGGAGATTTCGGCCTCGGGCTCCAGCACTTCATTGCATATACTGCAAACAGTATAATCCGTCCAGCCCGATACGGTGCAGGTGGCGGGAGTGCCGGATACCGTTTTGGGGACATGCCCTTTGGCGGCAATGGTTTCTTGTTCGGTCTCACCGCAGCGCTGGCAGGTACGCTGGCGGAGACCGGTTTTCGTGCAATCGGGTTCATTCACGGTTTGCCACTCGCCAAAATTATGGTCCAGAGCGGAGATTTCGGCTCCGGGCTCCAGCACTTCATTGCATATACTGCAAACAGTATAATCCGTCCAGCCGGATTCGGTGCAGGTGGCGGGATTGCCGGATACCGTTTTGGGGACATGCCCTTTGGCGGCAATGCTTTCCTGTTCGGTTTCACCGCAGCGCTGGCAGGTACGTTGGCGCAGACCTGTTTTCGTGCAATCGGGTTCATTCACGGTTTGCCACTCGCCATAATTATGGCCCAAGGCGGAAACAGTTTCCACCGTTCGGCTGATTTCTTCTCCGCAGGTTTCACAGTAAACGACCGCTTCCTTGCTGCCGTTTCCTGTGCAGGTGGGGGGATCGTCATTCTCGTAAACAGGGTCTTTGGGCGTGTGCACGTGCGGTGTGGGGGAGGGTACGGGCGTATCCGTGGGTACGGGGGTAGGTACCTCCGTGGGCACTGGTGTAGGCGCTTCCGTTGGGACAGGCGTGGGTATTATTGTAGGAATCGGCGTTTCCGTGGGAATGGGGGTAGGCGTGGGATTCAGCTTGGGAATGCCCCTGGACTGAACTTCGCCACACCGGGTGCATTGGCAGATTTCAGCGCCCTCCTGTTCGGTGGTCGCGGCCCTTACAACGCCCCAAGGCCCCCATTCGTGGCCCAAAGCGCTGCCGCCGCTTACACTGAACGATTCGCCGCAGGCGCAGACGTAAATGATTTCACCATCCGCTGTGCAAGTGGGCGGGATAAAGGTAGGTGAAAAGTCATGCACATGTTCGGGGGGGATATCATCAGGAACAATCGGTTCTTTTTTCTCCGGCTCATTTTCCTCAGAGATGCCTGTTTCAGTTTCCTGCTTGTTGGTATCGGCATTCAGAATGTCGCTGGCTTCTTCAACTTTTTCGGTGAGGACAGGATCGTTTTTGATGAATTCTACCATATCCGAGCCCAGGTCATGATTCATGGCCTGGGTTACGGCGGAATCTTCCCGCCGATCGTCCACCACCGTGATTTTTTCCCCGGCGTGTACTTCTACGGATCGGGCTTGCCTGTTCGTATCCTGGTAGGTCGCCACGGCGGTCCCCTCCAGCACGACCAGCTGGGAGAAGTTGCCGGAATAACCATTCGGCAGCGTACGGTTCAGCAGCTCCCGGAAGCTCGCGTTGGATTCGAGCAGGGCTTTGTTGATTTCTTCCTCGGAGCCGTCAAAGGATGACAGGAGTATCGTCGTGCCCCGGATACCCACGGTCATGGTGGAGGTCTGGATATCGAAGGTTTCGTTTTCGTCCAGCTTCGCCTGCACGTCCAGCAGCAGCCGTCCGGAGGAAAGCGACAGGGTCATGTGATTATTTGCTTTTACAAATGTCACCTGGGTCATGGAATCCAGGGTGAGGATTTTCGTCGCGTCCAGGCTCACCGACGCCATGGCCTTCGCGCCGGTGGACAGGCTTTCGCCGCTGTTGAAGCGGACGTTTTCCATCAGAAAGCGGGCGTTGCCGTCCGCGTCCAGGATATACACTTCGCCCTCATAATTCAGCAGCCGCATCACACTGGCGGAATAGCTTTCCGCAAAAGCGGCGGTACCGATGTTCAGCGTCAGCATGAAAATCATCAGCATGGCGAAACAACGGCGGAAAAAAACATTCTTTTTCATATACATTCTCCGTTCTTTTTGTGTGGGGAAAAATCATAGGCATACTTTCATAACATAATTATATCACAGAAATCGGGAAAAGAAATAGCTAAATTGGTAAAAAAATTTCATTCATAATCAGACCGGAGTGTCCGGAACCTGCAAATCAATGCGCTGTTCGCTGTGTTTATGGGCTATATCATGCGGTATCCAGCGCATATGGAAAAACTGGCAGAGCAGGCGCTTTCGGCCCAGGAAGGAAACGGAGCCTCCTCCAGGGATTCGCTGGCTCAGCCTGCCAGCAAACACAAATGAAAATGCCCCTGAAAGACAGCTTTTCAAAATTGTCATCCAGAGGCACTTAAAAAACCAAAGTTGATCCGTTATTTTTGATCGGGATTCACGGGCTTGGCGCCGAAGTATTCGGTCATCTGCCGGTCGGTCAGCTTGAACTGTTCCTGCACCATGCCCCAGAGGCGGTAGGGACGGTAGACCATAACCGTGTTGCGCAGACGGTCCACGCGCTGATGCCAGTAGCGGATGGAGCCGGAGGCGGTGGTGGGGGAGTCCATGTTCATGATTTTGGTGTCCGGGTCGCCCGCCCATTTCTGGTAGTGCTTGTTGAGCTCCGGTTCGATCATGGCGGTCATTTCGTCCAGCTCGGCCTGCATCCGTTCGGTGGTCAGCTCCTGGAACACAAAGCCAAGCCTGCGCAGGAATTTGTCCCGCAATTCGTCCGACTCGATGATCTTTTTGAAAATCGTGTTGTTGATGTTCTGCTGGCCCATGCCCTTGTCCTTGAGGTAAGAACGCGGGCTGTTGAAGCTGGAATCGAACAGGCCGTAGTCCGTGTCGAACAGCAGGCACTTCCATTTCGCCCCTTCCGTGGGCAGCTTGTAGAACATGATGTTGCCGGGGTCGGAATCGCCGAAGAACATTTTCACGGCGAACCAGTCGATGTAGCTGTCCACGTCCACGTTGTCCTTCAGGTATTGCAGATGCTCGGGGTTGGTGTTGGTGTTCATGGTTTTGAGCGTGGAAATCATGGCGTTGTATTCCTTGCTGCTGCCCTGCACCACGCTGTTGTTGCCCTTGAGGATGGTGATGTTCTCCAGAATTTCCTTGTCCTTCTCCAGGTCGAGGCCCTCAAACTGGCCGATGGAGAAGCGGTCCTTGCGTTCGCGCAGGTTGTAGTGGCCCCAGTATTCGCCGTTCAGGTACACCACCACGGGTTTCCAAGCCAGGGTGGGCATGTTGGGATGGATGTATTTATCCACCAGCCGGGTCTGCACGCCGTCGGCCACGCGGGTCCACACCGCGTCGTTGCCGGAATTTCTGAGGGTCAGGGATTTATAGAAGGTGTAGTCCCGTTCCTCAAAGAAGGGATAGTTGAAGAATTTTTCCCCCAGCGCGGCCTGGGCCCGCAGCTTGAAGGATTTCTGGGGCATGTCCAGAGAATACGCGCCCAGCAAGTCCATCTTGATGCCCTGGGACAGAATGACCTGACCGGTCGTATGGTCGAAATACTCAAAGTATCCCTGCCGGTCATCCTTGCCATAGGTGCGGTATACGGGAGTGCGGAAGGGCAGGATGCGTTCGCCCTTCTCGTTGTACTTCTGCACCTCCGCGGCTTCGGGATTTTTCCTGTTGCGGGAGGAATGGTCCTGCTCCCGGCTCAGCAGGCCGGTGGCGGGGTCCCACAGCTCCTGCGGATCGCACACCAGGGAGATCACGTCCAGGGTGTGGTACAGCTCCATGAAATAGCTGGCCGTAGCGGTCTCCGAGGGCTGACGGCCCTCCTGGAAGCACCGGGCGCGGATGACCTTCGTGCCGAAGATTTCGATGGGCTCGGTATACACCTGGCTGTTTTCCGGCGTGGGGATGGAGCCGTCGGTGGTATAGCGGATCGTCACGCCGGGGGCGGCGGAGAGGGCGACCTTGAGTTCGCCGTAATATATCCCGCTGGGATGGTCGAACACCGGACGGGCGGCGAAGCCGGTAAAGCCCATGCTGTTCGCCGCGCCGGGGGTCGGCGTGTCATAATAAAAAAAGCCGTTGCTCCCCAGCGTCCTGCCATAGGATTTATCCGTGGGGATTTCCGGCAGGTACAGCCTGTCCAGCACCCGGCCGTCGGCATCGGCCAGGGTGAGCATTTCGCCGCCCATGCGGGAGAGCTTGAAGGAGGTTTTCAGCCGCCCGCTGAGGCTGGCATCGGTGCCGTCCAGCATGATGATCTTGTATTCCCCTGGGAAAATGGACGTCCCCTGGGGGAACGTCCATTTGCGGGGCCAGCTGATGCTGTCGCTCAGTCCCCAGCCGCTCATGTCCCAGGTCTGGCTGGAGGCGTTATACAGCTCCACAAAGTCGCTGGAGGAGGCGTCGGGAAAGGGTTTGACCAGATTGGCGGAGCTCACCACCTCGGAAATGTATACGCCCGTTGGGTTCAGGGCGCGGATATACTGGTCGGCCCGGCCAGCGCCGTATTCGTTGTTGGGCGCGCCGGGGGTGGGCAGGGTGAACACCTTCCAATTGCCGCCGTCATCGCGGCCATAGCTCATGTCCTTGCCGACGTTTGTCACCACCACCCGGTCCACCAGCTCGCCCAGCAGGGTGGAGAGAACGATGGTGTCCTGCTCGTTGTTGATTTTAAAGTTGGCGTGCGGATAGCGTGTATCCTGCTCAACCTTGTCTTTCCCGGAGCAGAACACGATGTAGTAGCCGCCCGCGGGGATCACCGCGTCCTTGGGGAAGGGCCATTTGACGGGCTTGGTTTCATCGTCGGACAGGGCATAATTTCCTAACTTGATGTCCTTGCTGCCCGCGTTGTACAGCTCCACCCAGTCGCTCAATTCACCGTCCTCGTCCCGCAGACCGCTGCGGGGGGTGGGCACCACTTCGTTGATCATCAGCTCGCCGGGATGTACCGTGTAGGCGGCCAGATAGGCTTCATAGCCCTCCTGGGTATTGGGATAACCGGGGGAATAAGCGCCGGTCTTTTCCCAGTTGCCATTTTCGTCCCGGGCGTAACTTTCGTCGGCGTTCAGGGTGGGTACCTTCACATTATCAATGGCGGTGCCGTTGGCGTCGAACAGATATACGTAATCGCCCAGGGAGCTGAGCTTGAATTTGGCGTGGAATTCGCCGTGGGGGTCGTCCTTGTTGACGCTGTCGCAGAACACCACCACCCGGCCGTGGGCGTTCAGCGTCACGTCCGGGAACAGGAACTTGATCCGGTCGGACCGGTCGGACAGGCCCACGCCCTTGATATTGATGGGCGTATCCAGCGTGTTTTCGATTTCCACCCAGTCGCCGAACTTGCCGCCTTCATCCGGCAGGGCGGAGGCGTTGTCGCTCATCACTTCGCTGATGCGCAAGCCCGCGTGGGTGCTCACCGTACCGTCAGCGGTGGCGTTCATCGCCTTGGCAATGGGGTTCTTGGGCATCACCAGCACAAAGAACACCAGCACGGCCGCCAAAACAAATAACAGCAGCCCGCGGTGATCCCGTCTGTTTCCTCTGCGGCGTCCGGTTTTACGCCGGGAATTTGCCATAAAGCGTATCCTCCTTGAGCGTGCGGACATCGGCAAAACGCTTCGCCGATGTGCGCTGGATATTATTATATCACATCTTTTCCTGATAGAAAAGACAAAATTTTGTTACCAGATGAAGGGAATCACGCGGTATCTGACCTTCTGCATATATTCCTCATATCCCTTCAGGCCCTGCCTGAGCACTTCCTCCTCGTTCTTCATGCGCTTGCTGATGATGGGAAGATAGAGCAGCATGACCAGGAAGGAGACCGGGGAGGCCAGTACAACGGGCATGGACAGGAACAGCAGCAGCGTGGCGGCGTACATGGGATGGCGCACGATGCCGTACAGCCCGGTGTCGATCACCTTCTGCTCCTCCTGCACTTCAACCGTGCGGGACAGATAAGTGTTTTCCCGCAGCACTTCCGCATACAGCGCATAGGAAATCAGAAATACAGCAGCCCCCAGCCATACCGCCCAGTCCGGCATAACGAACCAGCGGAAGCGGAAGTTCAGCCCCGCCAGCACGAACGCCGCGAAGAACATGAGTCCGCTGAACAGAATCACCAGCTTCTGCTCCTTTTCTTCTTCCCTGGCGTTCAGGCGTTTCTTCAGCAGGTCAGGGTTTTTCTTCATCAGGATCAGCCCCGCGATGAACATGGGGATAAACAGAATCCCCATCAGCAGCCAGCCCTGCCAGTAGCTCAGCGTTCCGGCTGGCAGGAAAAGCAGCAGGCCCAGGAGCACCACGCCGCCAAAGAATTTCACCATGGCCTGGGCGAATAATTCCTTTGTCATGTCAAAACGCCTCCTTCAATTCGACCATTGCAGCCTGTCCAGCAGGGACAGGAAATTTTCTTCTCCCGCCTGCGGCGCGTACACAGCATAGGCCGCGTCGGCGCCGGAAAAATACGCGCACCGGCTGTCTCCCTTGGCAGCCAGCACCACGGGCAGGCTCAGACAGACGACGCCGCTTTGCAGGCTTACGGACAAATCCTCGCGCAGCAGCAGCGGCGCGGCGGCTGCGGGGCGAACGGCAGAGAGGATGAACCCGGGGTATTGCAGCGTGACGATGCGGGCGTTGGCGCCCTCATAATTGACATTGTCTCCCTGGCCGTTCATAGCGTAGCCCGGCAGACAGGGCAGCGGCGCGCCGAACAGCTGGGCCAGGGCGGAAGCGTCGTTCATGGCGGCAGGCTGCATCCGCGAAACAGGTTCGGATTTTTCCGCTGCCGCATGGCTGCCTGTTTCGTCTTCCGGGATTTGCAGCAGGATCGCGGACACATACACCACTGCCATCAGCAGCAGCGTGCCCAGCACGATCAATGCCCTGATGGCGAATCCGCGCTTTTTACCGTTTCTGATTTCTTCCGCCATGATGGCCTCCGGATGATTGTTTTCGTTTCGTCCATTCCTGCCCCGCTGCCGCAGCGACAGTGGACAGCACCGTGCACGCCCCGCACAGCCAGGCCGGCGCGGACGAGCAGAGGAGCGCGGCCCCGCCGATGGGAAGGCAGGCCGCGATGGGCGGCACCCCGCCCAGACCCGCCCACAGCGGCAGCAGCACGGACGCAAGCGGCAGCAGAACATACAGGTATGCGATCAGCAACGCCGCGCCTCCGTCGCCCTCCGCCCGCAGGCAAAGCCGGAACAGGAGCTGCAAAAGCCCCGCTGCCGCCGCGAGCACCAGAAACCGCCCCACAGGACGGGAAAAACTGAGCTTCATCACATTCGCCTCAGCCAAACAGAAAAATCACTACACGCTGCAATCCATGTATCAGACCGCGCAGCTGTATGCTGGCCACGTATACGCCGGTAGTATATCATAATCCCACCTTCCGGAACAACCCGGGCCTTGAAATTGTTACAATTTCTTTTCAATTTGATGTGGAAAATAAGAGGTCGGTATGCTATAATCAACCCGTAAACTCAAGACGGTTTGCATGCGATACGCGCAATTTTGAAACGGAGTGATACTTGTTTGGATACCCCCATCGGCGGCCTATTGCTGATCCAGGTGATTCTGATCGCGGTGAACGCGTTCTTTGCGGCGGCGGAAATCGCGGTGGTGTCCCTCAGCGAAACCAAGCTGCGCCACAAGGCTGAGGAAGGCGATAAAAAATCCCAGAAGTTGCTGACCATGATGCTGGAGCCCTCGGGCTTTCTGTCCACGATTCAGATCGCCATCACGCTGGCGGGCTTCCTGGGCAGCGCCTTCGCGGCGGACAACTTCGCTTCTCCGCTGGCGAGCCTGATCCGGGATACCTGGGGCTTTACCCTGATTTCCAAAGGCACCCTGAACACCCTGTGCGTGGTGTTCATCACCCTGATTCTTTCCTATTTTACGCTGGTGTTCGGCGAGCTGGTGCCCAAGCGGGTGGCTATGAAGGAGCCGGAGAAAGTCGCCCGGGCCGTGGCGGGCATCATTGACAGCGTGGCGAAGGTGACAAAGCCCGTCGTGTGGCTGCTCACCAAGTCCGTCAATGGCGTGCTGCGGCTGTTTGGCATCGACCCCGCCGCCAATGAGGAGGAAGTCACCGAGGATGAAATCCGCATGATGGTGGACATGGGCGAGGAAAAAGGGGCCATCGAGGGCAACGAGCGCGACATGATCGAGAACATTTTCGAGTTCAACAACATGACCGCCGCCGACTGCATGACCCACCGCACCGATGTGACCGCGCTCCAGGTGGACGCTGGCAATAAGGAAATCATGAAAACCATCCTGGAAAGCGGCCTCTCCCGTTTCCCGGTGTACGGCGAAGATTTGGACGACGTGCTGGGCACCTTCACCACCCGGGACTATCTGCTGGCTCTGTCCACCGGCGGCAAGAAAACCCTGCGGGAAATTTTGCGGCCCGCCTATTTTGTGCCGGAATCCGTGCGCACGGATGTGCTGTTTCGGGACATGCAGAAAAACAAAACCCACATCGCCATCGTGGTGGACGAGTACGGCGGCACCAGCGGCCTGATCACCATGGAGGACTTGCTGGAAGAAATCGTGGGCAACATCTACGACGAGTACGACAAGCCCCTGCCCCAGGAAATCCAGAAGATCGGCGAAAACCAGTACCGCATCGCGGGCGGCGCCTTAATTGAAGTCATCAACGACGCGCTGGATCTGAACCTGCCCACCGGCGCGGGCTTTGAATCCCTGGGCGGGCTGATTTTCAGCCGCATGATGACCATTCCCAAGGACGGCACCCATCCGGTGGTGGAGTGCTACGGCTTGCGCATCCGGGCGGAGGAAATCGTGGACCGGCGGGTGGAATGGGCCACTGTGACCATTCTGAACCAGCCCAAGGAAAACGAGCAGCCTACCGGCGCGAACCCGGATTTGGAAGAAGCTTGAAAAAACATGAGTTGATAGGAACTCTTGCGAAAAAGGAGGAATCCCGATGAACGTGAAAAAAATGCTTTCCCTGCTGCTTGCCCTCTGCATGCTGCTGACGGCGGTGCCCGCTCTGGCCGCGCCGACCCGTGACGAAAGAGCCATGGACGTGACGGTGGATGAAAAACTGACGTCCCTGACGGAGCTGATCGTGAACGCGGCGATCCTGCAAGGCGCACCCGCGGCTCCGAGCCTGGAAAAGGATGAAACGCCCTCCGACCTGATGGTCTTCAGCGCGCTGGCCTGGGGTATCAAGGCGGGCCTGCTTCCCTACGACGGCGAGATCAGCGAGCAGGACATCGTCGCCCTTACCGCGGAGCAGGCGCGGGATATGTATGATCAGGTGTTCACCAATACCACTTACGCTTTCCCCGAACTGACGGAGGAGCAGGCTGAGGCGGTCAAGGCCGCCAATGATAACCGCGTCTGGTATGCGGCGGGCGAATTGAACGCCGCTCCCGCGAGCCAGTGCAGCTACGGTGCGCATATTTACTCCGTGGAATTTGACGGAACAGACGCGGAAATCCAGTGCGACATCTTCACCGCAAAGGAAACGGAAGTGCGGCTGAGCGCCGATGAAATTCCCGAAGACGCCCTTGTCTGGCAGTGCAACGCCCGTGTTTCCCTTCGCAGCGCGCCGGATGCGCCTTTCGGATATACCGTGAACGCCGTTTCCGTTTCTCCCTTCTATCAGGCCGGCGACCTGACCCAATGGAAAGAGTTTGAAAACCAGGAAATGGAATACTCCGTGAACCTGCCGGCGATTCTGAATGAAACGGACAAAACCGCCGCTTTCCGCGTGTGGCAGACCGCCGATGGCAAAGCTACCCTGACCATCTCAGCGGTCGAAGAAAAAACCTCTCTTGCTGATGCAGCCGCTGATTACCAAACCGCGTATCCCGATGCAAAAATCATTCAGGAACCGGAATTCGACCGGTTCAGCGTGACGCGGGAGGGCAGCTATGTCCTCGTTACCACCTCCGCAGAAGCGCAGCGGCTGTATATGGTCACATTCAATTTCCCCGCGGAATACCAGGCGGAATATGAATTCTACGCCGAAATCATCCGCAATTCCCTGAGCGTGTGGAGTCTTTCCAATGGTTAAAAAGTTTTTCTCGATTTCCTTGGCGGCGCTGGCGCTTTGGCTGTGCGCCGCCTCCGCTTTTGCGGAGCTGACCGTGGAGCGGAACGAAGGGGAAATGTTTTTCCCGGACGAAAAAAACTGGGTCTACCATTTCACCTATGCGTATCCCATAATCATCGGCGATGACTACACCGCCGCGCTGATCAACGATACCTACCAGATGGCTCTGGATGAAATGACCAATCTGGTGCTGCCCATGTTTGCCAACACGCCGGACATGCGCTTTGACGGCAAGAACGAAGTGAACCACGATTTTGCCGTAACCTGCAGCAATGACAAGCTGCTGTCCATCGTGCAGTTCCGCTCCCAGAGCATGGGGGAGGAGACGGTCTATTCACTGGAGCCGCTGACATTTGACGTGAGCGGCATGTACGCGGGGGAGACGCTTACCCTGCGCGGGGTGATCCTGATTCAGGCGGGCGTGGACCCGGAACAGCTGGAGGATGTGCGCGCGGAGGACTATCCGGACATCGCGCGCATCATCCGGGGTTCCTCCGACTCCATCTCGAAAGCGCTGCTGCCGGCGCTGTACGCCATGTTTCAGGAGCATCCGCAATTGATGGAAGCGGAGAAACCTTCCTTGGAGGATTTTGAAATCGAGTTTTCTCCCGCCCGGGATTTCGCCGCGTGTCCGGATGGATGTTCCATCGCTTTCTATTATCCGCCCATGCTGGCCTCGGAAGGCCATTGGGAAAACACGACGGTTCTTCTGACGCCGACGGAAATCGAAGCCATTCTGGCCGCCTCCGTCGCGCAGAGCGAAGCGGAATAGACCATTTGTTCTGCGCATTGGTTATTGACCGATGAGCTGTCTTTTTCCAGTCAGTGAAACGCAAAAAGCGAGGCAAGGGATTGTTCGCTCCCTGCCTCGCTGTATTTTTCTCACCCTTCCTTTTTCCTCCGCATACGATGAAACCGGATGGAGGAAGGAGGCATGAAAATGAACCGGGAAAAAACAGAACTTCAATCGCCCTTCGCGGCGCTCACCTGGCAGGAACAGCAGGATCGGTGGCTGGCCTGGCGCTCACGCCAGCTGGACTATCAGCCCGCCCAGACCGATTCTTCCCCGGATACGGCCCGGACGCCCATGGCCTATCCCGAAGCACAGCGCGGTCAGACGGAGGCCCTCCCGCGGATGCGATTGCCCAATATGCGCATTGCCGCGCCGATCCGTCATCAGGAATTGGATCAGGTGATCAGCCGCCATCGTCAGGCTTTGAAAAAAGCATCGGCGTTTCAAACGGCGCCCATCGATTGAAAAAAAGCGATGATCTCGTCCCAATGCCGGATGACGCCGATGATCGCAAGGTGGACAGGGTAGAAGGTGTATCCCACCCACGTGGGCAGATGGGGCTTGTCCTTGCGGGTGCGCATTGGCAGCAGAATAATGGGCAGCGACAGGATGGCCCAGAACTGAATCTGAGCGATATGCGAAAACAGCTTTTTTCCCTGCGGCAGGAAGGACACCTCATCAAGCAGCGGCAGGCCGAACACCGTTTTGAGCGACAGCGTGCCAAAGCCCCAATACAGGCAGTACGCGATCATCAGGCTTGCGATGGAAGCCCGCGTCTGCCGCGCGCCATACAGCAGCATCACGAGCAGCACGCCCTGGAAGCCGTAATCCACCACGATCGTACAGGCGGCCAGCACCGCCAGCACCGGCCCCCAGTACCGGCTGCCGAAGCGGTTCTCCTTGATGGCTGCGATGCCCAGCAGTCCCAGCAGCAGCGTGGCAAACACATTGAGCTGGTGCCAGGAATGGTTCATGCCGTACACATAGCAGGGCTGTGAGAGGATTCCGACAAGCAGCACCCGCAGGGCATACTTCCAGATGTTCCGGGTGTACACCGCGCCGGTCACCATTCCCCACGCAAAGAGAGGAAACGCGATGCGGCCCAGGATGCGCAGTTCATACACCCCGGGAAAAAACGCCGCGCCGATGTGGTCGATGATCATAAACACGAAAGCGACGAGCTTGATAAAGTCTTTGTTTTCATTGCCGCCGGTGCGTGGCAGGGCTGCGGAAGTGGATTCAGCCATAGCGTTTCCTTTCTTTGCCTATGAAAAATGTGGCATGTTCGGCCGTTTCCCGGCATAGAATGAACATGGGGGTCTCCTGCATCACTGTCCCGTCGTTTGGCCGCTGAAAAGGCGCGGCGCTGCGGCGGGACAGACGACGTTTTGGAACGGCGGGAGGCTTACGGCACTTGAATCCGCCCCTGCGCCTGTGGTATAGTAATGAAACAAACCATACGGGAGGCGGGACGATGATGCAGGCGGAAGCCTTCATGCGCGAAGCGCTGCGGGAAGCGGAGAAGGATGAAAGCGAAGTGCCGGTTGGCGCGGTGGTGGTGCGGAACGGCCAGGTCATCGCCCGCGCCCACAATGAGCGGGAAGGAGGCAGCCCCTTCGCGCACGCGGAAATGCTGGCCATGGAACGCGCGTGCCGGGCAATCGGCAGCCGTCGGCTGCGGGGCTGCACCCTGTACGTTACCCTAGAGCCCTGTCCCATGTGCGCCGGCGGGCTGATGATGGCGGAAATCGACGCATGCGTGTTCGGGGCGTACGACCCTCGTCAGGGCTGTTGCGGAAGCGTATATACTCTGCCCCAGGACCCCGCGTTTTTCCATCATGTTTCCTGCGCGGGCGGCGTGCTGGAGGAAGAATGCCGCGCGCTGCTTCGCCGCTTTTTTGCGGACCGGCGGTCCGCTCCCACAGTATAGCACGGTCAGCCGCTTTTCTGCAAGCGAATGGGCATTGATTATGTCAAAAAGAATGAACAAGATGTAACATTCCTGTTTTATTTTCGAAAAATACTTGCGAAGAATCCGAACCTGTGCCATAATAAAATTCACGATTACTTCCCGATGCACCGGGAAAGAAAAGAGAGGTTAGTTTTATTCATATGACGAAAAAGATTGGCATCATTTGCGCGGTCGCGGTGGTTCTGGCGGCGGTGTTCTGCCTGTATCAGTTCACGGATGTTTTCGGCGCGAAGCAAAACGTGGCCTCGGCGGCCGTAGCAACCGCGTTTGCCGAAGTCCCCGCCGCGGATGAAGCGCCCGCGGAAGAAGCTTCTGCCGAACCCGCTGCCGACGAAAACCTCGTGCTGGCGACCGTTGATGGAAATGAAATCACCCTGGGCGATACCAAAGCCATGCTGAGTACCCTGGTTTCCGGCGGCTATATCAACGACGCAAACGACTATAAGACCGCGCTGGATTACATGATTCAGACCCGCATCCTCTCCGACAAAATCACTGAGCTGGGCTTTGACCAGTTCACCGATGAAGAAAAAGCCGAGTTTGCCGTGAAGGCGCAGGCCGAATGGGAAGAAGCCATTCAGCAGTATGTGAACTATTTCGGCGGCGGGGACGACGCCAACGTGGAGCAGACCCGTCAGGAGGCCGTGGAGTATTATAACACCCACGGCATCACGCTGGAAACTGTTGCCAGGCAATATGAAAATCAGGCTGCCCAGGAAAAACTGGAAGCCTACATGCTCGACGGCAAGGACGTGACTGTGCCCGAAGCGGATATTCAAGCGCTGTTTGACGAAGCAGCCGAACAGGATATCGCCGCTTTCGACGGCAACATCGGCACCTACGAGCTTTATCAGGCGTACTATGGCCAGCAGTTCTTCTTTGTTCCCGAGGGCTACCGCGGCATTATCCACATTCTGCTGGACGTGGACGAAGCGCTGATGGACGCCTACGACAAAGCCCAGGCCGCCTATGAGGAAAGCAAAACCGAGGAAGCGCCCGATGGCGACGAAGCTTTAAAAACCGCGATGGAAAGAGCGCGGCAGACCATCCTGGACAGTAAAAAAGAAGTCATCGACGATATTTACGCCCGTCTGGAAAAAGGCGAAAAATTCACCAACCTCATCAAGAAATACGGCGAAGACCCCGGCATGAAGGAAAAGGCCCAGCTGGTGGACGGCTACCATGTGCACAAGGAAAGCCTGATCTGGGATCCTGTGTTCACGGAAGCCGCGTTCAGCGAAAAGATGATCAAGCCCGGCGACGTTTCCGATCCCGTGGTTGGCAAGAACGGTATCCACATCCTGTATTACCTGCGCGATATTCCCAGCGGCAAGATCAAAATGACCGACGAAATCCGCGAGGAAATCAAGACATATCTGGAAAACGTCAATATGAACCAGATTTTCACCGATGCCCTGGCCAATTGGCAGAGCGAGCATGAGGTGGTCTACAATCAGGAGGCCATTTACGCCCTGACGAATTCCGCAGAATCTCCTGCAAATTAAATACTCCGCTGCTGTTTATCTCCGCCCGCGTTCATTTTTTGCGCGGGCGGGGTATTATTTTATGCAGCATTTTTTGCTGTACATTCGTCATATGGGTGAGAGAACAAAGGAGGGACGAGCATGAAGCGATTATCTGCTATGGTGATGGTGATTTCCCTGCTTCTGTCGGCGGTGCTTTCCGCCCGGGCGGAGTGGTTTGCGGAATACGGCGGGGACGCGGACACCGATGGCTATCTGGCGGTGGTGGCGAACCCGAATCTGTCCGACCGGCTGAACCTGCGGGAAAAGCCGGACGCGGGCTCCAAATCCCTGGGCCGGTTTTACAGCGGCACGCCGGTGTATGTGACCAGTCGGGAAACAGCGCGGGACAAGGAGGGCCGGGAATGGCTTCCCGTGGACCTGCTGGGCAATTTCGAAGCGGGCGTCAGTTTGGTGGGCTACATGCTCAAGGAATACCTGATGCCGATGAACGCGAACTTTGAAGCGCCACAGCTGTTTCACCGGGCGTCCGTTCCGTCCCAGACCAATCTGCTCTACGAGCCCCGGAACGGCGCGGAGATCGTGACTACGGCGGGCAGCGGGGAACTCTATCTGCTGGGCGATATCGGCGACGACTGGCGGCTGGCGGCGAACCAGGCGGGCGAGGTGGGCTATGTCCGCGCGGCCCGCATCCGGGATACCCGCATCCGCGTGGATCAGGCATACCTGTTCCCGGCGGACGGCGGCGGGTATACGGCGGTGTATGCGGACAAGGAACTGAAACAAGTTCAGGCCAGGCTGTATCCCGGCGCGTCGGTGCGCATCGTGGATTTCTCCAGAAGCGGCGGCTGGGCCACGGTGGAGAGCTTCGGCGTGCCCCCTGAGGTGAAGAACGAATGGGTCTGGCAGGCGAGTATCGTCGGCTATGTGCATTTGGAGGACGTGACCGTGTTCATTCAGCCCTGGCAGGCGAAGGTGAACCTGCGCACGGGCATGGCGAAAACGGACATTGCCACTGAAGCAGAGGATGTAACCATTCCCGCGGGCGCGTCCGTGACCGTGGTGGGGGAGATGAAGGATCAGTATCAGATCGTGTACGGCGACCCGGGCAGCGGTTGGTATACGGAGAAAATGGTGCCCACAGCCCAAATCGAGATGACAGACCGCCCGGCAAACGACCATGGTCCTACGGCCCTGGGCTTTGCTCTGCTGCCCAATGATGAAATCGATCCGCAGGGAAACCAGTTTATGATGGCGCCCATAGAGAAAAACCCCGGCGATCCTTGGCAGGAAGGCAATGATTATTCAGAAATCCGCCTGGCGGAAATCATCGGGGAAGTGGAGAAGAACGGCGTGGGCTACTGGCAGCTGCGCAACCACAGCAGCGGCAACTTCTACATGGAAAAGGACAAATGCAAGGCCATTCTGTACGCGGACATGGAGAACAGCCGGGCTGTGGTTCGGAACGTGAACGGCACCTGGACGGCTACGAAAGCCGAGCAGGGCTTGTGGTATTTCTCCCTCGCTCCCGGCCAGGAAGGGCTTTTAACCCTGGAAAAGCCCGACGGTACGACGGTGGAATATGAGGTCTATGAAGAAACGAACAGCGAAACGACTTATTCTTTCTATCTGCAAGCCGGAACGCAGGTGACCGTTCAGGGGGAAGGCGAAGTTCGTCCGCTGATCAAAGGCGCGGGGCAGCACCTGCTGCCACAGTATCCCGGTGATTTGGAGGAGTACGAAAAAATCTTCGAAGGATCGGGACGCTTCTTCTGCGACTGGCAGTTCCCCGACTATATCAATTATTTTACCCTGCTGATCCGGCCAATGCCGGGCAGCGCAAACAGTTATGCAGCGGTTTCAAGTATTTTCGGCAATACGGACGAAACCGAACTCATTAACTTCTTTCCGGTATCCGAATACGGCTGGGAGCATGAAGGCGTCGTGTGTGAACATGAAGATGCCTGGGGGGCATACGTCTGCATGATCTATCCGGGTATGTTCCTGGAGGTGCACAACTGTACGGTGTCGGTATTCTTCGGCAATGGGTGACAAAATGCGGCGTCCAACTTTTTGGGAATTTCTGTAAGCTAAAAAATTATAACATTTTTACAAAATTGTTTCGTGCAGATGAAAAAGACTGTACTTGCGCCCCTTGATTATGTTATAATAAGGGGCGCGTTTTTCGTGTACCAAAAAACGGAACGGAAAAAAGACGAAAGACGCGAAGAAGGAAGAAAAAGCATGAAGCAACCGTTGATATTGGCGTCCGCGTCGCCCCGGCGGCGGGAGCTGATGGCATATACCGGACTGCCGTTTGAGGTGATCTGCGCCGACGCGGAGGAAATCAAAGCCGGCGAACCGGACGTGCTGGTGATGGAAAACGCCCGGCGCAAGGCCCGGGCTGTGGCGAAGCTGCATCCGGGCCGGATGGTGCTGGCCGCGGACACGGTCGTGTACCAGGACGGCCGCGTGCTGGGCAAGCCCAGGGACGAACAGGACGCCCGGGACATGCTGCGCCGTTTGTCCGGAAACAGCCATACGGTGTATACCGGTGTCTGCGTGATCGGAGAGGACGGCGGCGAACGCGTCAGCGTCGACGCCTCCCGGGTGGAGTTCATCTCCCTCACCGAAGAAGCCATTTCCTGGTATATCGCCACCGGCGAACCCATGGACAAGGCGGGAGCTTATGCCGTGCAGGGCCGGGCGGGCATGTTCGTGCGAAGGATCGAGGGCAGCTATTCCAATGTGATCGGCCTGCCCATGGCACTGGTGCGAGATATGCTGAAAGCGGCGGGAGCGGATATTCCGTAAGGTATAACATCGTCTATTATGAGGCCAGAGATACACTTCATCCCTTATGCCTTTCTCGGAAGGGGGTCTGGGGGAAACCGCTCTTTGGTCTCCAAAGAGCGGTTTCCCCCGGAAAATACAAATACAGAAATGGACGGATGATGATAGATGGCCATTGTCGCGCCTGATGTTGGAATTGATCTGGGAACAGCGAACACACAGATTTATGTGAAAAAGAAGGGCATCGTGATCAACGAGCCGTCGCTGCTGGTGGCGGATCGGGAGGGACGGCACACGGTGCGCGCCATCGGCGAGGAAGCGCGGGTGATGCTTGGCCGTACCTCCGCGGACGTGACGGCGGTGTGGCCGCTGTCGGACGGTATGATCCGGGATTTTGAAATGACCCAGGCCATGCTGCAGTTTTTTATGCGCAAGGCCATCGGCGTGTCACGGCTGGTGAAGCCCCGGGCGATCATGACGATCCCCTGCCGCGTGTCGCCGATCGAGCGGCGGGCTGTGCGGAAGGCGGCCGCGTACGCCGGTATCCGCGAAAATCAGCTGCATTTGGTGGAAAAACCCTTCGCTTCCGCGGTAGGCTGCGGTCTGCCGGTGTTTGAGCCGGTGGGTTCTATGGTGGTGGATATCGGCGGCGGAACGACCGAAGCTGCGGTCATCAGCCTGGGCGGCATCGTGGTGAGCCGTTCCATCCGCATGGGCGGAGTGAAAATGGACGAAGCCATCATCACATATGTCAAGCGGGAATTCAACATGCTCATCGGAGAAAGAACCGCCGAGGACGTGAAGATGGCGCTGGGTTCGGCGCTGCCCATGAAGGAGGAGCGCCGCGTGCTGGTGCGCGGGCGGGATATGATCACGAACCTGCCTCAGACCGCCGAAATCTCCTCCACCCAGGTGTATGAGGCGCTCAGCGCGCCATGCGAGGCCATTCTGGCCGCGATCCAGCATGTGCTGGAGCGTACGCCGCCGGAGCTGGCTGGGGACGTGCTCAAATCCGGCATCCATCTGACGGGCGGAGGCGCGCAGCTGTTCGCGCTGGACCAGTATATCGCCTCTGAATTGGATATGCCTGTGCTGCTGGCTCGCGACCCCATGAGCTGCGCGGCGATCGGCGCGGGGCATCTGGCGGATCAGTTCGAGCTGCTGCACCGTATCGGCAAATCCAGCTTCCTGCGGGAAGAGGGAGAAGAATGATTTCTACTTGATCAGGAGTTTCAATCAGCATGGCAAGAAATCGGAACCATGAATTTTCCGAGGGCACTGGCCTGAATCCCATGGATTTGGGTACCTATGCCCACGACGCGGAAGAACGCCGCCCGATCTGGGCGCAGCGGAGCGAGGGGGAGGAACTGTCCGCCTGGAAACGCCCTGCGTCAGAAGAAAAAAGCGGCGGGACAGAGGCTGAAGTTCCTTTGCCGGAACCTCAAACGGATGCGCCGGACGCGCCAGCACCTGACGAACCGCTTGAGCAGGAAACCCAGGAAAGCAAGCGGGAACCGGCCGAACAGGAAACGCCTTCCAAGCCGGAGGAAACAGCGGAAACGAAAGGAAAAGCCGAAGACACGCGGGAACGCATCGTGCAGACCCGGGCGGAAAAAGAACCGGAGGACGAGGCGCGCGAAGCGGTCAGGGTGGAAAGCGGCGCGTTCAGCCGCAGAAACAGCCCCTCTGCATCTGTCAAGCAAACCGACGACGCGGGCGGAAAAGGCGGTAAGCCCGGCAAAAAAACGCCTAAAAAAGGGAAAAAAGGAAAGAAAAGCAAAAAGAAAAAGACGGCGGAGGAGGAACGGCAGAGCTTCCTGCGGGCGATGATGATCATCCTGCTGTGCGGCGGGCTGTTCCTGATGGCGGCGGCGATGGTGGCATCCAATTTTGTGCAGCTGCCCATCCTTTCCGTCCCCCGGAAGATTGTTACATCCATTGTATCGCCCGTCCAGAGCTTTTTTTCCACGGTTACGGGCAATGTGGCGGATTATCTGCGGATGCTGAAGATCCGCGGGAACATCGAATTTGAATACGAACAGCTGCGCGCCAAGCTGGACGACTACGCCACGGACGTGGCCATGATGGAGGAGCTGCGGCGCGAGATCGAAGCGCTCAACAACCAGCTCTACGAGCAGTCGCAGCCCAGCCATGCCGCCATGGATCCCATCGCGGCGACGGTGATTGGCACGGTGGGCAACAACTACTTTTCCACGCTGACCCTGAACGTGGGCAGCGACAACGGCGTGGCGGAGTATATGGCCGTCGTGTCCGCGGGCGGCCTGGTGGGGGTCACGTACAATGTAATGCCCCATCAGTGCGACGTTCGCTGCATCATCGACAGCGACTGCACCGTGGCCGGGCTGGTGCAGTCCAGCCGTGACCAGGGCAGCGTAAAGGGCACCCTGGGCACCAATGGCGAGCCTATGTGCCGCATGTACTATCTGCCGGACAATTCCCTGCCCCGTCCCGGCGACGTGGTGGTCACCTCCGGCGTGGGGCTGGAGTTTCCCAAGGGCATTCCTATCGGGTACATCCGGGAAAGCACCCGCGGTATGGATGAAAACAAATCCTACGTGGTGCTGGAGCCGGTGGTGGATTTCCAGCATCTGGAATACGTGACGGTGTACCGTTACCGTCCTTCCTACGCTGAAAACGCGCAGGAACGCGTGAGCACGTCCCAGAATATCCGCCTGGAGCCGCTGACAACGGCGCGGCCCGTGCCCTCCTTCCAGATGGAAGGGCTGAGCGATTTCATGTACGCGGCGACGGGCGCGCCTGGCAGCGCGACCGAGGCACCGGAAGCCAATGCAACGCCGTCGCCCACGCCCAGGATGACGGCCACGCCCGATCCGAACGCCACGGCGCTGCCGCCCAATCTGGAATACGTGGCGCCCATCGCGTTCGGCGAAACGCCTTCGCCCTCGCCGCGGCCCACGTTTACGCCCACGCCGACTCCGGTACCGATCCCGGACCCCGGCGCGATGACAGTGGAGGATGACGAGTGAAGCCTTTGAAACGGGCGCTGAAGGTGCTGCTGCTGACAATGGCGGCGTACCTGGTGCAGGTATGCGTGATGCGGTATTTCACGGTGCGAAGCGTGGTGGGCAGCGTGGTTTTTGCGGTGCTGGCCATCATTGTGGTTTCCTGCGGAAAAAAATACGCCTTCTGCGCCTCCTGCATCATTGGCATGGCCATGGAGAGCATGGCGTCCAATTCCAACGTGCCATCGCTGTATGTGATTGCGTATCCCGCGATCACCATGCTCTGCGCCCAAACGTTTGCCGATATGACCGACCGACAGCTGGAGCAGCGGCGTCTGGCTTACGAGCGGCGGCAGGTGCGCATCAGTCAGGGCCAGGGAAAGAAGCATTGGTGGTATTCCTTCGAACTGCGGTATCGGGACACGGATCTGCCCCCGGTGATCCGTATTCCCCTGTGCGCGGGAGAAATGGATCTTTTTTTCAACCTGGCGCTGGTCGCCTATATGTATTTGATCGGCGAAGAGCTTTCGCTGATTCATGTCTATCGCCTGGCGGGCTCCGTGGCGTACACGATGGGGCTGGCGGTGGCGCTGATGCTGCCGTGCCGCAAATTGCTGGGCATGTATCCCCGCGTCAGGCGGGCCAAAGAGGAGGTGAAGGAGCGTGAGTGAGGAATTCCGCAAAAGCCGCAAGGATCGCGGCAAGGACGCCAAGACGAATATTCGGTTTATTGTATTTCTGACCGGCGTGGCGGCAATGTTCGGCGTGCTGTTTTTCGGGCTGTTCCAGCTGCAAATTGAAAACGGCGAGCAGTACGCCCAGGCCACATCCAGCCAAAGCATCAAGAAAATTGCCGTCAAGGGCAGCCGCGGCATGATTACCGACATAAACTCCGTGGTGCTGGCCAAGAGCGAAAAGGCTTACAACGTGACTTTTTACCGTGAAAACGAGGACTGGGACTATCCTACCAAGCAGCTGCTGGAGGCCATTCAGATTGTGGAAAAATACGGCGGCACGGTGTCGGTCACTTCGCCCCTGATCCGCAATGAGGAAAGCGGCGCGTGGGAATTCAACTTTGGCTCCGGCATCTCCGAAACAGCCTGGGAAACCCGGCGCAATTACTTTTATTCCAACAATTATCTGGGCAGCCGCCAGTCCACCCCCGCCGACTGCTTCAATAAGCTGCGCGAGCGCTTTGGCTTTACCGCGCTCTGCGACGGCACTTACCTGCTGGCGCTGGACAAAAACGGCAATTCCGTTGTGATGGCGACGGACGACCTGATCGTGCCCGGCTCCAAGGAACCCGGCAATCCCGGCATTCTGGATCTGGCCCGCATCGACCTGGACCGGGTGGCGGAATACATTCGGGTGAGCGAGGAGGACGTGCTCAAGGTCATCGCGATTAACGCCACCATGCAGGACAACGCGTTCCTTTCGCTGCCCGTGCCGTTCGCCGAGGACGTGAGCTATGAAACGGTCAGTGAAATTGAGGGCCGCAGCATGTCCATGCCCTGGGTGGGCATCACCATGGGCGACAAGCGCGTGTACCCCAACGGTTCCCTGGCCGCGACCGTCATCGGCTATACCGGCAAGATTCAGGATGCCGAATATTACTTCAACGAGCTCAAGCCCGCGGGCTATGCCATGAACGATTATATCGGCCAGGCGGGTATTGAGAACAGCATGGAAAACTGGCTCACCGCCAATATCACCGACCGCCAGGGCGCCCGCATCGTGGAGGTGGACCCCCAGGGCAAGGTGACCCGCGAGCTGGATTACATTCCGCCCCAGGACGGCAACACCGTCAAGCTCACCATCAACGCCCAGTACCAGGCCGCGGCGGAGCGCTTTATCCGGGACAACGTGAACGCCTCCCGCGATATTCAGGAAGAGAGGATGCGCGAATCCAGCTGGCTGGAAACCTATAAGGACAAGATCGCCGTGCGCGACTGGGAAGAATTCCCCATCCGCCTGGCCACCACCGGCGTGCTGATCGTCATGGACGTACACACCGGCAACATCCTGGCCCTGGCCCAGTATCCCAACTACGACCTGAACGCCATGGCCCGCGGCGGCGAAGCGGCCATGGAAATCGTGCAGGACGAGCGGGGCCTGCTGATGAATTACGCCATCCAGACCCGCGCCGAGCCCGGCTCCATTTTCAAAATGTGCACCGGCCTGGCGGGGCTGACCAATAAAGTCATCACCCCCGACACCCTCATCAGCGACGGCGGCGGCTTTGACCGCTACACCAAGGTGAAGGCCGACATGCCCCGCTGCTGGACCAACCACCCCGAGGATCACCATGATCTGAACATCGCGGGCGGACTGACCAAATCCTGCAACTTCTTTTTCTACACCGTAGCCTCCCGCCTGTTTGACAGTTATCCCGGCCAAGAGCTTTTGTACAAGTACGCCGCCCAGATGGGCCTGACCAGCAAGACCGGCATCGACCTGCCTGGCGAGCTGCGTCCCATCGTGGGCAACCAGACCAACCTGTACGATCCCACCGTCAGCCTGGAGGAGCAGATGACCTCCACGCCCATCCTGGTGGCGGCGTCGCTGAAAAAGCACATCAACAACTATGCCGCCAGCTACGGCATCAGCTATGACGAAGCCCGTCTGAACAAGTGCATCAAGAAGCTGATGGACATGGCCATCAATACACCGCAGGATCAGTGGGTATCCGCTGCCCGCCCCATCTTCATGACCGAGCTGGGCATGACCCGCACGATGGTCATGCAGCAGGCCCTGATGGGCGACATGTGGAACTACCTGAACACCATTAAATGGGGCGGCGGCCAGGAAATTCAGATGGGCGTGGGCCAGTCCATCACGCTGCTGACGCCCATCTCCGTGGTGCGTTACGCCGGCGCGCTGAGCAATTCCCTCACGGTCTGGAACCCCAACATCGTGGACTCCATCATCTCTCCCGAGGGCGAAATCCTCTCCCAGCGCCATGCCACCGTGTTCAATAAGCTGGATAGCGCCCGGGAGTACCTGCCCTACATCCTGGACGGACTAAAGGGCGTGGTGGACGAAGCCGGTACCGCCGTGCGCCGTTTCCGGAACTGGAAATACAAGGCTGAGGATGTGATGGTCGGAAAGACCGGAACCTCCCAGATGACCATCGGCAAGGTGCGTATCGACCTGGAAAACAACGGCTGGTTTATTTCCCTCTGCCCCAAGGACGACCCTGAAATCGCCGTCGTTTCCTTTATACCCAACGGCTTCTCCGGCAGCTATACCGTAGACGCGAACCGTGATTTCATTGGGTATTACCTGGATGAGAAGGAGAAAAAGGACGTCGTTATCGCCCTGCCCGGCGGAAATCAGCTGGCGCCGTGATTTTTCAGAGAGCAGAGTTCAGAGCACAGAGTTCAGATTGATTGGCGGACCAACTGTATGAATCGACAAAAAGGGGCATCTGTATCAACTGTACTCTGAACTCTCCTTTCATTTTTCCCTGTTCAACTGAGTGAGGTGAGAAGGATGGGCCGCATCTTTTCGATCATGTCCGGCAAGGGCGGCGTGGGGAAAAGCACGCTGTCCACGTCGCTGGCGGTCTATTATGCCCGGATGGGAAAGCAGGTAACGCTGCTGGACGGCGATATCGGCCAGCGCTGCGCCGACCTGATGCTGAATGTACAGGACCGGGTGGTGTATGACCTGGGGGACGTGGCGGACAAGAGCTGCGAGCTGAAAGAGGCGCTGCTGCCTCACCCTGCGCTGCCCAATCTGACCCTGCTGGCCGCGCCGCAGATGCTGGCCCCCTCAGATGTGAAACGCAAGGCCATGGACAGAATCATCACCAATCTGGCCGAAGCGTCGGACATTCTGCTGCTGGACGCTCCCGCGGGGATCGGGAAGGGGCTGAAAAACCTGCTGGGCGAAACGGCGGAGCCCGTCATTATCGCCACGCCGGACGATGTGTGCATCCGTGACGCGGAGCGCCTGGCCGCCCTGCTTTCGCAGCGGGAGGAGCCGCGGCCTTCGCTGGTGCTCAACCGCGTGCGGCCCCTGTGGGTGCGCCGCGGGCTGGTCGCCCCGCCCGATCAAATCGCGTTAACCCTGGATATGCCGCTGATGGGCGTGATTCCCGAAAGCGCGAAGATTTACAAGGCGCTTTTGCGCCATGAAACGGCGCTGGACTGCGGCGATAAAAAGGTCGCCGCCGCGGTCGAAGTGATCGCCGCCCGGCTGCTGGGGGCGGACGCCCCGCTGCCGGAATACGCGCCCAGCCCCATGCTGCGCTTTTTTAACCGTGGAGGTGAAGCTTGAAATGATGATGGAAACCCGGGGCACCCGGGAGGGCCGGTTCGACTGGCCGCTGGTGATTGCCGTGTATGGGCTGAGCCTGTTCGGCCTGCTGTGCATCGCCATGGCGCGTTACGTGCCGTCCCAGAGCGAAGGGCTGCCGCTGCTCAATAAAATCCTGAACAACCGCTCCAGCATGTGGCAGTCCATCTTTATTCTGGTGTCGCCCATCATTGTCGGCGTGATTGTGGCCATTCCCACAGAATTCATCAAAGCCCGTGTGCGGCTGGTGTATTACGGCGTGCTGGCGCTGCTGCTGGTCACGCTGGTGCTGGGTCAGGTGAGCAACGGACTGAGAGGCTGGCTGCGTTCTGATATTCTGGGCCGCTCCATTCAGGTGAGCGAGTTTTCCAAGCTGTCCATTCTGCTGATGCTGGCGCGGCAGCTGGCCCGGTCGGAAAAGCCCATGAGCAAGTTCAAGGACTTCATGAGCATCATGATCATCGTAGGTCTGCCGTCGCTGACGGTGCTGGCCCAGGGCGAAACGGGCACGGTCATCGTCATCGCGTTCATGTTCATGATCATGATTTATTTTGCCGGGGTGGACATGCGCATCATCCTAACGTTCGGTCTGCTCGCGGTGATTGGCGTAGGCGCGCTGGTGGCTTACGGCATGCTGTCCGAAACGACGGACTACCGTATCCTCCGCCTGCTGGCCTTCCTGGACCCGCAGAAGTATGAGCAGTCCGGCGGCTACCAGATTCTTATGTCTCAGAAGGCCATCGGCGCGGGGCAGCTAACCGGCCAGGGCACCTTCCTGCCCGGCTCCTGGACCACGCTGGGCTACGTGCCCGAAAGCTCCACGGACGCGATATTCACCGTGGTGGGGGAGAGCTTTGGCTTTGTGGGCTGCGCCGCGCTGCTGCTGACCTATATGTTCATCATTCTGCGCATGACTTGGATCGCCCGGTTCACGCGGGACAAGTTCTGCCAGCTGGTCATCATTGGCGTTGTGTCGATGCTTCTGTTCCACGTGTTCCAGAACGTGGCCATGTGCATGGGCATCATGCCCATCACCGGCATTCCGCTGCCGTTCCTGAGCTATGGCGGCTCCAACTTTATTTCCAATATCGCCGCTGTCGCGCTTGTGTTGAATATCGCCCGCGGAGGCAACATGATTGCTGCCAGCGCGACGCCCGTGGCGAAGCTGAATTTCTGATGCGCAAAGGCTGAACGCTTTCGCCGGAGCCAATCAACAGCGCGGCTCCGGCGTTTTATCCCGTTGGTTTCTTTGGCCCTCCTGAAAAGCGGGAGGATCGTATTTTCATAGCGGCTTTGCTTTTCGATAGAACCAAGGATTCACGCGCCTGCTTAAGATGCGCCCGCGGGAGGCGGTAAGCTGCAGTCCATTCATTTGAAAATTCGGTCATGCCAACGGTGTTATTTGTCTGCATAGAATCGTTCGACACAGGAGCAACATCGACAATGTATACAATTCAAAGCGAACGTTTGACCGCGGCTGAGTATATTGATTTTTTAAAACGGACGGATTTAGGGTCCCAGTATCCCCTGGAACGTTTTCACGAGCGTATCCCCAAACTGCTGAAAAACGCTTCTGTCAGCCTGGTAGCCCGGAACGAAAAACAAAGCGTTGTCGGTGTTCTGTTGGGTGTGACGGATTTTGCGTACTGGCTGTTCGTGACAGATTTGGGCGTTGACAGAAGCTGTGTGCGTCAGGGAATCGGGCGAAGTCTGATGAAAACCGCGCTTGAACTGGCGGGCGGTGAACGGGACATCGCGGTGTATCTCATCGCGCATGAGGACGCCGTGCCGTTCTACGAAAAGCTCGGAATGAAAAGGGCTGACGAAGTGATGAAATTCAATCATATCGAATGGACGCAGTTTACAGTGGAATAAGAAAAGCCATGAAAAACGGAGAAGCGTATTGTACGCTTCTCCGATTTATCATACTGTCAGCATCAAAAAATCATGTATTCAGCAGGCTTTCAAGCGCGTCGTTGGTTTCGGCCTGAGCGAACAGGGACAGCACGGTGTTCATGGCCTCGGCGGCGGACAGATCCTTGATCATCTCACGAAGCTTTTGCGCCATAGCCTGTTCCTTGTCCGACAGGAGCCATTCATCATGGACAGTGACGCATTTTTCAAGCTGCATCAGGATGGGCTGGTTCGCGCCTTGCTGGCGCAGGACGCAGATCATGTTGCCATTGCCCTCGAAGCTCTGGCAGATGGCGGCGTCCAGATCGCTGCCGGTATCGGTGAGCATGGTGGCGATGATGGTCAGGCTGCCGCCTTCACGGGTATTGCGCGCCGCGCCGAAGAAACGCTTGGGCTTGTTCAGTGCGCCTGCAGCCAGGCCGTTGTTCAGGGTACGGGCATTGGCGGGAGCCACAGCGTTACAGGCGCTGGCCAGCCGGGTCAGGCTGTCCACCAGCAGCACCACGTCCTTTTTCTGTTCTGTCAAGCGCATGGCGCGCTCCAGCGCCAGCTCCGCCGCACGCACCTGGTTTTCAGGCGATTCGTCAAAGTTGGCGTATGCCATGTCGCATTCCACGCTGTCTGCCAGCTCGGTCACGTCCTCGGGCCGCTGATCCAGAAGCAGCATCATCAGATGGGCTTTTCCATGGTTTTTGCTGATGTGGGCAGCCAGCTTTTTGATCAGGGCCAGCCGGTCCAGCCGCGAGGAACAGCACAGCATGGCGCGCTGGCCAAAGCCGATGGGGGATAGCAGGTCGATCAGCCGCAGGACGGGATCGTTTTCTTTCTTGCCGCTCAGCGTCATCCGCTTCTTGGGATAGATGGGGGTCAATTCGTCAAAACGTGCGCGGTCGGGCATCTCGTCAGGCAGAGCCCCGTTGATTTCCGTGATGTACAGCATGGCGCTGTACCGGTCGGATTCGCGCTGCGGACGAACCTTACCGACGATATAATCGCCTGTGCGAAGAGAAAAACGGCGAATTTGGGCGTTGGAGATATATACATCCTGCTTGCCGGACAGATAATGGTTCGTCCTCAGGAAGCCATAGCCATCCGGATGAACCTCCAGAACGCCTTCCCCGTCAAAGCAGTCGCCGGCCGCCAGAATTTCGGACAGGCCGGGATTGGCCGGCTGCTCCCGATGGGCGGGATAGCTCGGCTGAGCATAACCGTAGCCGCCCTGGCCGTTATAACCCGAGTTGGCCGGGACGCCGGTGTAATCCTGCTGAGTGGGCGCGCCGTAAGGACGGTAAGGCTCCGTTTCCTGCTGGGGCTGCTCGGGGCCGAAGCGGTTCACATAGGTCGGCTGTTGGGGACGCTGCTGCATCCGGGGATCGGAACGGGTATAACCGCGCTGATCCTGCGGACCGGGCTGGGCAGGCCGCTGCCAGGAGTTGGCCGCGGGCCGCTGATAGCCGGGCGTTTGCGCCTGATAGGTGCGTGGATTGTGCCAGGCGCGGGAACCTTCCATCGTGAAGGCAGGCGCTTTGGCGGAAATTGTATTGAGAGAGGAGCCAGGGGCAGGCGCGGGGTTCGCGGCCGGCACCGGGCGGGGCGTCACCCGTGCGGAAGAAGAACGCAGGGATGGATTGGCCGTGAGGACGGGCACGTCGTCATCTTCATCTATTTCTTCATCGTCGGTAATGATCGCGGCACTGCGGATCGGTCGGGAAACAGGCTCCTGTTCCTGCGGCGCGGATTCGGCCGGAGCAATTGCCGGGGTTTCGTCCTCAGGCCCTGGGGCAGCGGCCGTCGCGGCTTCCTTCAATTTTTCCACAATACCTTGCTTGTTGATGCCCGCGCCGAGCTTTACGCCCATTTCCTTGGCTTTCTGACGCAGCTCGATCACGGACATTTTTTCAAAAGATTCGCTCATCCATATCCTCCTTGAAATGATGAAAAAAGAAATGGCAAACAGAACGATTCCGTTCGAGATCGAACGGACGGTGGGGCAGAAGCTTATCCATTTTGATGAAAAAACCGAATGACAGAGACTCTCATTGCATACTTCTTTCCTGCGAAATTGAACGGCGCGTGAAAACTTTTATGCCGCTGGAGTAATTATATCAAAACCGGATTGAAATTTCAACCGAATCAGTGAAATTATTTTTCAATCAATGAAAAAACCGACCCTGTGGAAAAACACAGGGCCGATTTAAAAAAGATGGATGAAAGGATTATTTTGTGAGGACATAAGTGCACTCATCGCCGTTTTTTTCACCGAGCCGTTTGGCTGGGCGGGCTTCCGGTTCAATCCCACGAAGCGTCATGCCCAAGCGTTCCATCACGTTTCGGGAGGGCCGGTTCCGGCTGTCGCAGTGGGCGATGACGGTGTCCGCTCCCATGATCTCAAACGCCGCCCGCATCAGCTCCCGCCCCGCTTCGGTGGCGAAGCCTTTGCCCCGATATTCGGGCAGCAAAATCCAGCCGATTTCCGCCGTGCCGGGTTCGCTCTCCACCCATTCCACGCTGCCGTCGCCGATGGCTTCGCCGGTGTCTTTCAGCACCAGGCAGAATTCCCGGGCGCGGATGGGAGACTTTTTCCAGTTCTTGACCGCGTAATCCAGGAATCGCCTGGCATCAGATTCCGGAGTGGTTCCGATGCGGCCCCAGTAGTACAAGTATTCCGTGGTCTGGGGATCGGAGGAAATGCGCAGGATCAAAGGATAATCCGCTTCCGTGAAGGGGCGCAGGGTGAGCCGCTCCGTTTCCAGATGGTCAAATTCTTCGTATGCTTTTGACATATAAACCCCACTTATGTGATCCAATGAACGCAGCGCGCAAAACAATCTAATACTATTTCTCGTCTAAACCATTGAATCTTCGGGCGTCTTTTCCGTCCTGGCTGTGCTTCATTCCGGTCAACGTAGCGCTGCTTTGCCGCAGCCTCAA
>CADCJO010000008.1 GCA_902801765.1 uncultured Eubacteriales bacterium
GTATCCACTAAATGGGTCCAGGGGGCGAAGTCCCCTGGTGCGGGGGTACGGGGGCCGCACAGGCCCCTGCTTCGTTTCACTTGGTGAATTAAAGTGCCCATAATCAAACCAAGATGAAGCATGGCAAAAGCAAAACCTGCCGCCCCGAACCGGAGCGGCAGGTTTTATTGTTATTCCTGAGAAGAATCAGAACATGGTGTTCAGCAGCTCGATGCCGTCGATCTGAACGTCGAAGTAAGGAGCGGAACGGAATTCGGATTCATGGAAGAAGCCGTCGGCGACCACTTCGGTGTCGGGGGTGAAGGCGTCGTCGGTGTCCACGTCGGCGGTGTAGGAAGCCAGGGCAGCGCCATCCTTGGTGATGAAGCCTTCGGCGGCGGTGTCGAACACCTTGCGGGTGCCGGCGATGAATTCAGCCTTGGCGGCTTCCACGGCTTCCACGGTGCCTTCGGCAGCCACGGCGGTGTTGATGTCGGTCAGCACGACAGAGCCGGTTTCGATGGTGCCGGTCCAGTCGATGTCGATGGCTTCGCCGGCGGCCTTCTGGTTGACGATGTATTCAAAGTAGGGAGCCCAGTTGATGCGGGAGGACACGATGAAGGTGTTGGGGCAGCTTTCGATGGTGGAGCCGTTGTAGCTCACGTCGGGGATGCCGGCGTTTTCACAGGCAGTGGGAGCGCCCATGGAGTCGGCGTGCTGGCTGATCAGGTCGCAGCCCAGCGCGATCAGGGCTTCGGCGGCAGCCTTTTCTTCTTTTTCATCGTACCAGGAACCGGTGAACTGCACCTTCATGGTCACGTCAGGGCAAACGCTCTTGGCGCCCAGGTAGAAGGAGGTGTAGCCGGAAACCACTTCGGCATAGGTGAAAGCGCCAACGTAGCCCATCAGGGGAGCTTCGCCCTTCAGCTTGCCGGCGGCCTTGATCTCGTTCAGCTTCATACCGGCGGCGATGCCAGCCAGATAGCGGCCTTCATAGATCGCGGCGAACGCGTTGTGGAAGTTGGCCAGGCCGGCGGTGTGGGCCATGGTGCCGGTGGCGTGGCAGAATTCCACGTCGGGCAGTTCCTTGGCGGCCTGCAGCATGAAGCTTTCATGGCCGAAGCTGTCGGCGAAGATGATGTTGCAGCCTTCGTCCGCCAGGTCCAGGGCGGCTTCGTAGCATTCGTTGGATTCGGGGATATTGCGCTTCACGATCACCTGGTCGTCGCTCAGACCCAGCAGTTCCTGGGCTTCTTTCACGCCGTTGATGAAGTTGAGGTCGTAGGTGGAATCTTCGTCATGCAGCAGGATCACGCCCAGCTTCACGTTTTCCTTGCCTTCGGCCAGCGCGGACACGCAGCCCAGGCACAGGGCCAGAGACAGCAGCAGAGCAATCAGTTTCTTCATGTTTGGTTTTCCTCCTCCAAATGTGTTGGTTGGATGATGATGTATTTTGTCAGTCGTCGGCCAGGAGGATTTTTCCATCCTCGATGCCGGTGACGACTGCCAAAGACTGGATGTTGACGCCCATGGCGCGGATGTTCTTTCCGCCGGGCATGAAGCCCTTTTCAATGCCAATGCCGATGCCGATCACTTCGCATCCGGTCTGGGCGCAGAGGGCCATCATGCCCTGGCAGGCCTGGCCATCGGCCAGGAAGTCGTCCACGATCAGCACGCGGCTGCCCTTGGGCAGGAACTTTTTGTCCACGCGGATGATGTTTTCCCGCTTATGGGTGAAGGAATAGACGGACGCCTGGGCTACGTCGGGGCTTTGCACCACCGTCGCGGCCTTTTTGGCGAACAGCACGGGCACATCGCCCATGGCCCGGGCGGTGGTCAGCGCCAGGGCAATGCCGCTGGCTTCCACGGTCAAAATCAGGTCGGGCTTCGCATCGGCAAAGCGCTTTGCCAGCTCTTCGCCCATCCGGAACATGAGCCCGGTGTCGATGCGGTGATTCAAAAACATATCCACTTTCACAATATCCTGCCCGATGCAAACGCCGTCCCGGGCAATGGCTTCTTTCAGCTCCTGCATGATGTTCGCCTCCTTGAAAACGATCCGGTAAAACCCGAACATTCAAAAAAAATACGCTTCTATTGTACAGAAAATGAATTAAAAAAGCAAGGGTTTTTCCAAATAAAATCGACATTTTCTTTGCTTGACGGATATGGGAAGATTTTTTCCGAATGTTTATATTCGGCAAATGTAAAGGGGACGCAACTGTTCAACAAAGAAAAATCCGGGCAAGAGAGATACTCTCGCCCGGCGCAATTATGAGGTAAAATTATTCGAAGCGCAGCAGATCGGAAAAGCCGGTCACTTCAAACACGGTCATCACCAGCTTGGAGGCATGGCGGATCAGGACGCCTCCCCGATCATTCAGCTTCTTCTGGGCTTTCAGAACCACGCGCAGCCCAGCGGAGGACAAATAATCCAGCTTTTCAAAATCAAAAATGATCTGATCGATGGAAGGATAATACTTGTCCAGCAGTTCATCCAGCTCGGGAGAAGTGGTGGTATCGAGGCGGCCTTCCAGCGAAACGGTCAGCGTGCCGTCTGTTCTGGTTTCTTTGATGGTCATAGGACATCGCTCCTTTTTGTTTTGTCAGTCCGGACAGGATGCGCTCAGAATTGCTTGACCGCAACCAGATCAACGATTCCGCCGCGGATGGAAATGCTCACGTTGTCTGTCAGGGAAAGCAGCACGGACCGCTCAAACTTGTCCCATTCGGGCGTAGAAATCACGTCGTCCGTTATATCCACCGACCGGGAATAATCGCTGCTATTATAGTACACATCAATATCATTCCCCACGGACAAAGCCTGGACAAACGCTTCCCTGAGCTTTCCCAGGAAGCCTTTGGCGGCTTCGTTCGTTTTGCTGGTTGTGGACTGAATCAGCTGATTGCGCTGTTTGTTGCCCAGCTTCTGATGAGCGGTCAGATGGAAGGTGAATTTGCCTTCTTCATCTTCCAGCCAGAATTCAGCGCCGTCCACTTCGCCCGTCACACTGCGGAACAGGGAGATTATTTCTTCCGTGATCAGGCACAATTGCAGCCGCTGCTCCTCCGGCAATCCGGCGGTCAGCGCTTCGGTTTCCTGGTTCGCGTCAATGAATCCGCTTCCGGACGAATGAATCGAAATAAATTTGGATTTCATGGGTCATCGTCTCCTTTTTATGCGCTGTGTTGCATTCCGAATTTTATCCCATGCCCACCATGGTCAAAAGCACCCTGCCGGTTTCGACAGCTTCTTCCACCACTTCGGGCTGGGCCACCACGATAAACTGCGCCAGCAGCGACAGCATCAGACTGGCCAGCAGCAGGATGACCGCGCCGCCCAGACGGGAGGAGATCTGCGCGAAGGGCATCAGCTCCATGCGGTCCGCGGCGGACAGCACGGCCACGTCGCCGGTGCCGCCCATGTTGGACATGCATAGGCCGGCGGTAATGCCCGCTTCAAAGGGATAGAAGCCCACAAAGCGGCCGATGAGGGCAGCACCCACAAACGCGCCGATGCAGGTGGCCGCGCACAACGCCAAGTAGGTCCAGCTAAAGGTATCAATAACCTTGGCGATATCTAAGTAGCATATACCAATACCAATTAGTAGCATATTAGTCAAGTTTTTCATAACGAACTGGAACCACTGGAAGCAGGCCACTTCAATTCGCTCGGGCACGATGTTGGTGATCTTGAAGATGGCCACAGTGATGATCATCCAGGCGTAGGCGTGGATGGTGATGCCGGTGCCCAGGGCGTTCCACAGCCCCTGCAGGATGAAGCCCCAGGCGAAGAACGCGCCGGAGACCAGCAGGCCAATGCCCAGGTTTTTCACTTCAATATGATCACGTTTTTGTTGCATTTCAGGACTGATTTCCAGTTCCTTGGGGTCCATGTGGCCGGCTTTCATCAACTGACCGTTTCCATTGAGCTTGCCCCGGATGACCTTCACCAATACACCCGCCAATACGATGGACACGGCATTGCCAATTGCGACAGCGGGGGTCATGATGGAGAGTGCCTCTTCTGCAGACAATGCGCCACTGGCACCAAAGATTTTGGACAATGGAGTCGCACCAGCACCCATACCACCGCCCATAATAGGCAGAGCAACTAACAAAAGCGCACCCACGGGACCTTTGTCATATCCCATGATAGCAGCCACACCCATGCACAGGCCGAAGGCCAGGATCAGGCCGCCAAAGATGGCCGGAAAGTAACGGGCCGCGGCCTTCACCAGCAGCTTGCGGTTCATGCCCAGGATGGAGCCGGTGATCAGGGCGGCGATGTACCAATCCAGGAAAGCGCCGTCACCCTTGAAGAATTTGTTTATGGTATCTAACAAATTCAAATCCTTAAGAGGAAGTGAAAATGTTCCATCTGGGAGAAGATGAAAATAAGCCAGCAATGCGGAACCGAAAATGCACACGATGGCGCCGCCGCCCAGGAAGTCCTTGATGATGGGGGTATGGTCGCCGATCCAGCCCAGGATCTCGCCCAGCACCAACATGAACAGGAAGCAGCCCGCCATACCGGCAGGAAGCACGCCCAGGTAGGTCGCCAGCAGGCACACCACAGTGATTACAAGGAAAATCGGCCAGGGGAGGGTGAAGAAGGTCAATGGCTTTTTCGCTTTTGCCTGATTACTCATAGTGATCTCTCCATTCTTCGCGATTGATAGGGAGGGGAGTTCTTAGTTCCAAGTTCTAAGTTCTAAGCTGGAAGTTTGTTTGCTCAAATGAATGACAGCAAAGACATTTGGGCTTAGAACTTTTGTAACGATTCAGTCGTGTTTTTGCAGTAAAACAAACCAGTGTTATCCACAACACAGGCGCCCTCTTTGTCATCCCGACCGAAGCGGAACGAGAGTGGAGCGGAGTGGAGGGATCTGAGAGAAATGCCATCACCCAAGCAGCATGATCCCCAAACTTACAGATCCCTCCACTTCGGTTCGCGTCCCGCTCACCTCCGGTCGGGATGACAATGCGCTCACTTGGTTTGAATCGGCTTGATTGAATCGTTACGTTTGCTCAAATGAATGATAGCAAAGACATTTGGGCTTAGAACTTAGAACTTTCAGCTTAGAACTTTTTAACAGCTTGGAACTTTGAACTTAGAACTTTCTATCACAGCCTCGCCACGCCGCTGTCCCTTGCGGCCTTGGCGACGGCGGCAGCCACGGCGGGGCCGATGCGCTTGTCAAAGGCCAGGGGCAGGATGTACTGGGCGGTCAGCTCTTCGGGAGCCACCAGGTCGGCCAGGGCATGGGAAGCGGCCTGCTTCATTTCCTCGTTGATATCGCGGGCGCGAACGTCCAGCGCGCCGCGGAACAGGCCGGGGAAGCACATCACGTTGTTGATCTGGTTGGGATGGTCGCTGCGGCCGGTGCCGACTACGGCGGCGCCAGCTTCCAGCGCTTCGTCGGGCTCGATTTCGGGGGTGGGATTGGCCATGGGGAACACGATGGCGCTGGGGTTCATGGACTGCACCATTTCCTTGCTCACGATGTGGGGCGCGGATACGCCGATGAACACGTCGGAGCCCTTCATGGCGTCGGCCAGCTTGCCGGAGAACTTTTCGGGGTTGGTGATCTTCGCCATTTCTTCCTGAGCCGGGTTCATCTGCTCGCCTTCGCAGAGGATGCCGAAGCGGTCCACCATCTTGAGGTGCTTCACGCCCAGGTTCAGCAGGTGCTTGCCGATGGCGATGCCCGCGCTTCCCGCGCCGTTGATGACGACCTTGGCTTCGCCGATGTCCTTTTTCACCACGCGCAAGGCGTTGATCAGCGCCGCGCCAACGACTACGGCGGTGCCGTGCTGGTCGTCATGGAACACGGGGATATCGCACAGCTCCTTGAGCCTGCGTTCGATCTCGAAGCACCGGGGCGCGGCAATGTCCTCCAGGTTGATGCCGCCGAAGGAGCCGGAGATCAGATAGATGGTGCGCACGATCTCGTCCACGTCCTTGCTGCGCACGCAGATGGGGAAGGCGTCCACGTCGCCGAAGGCCTTGAACAGGGCGCATTTGCCTTCCATCACGGGCATGCCGGCTTCGGGGCCGATGTCGCCCAGGCCCAGCACGGCGGTGCCGTCCGTGATGACGGCCACCAGGTTGTGGCGGCGGGTGAGGGTGAATGATTTATCGTAGTCCTTCTGAATTTCCAGGCAGGGCTGTGCTACGCCGGGCGTGTAGGCAACGGACAGGTCGTCCTTGTTCTTCACCGGAACGCGGGAAACGACCTCGATTTTGCCTTGCCATTCACTGTGCAGGCGCAGGGATTCTTCCATGTAATTCAATTGGGGCACCTCCTCAAATATATTGGTATTTGGTTTTATTATACATGCTCTTGTTGGAAAAAACAATGCCATATCTGGCATTTATGAAAAAACATATCGAAAAAACGTCCACGTCTTTCAAAACCTGCAAACGGAAGATTCCATGGCCTGATCTCGTTCATCTTCTCATCCTGTTTCTCTTTAATACTTTAAAATGTAGAACAGAGACTCCATAGCAGCCAAAACAAAAGCCCGCGCCGGAGCAAGTCCGGCGCGGGTAAAACACCGTTTCAGCTGAATTTCTTTTCCAGCTCCTCGTATTTTTCGTGGGTGATGAGGGCGTCGTGTTCGGTGCCCTCCAGCTGCACCACATAGGTCCACCGGCCGTAGGGCGTGATGTTGCGGATGCGGCGCAGATTGATGATATAGCTTTTGTGGCAGCGGAAGAAGATGGCGGGATCGAGGCGCGCTTCCAGGTCGCCCAGGGTTTCGCTGAGAACGTAGCGGCCATCGTTCACGGTATAGATCACGGTGGCCCGGTCCTCCCGCTGCACCAGCAGAATGTCGTCAAGATTGATGAAGGAAACGCCTTCCCGGTGATGCAGCATCAGCCGTCCCGCCGCCACTTTGGAAGGGCCGGGAATGGGCGGCGCTTCGGATACCTGTTTCACGCGGTGGAGCCGGTCGTAGATACGGCTCAGGGTCTGCTCCAGCCGGTCCAGCTTGAAGGGCTTCACCAGGTAGTCAAAGGCGTAGACCTCGAAGGCTTCGCCCATGTATTCCTCGTGGCCCGTGGCGAAGATCAGGATGCAGGCGGGGTTTTTGTCCTGCATCAGCCGGGCGCATTCCACGCCGTTTTTTTCCGGCATGTCCACGTCCAGGAACACCACCTGGGGATTCAGCTTTTCGTACAGGGCCATGGCTTCCTCGCCGGTCACCGCTTCGCCTGCCACGAAAAAGCCGTCCGTAGTCTGGATTTTCTTGCGCAGGATCAGCCGCATCCCGGGATCGTCGTCCGCGATCAAAACGGAGATCAGGCTCTTTTCATCGTTGGCGTTCATTCTGTCCCTCGTTGTTTCGGTGAAAGAGTCATTATGGAGCCGTTCGAGATGTGATGTACTGTTCCACTGCTTCCATAATGCGCTTCGCTTTTTCAAGCTGTATGACCGCGTCATCCTTCGCTGCCAGAAAGAAATCGTCATAATCAGCCTTTTCCCGAAGCCGGTAGCAGGAATCAATCATTTTGGAAATTTCTTTATCGAATATACCCGGCTTCACATAATGCTGGTTAAAAAACGCGATAATCCCGCTGTGCTTTCCCGAATCAAACCGATCCAGCGCGGTAATGGCGCGCAGCGCATGGAAGACGGCGTAATAGGCGCGATTCACGGAAGCCCTGTATTTTCCGCTTGCCAGGTTTTCTTCCGCTGTTTCCAGGTCTTCCCGGGATCTTTCCAGCCTGTATTTTGACAGTTCCTTCACGCTGCTTTCCATAGCACGATTCCTTCTCTGTCCACGTTCTGATAGAAAGGCGCGATATGCCGCCACTTCAAATAGGTTTGCTGATCAATGTCCACGACGGAAAACACTTTGCCATATTTCAGGTTCAAATCCACAATCACGTCTGAAAGCCGATCTTCCTGCTCGGAGGTCAAACGCTGATTCACGAAAAGGGCGATGTCAATGTCCGATTCCGGCTGCGCAGTTCCTCTGGCCGTTGAGCCATACAGAACGATTTGAACCGTCTTGTCCGATAAAACGCTCAGCAAACCCTGAACCAGTTCATCATACATTTTGTCGTTCATTCACATCGCCTCCTTCCCTTGTCTTTATTATAGGATGATTTTGTTGAAAAAACAAGCATCAAGCCATGTCTTTTTCCTGCGAGTGTTTTACCTGATAGCGCTTCATGGGCCTGCGGCCCAGGATCTCGCTGTAAATCACGCCCTGCAGAAGCGCCTTGGCCCGTTCGGACGATTCTTCCTCCTGCATGGGCAGGAAGTCGGCGGGTTCAGGCTCCGAAGTGTCGTTCAGCATGAAGTCATGGCAGCAGTCGATGCCCTCGGTGCCCACGCCCTGCACGCCCATGACGGGGGTGTGCATGTGCGCTTCAAAGGGCTTGGCGTCCCGTCTTTTCGCGGCGGATGCCTGGGCGGGCCGGGCCTGGGCGGAGACCGTCGGCGCGACGGGCTGCCTTTGCCCGCGCATGGCGTCCCGATCGTCCCAGCTGTCTTCCTCGTCCTCCCATTCGTCCGCGCGGCTCATGGCTTTGGGCTGAGGCGCGGGGGCGGACTGGGAATCAGCAGCGTTTTTTTTCTGAGGCGTACGCTGGGGTGTTTGCTTGGCGGCCTTGGCTTCGGCCTCCTTCCTGCTTTTCACGATGGCGTTGATTCCCCACCACAGGAGCACAATCACGACCCACGCAAATGGCATACGGCAGACCTCCCTTCGTTTCAGCGTTCAGAGATTAGAGTACAGAGTTCAGATTTTTTGGTTGAGCAACCTGCTGCATACGCATTCTTATCTGTACTCTGCACTCTGTACTCTGTTATCTGGTCTTACTTCTTCCCGTCCAGCGGCTTCACGCTTTCGGCGGTGGGAGCGGCGGCCTTGGCGATGCCGTTGCGCATTTCGGTGTCGGCGATGGTGTTCTGCATCTGGTAGTAGTCCATCACGCCCAGCTTGCCTTCGCGCAGCGCTTCGGCCATGGCCAGGGGCACCTGGGCCTCGGCCTCGACCACTTTCGCGCGCATCTCCTGCACGGCGGCTTTCATTTCCTGTTCATGGGCGACGGCCATGGCGCGGCGCTCTTCGGCCTTCGCCTGGGCGATGCGGCGGTCGGCTTCGGCCTGGTCGGTCTGCAGCTGCGCGCCGATGTTGCGGCCTACGTCGATGTCGGCAATATCAATGGAAAGGATTTCGTACGCGGTGCCCTTGTCCAGGCCCTTTTCCAGCACGGTCTGGGAGATGGAGTCGGGGTTCTCCAGCACGGCCTTGTGGGTGATGGAGGAGCCGATGGTGGTGACGATGCCCTCGCCGACGCGGGCGATGATGGTCTCTTCCCCGGCGCCGCCGACCAGGCGCTCGATGTTGGTGCGCACGGTCACGCGGGCCTTGGCGCGCAGCTCGATGCCATCCTGGGCCACGGCGGCCACGGGGGGCGTTTCAATGACCTTGGGCAGCACGCTCATCTGCACAGCCTGGAGCACGTCGCGGCCGGCCAGGTCGATGGCGCAGGCGGTGGTGAAGCTCAGGTTGATGCTGGCCTGCTTGGCGGAAATCAGGGCGTTGATGACGCGCTCGACGTTACCGCCTGCCAGGAAGTGGGTTTCCAGCATGTCGGTGGTCACGTCCAGCCCGGCTTTCCGGGCTTTGATGTAAGCGTTCACGATCTTCTGGGGAGAAATGCGGCGGAACCGCATACCGATCAGGGAGCTGATCTTTACCGGCGCGCCGGACGCCCGGGCGTTGATCCACAGGCCCAGGGGCACATACCGGAAGAAGACCGATACCAGCACGATGGCGACTACAACGATCACGGTGACGAGAATGAGCATTTCAGGCATGGAATGAACCTCCTTTTTGTAGTTCCAAGCTTCAAGTTCTAAGTTCTAAGCTGATTTACTCGTATACTCCTGGTTCTGGCCATATTGGCTTGGAACTTGGAACTGAGAACTTAGAACTTTTCATCACATCAAGCAGCAATTTCTTTCACGATAATCTTGTTTCCTTCCACCTTAGTGACCTGCACGGGCCTGTCCTTTTCCAGGTAGCTGCCTTCGGTGACCACGTTCAGCCGCACGCCGTCAAACTCGGCAAAGCCAACGGGGTTCAGCACGGTAACGGTTTTGCCCGTCTTGCCCAGCAGCGCGTCGGTTTCCTCGTGGTCTACGGTGGGCGTGACCTCGTTCAGGATCAGCGCGGAGCGGGACAGCTTGCCGTTGGCGGCGGACTTGATGGACACCGATATGGCGATGCCCGCCAAGGCCAGCGCGATCAGCGTCACCGCCAGGCCCGCCACCGGGCCGTAGTTTCTCCAGGTGATCACCACGCCGATCACGGTCAGGATCAATCCCGAAACGCCAGGCAGCCCGAATCCGGGCACGAACACCTCTACCACCAGCAGGCTGACCCCCGCCAGCAGGCACAGAATCAGCGGAAGATTGAGCACGATTGCGTTCAGAACACTTTCCATTCGCTTTCATGCCTCCTTTCCTTTTGATGGGCCTATTCTATCATGAATTAAAAAATCAGAAAAGCGGTTTTGCCTGAAAACAGCGTTTTCGCGTCTGAAATGTCAGGAGGGGAACGCCGGGCTTTCACCCCGGACCCGCATGCGCGGATCATGTCTGACTGATAAACTGAAAGGACACTTTAATACACTTGCATTTAGAGTACAGAGTTTAGATTGATATGCAATATGCTTTGAAATCGACCAACATATATTATTTTACTCAATTAACATTGTCATCCCGAGCGAAGCCGAACCAGAGGTGAGGCGTAGTCGAGGGACCTGAGCGTTGGGTATCATGTTGCTTGACTGCCCATGTTTCTCCCAGATCCCTCGACTTCGTTCCGCTCTCGCTCCACTTCGCTCGGGATGACATCGGAGGTGGCGGCGCTCAGTGACGCGCTGGATGACATGGTTTGTTTCCCCAAACGCATAAAACAGTATGTGTTATCCGTTCGTTTTTTGAACAGATCGCCGATTGACTTTTCCGAACGAATCGGGTATAATGCTTCGGAACGTACGGAAAGGAAGTGGGAGAAAGCGTGCGTACCTTACTGACAGGCGGAAAAGTGTATCAGCAAGGCCGTTTTGTTTTGGCCGACGTCGCCGTGAAGAAAGGGCAGGTAGAAGCCGTTTCCGACAAGATTCTTCCCCGGCCCGGCGACCGTGTTTTGGATTTTTCAAATTGTTATCTTGTTCCCGGTTTCGTGGATGTGCACGTGCACCTTCGTGAACCGGGATTTGTTTATAAAGAGACCATCGAAACGGGCACCGCGGCGGCGGCCCGGGGCGGGTACACCACCGTGTGCGCCATGCCGAATTTGAGCCCCGCGCCGGACACGCTGAAAAACCTGAAGGTGGAATTAAAAGCCATCCGGAAGGACGCGAAGATCGAGGTGCTGCCTTACGGGTGCATCACCATGGATCAGCGGGGCCGGGGCCAGCTGGCTGATTTTACAGCGCTCGCGCCTTACGTCTGCGCGTTCTCCGACGACGGCAAGGGTGTGCAGGACGAAGGGCTGATGGAGCTGGCGATGATGGCGGTGCGCAGGACGGGCAAGATGATCGTGGCCCACTGCGAGGACGAAAGCCTGCTGCGCGGCGGGTACATCCACGACGGGCCTTATGCCCGCGCCCACGGGCACGCGGGCATCTGCTCCGAAAGCGAAACCGCCCAGGTGGAGCGGGACTTGAGGTTAGCAGCCAAGACGGGCTGCCCCTACCACGTGTGCCACGTGAGCGCGAAGGAAACGGTGGCCGCCATCCGCGCTGCGAAGCGGCTGGGCGTGAACGTGACCTGCGAAACCGCGCCCCATTACCTGCTGCTCACGGACAGCGATTTGCAGGAGGACGGGCGGTTTAAGATGAATCCGCCCATCCGGGAAACCGCCGACCGGGACGCGCTGATCGAAGGCCTCCTGGACGGCACCATCGACATGATTGTCACCGACCATGCGCCTCACTCCTTTGACGAAAAGGCCAAGGGCCTGGAGGGCAGCGCCATGGGCGTGGTGGGACTGGAGTGCGCGTTCCGGGTGCTGTACGATCGTTTGATTCGTAGTCAAAAAGTCCTGTCACTGGAAAAGCTGGTGGAGCTGATGTCCCTGAACCCGCGCAAACGCTTCAACATTCCCGGCGGCATCGAACCCGGTCAGCGGGCGGACATCACCGTGATCGACCCGGAGAAGCGCGGTACCATCGACCCGCGGATGTTTTTCTCCATGGGAACCGCCACCCCTTTCGACGGCTGGGAAACCACCGGGGATGTGTTGATGACCATGGCGGGCGGAAAGATAGCATATCAAGGGAACGGCGGGGCGTTGCCCCGCACCCCACCAGGGTACTGAGTACCCTGGACCCGCAGCAGCGGATGCAACTTGGCGGGATAAACAAGCAAGGTTCCCACTGATACTTGAAGGAACGCGGAAGCCAGGCTTGGTATCGTTGTGCTTCTGGCCTGGCGTCCTTTGGACGCCAGCCCGGATGCAAAGCATCCGGGGAAAGCCAGGGAATAATCCGTAGGGAAAAGTAAACTTTTCCCCTCGGATTTTCCCAGGCTTTCTTGGGCCAGAAGCCCACAAACTTTTTGTAACCCCAGCGAAGCAGGCGGAACTTGTCTGCTTATCCCAACTACGTTATTTCGCCAGTTGCGGGTCCAGGGGGGATCATCCCCCTGGCGCAGGTCTGGGGGCGCGCAGCCCCCAGCGTACCCCTTTTCGGCAGCAGTACAATGAATTTGGAATATAAGAAAGGTCAGAATAGTAATGGACGAGCGTCGCAAGATCGTGATGGAAAACGGGCTGGAAATGGCGGGCCGGGGCTTCGGGGCCAACGTGGACGCGGTGAACGAGATCGTGTTCAACACGGCCATGGCGGGGTATCAGGAAATCGTGACCGACCCCAGCTACACCGCCCAAGCGGTGGTGATGACCTATCCTCTGATTGGCAACTACGGCATCACCGACGAGGACTACGAAACCAAGACCCCCACCCTGGGCGGTATGATCGTGCGGGAATACAACGACATGCCCTCCAACTTCCGCTACACCAAAACGCTGTCGGAAATCCTGGAGGAAAACGGCATCCCCGGCATCCAGGGCGTGGACACCCGCAGGCTCACCCGCGTCATCCGGGACGAGGGCAGCCAGAAGGTGCTGATCACCGGCGCCGACACGCCCCACGAAGAGGCCATGGAGACGCTCAAAAGCTACCAAATGCCCACCGACCAGGTGCCGCGCGTCAGCTGCAAAAAGAAGTGGTACGCCCGCACGGCCAACCACCGGTTCAACGTGGTGGCGGTGGACTGCGGCATCAAGCTGAACATCGTGCGCAAGCTGAACGAATTCGGCTGCAACGTGACCGTAGTGCCCTACGACACGCCTGCCGAAACCATCCTTTCCTTCGCGCCGGACGGGCTGTTCCTCTCCAATGGACCCGGCAACCCGGAGGATGTGACGCCGGTCATCAACCTGGTCAGGCAGCTCCACGGCAAGCTGCCCATCTTCGGCATCTGCCTGGGCCACCAGATGATCTCCCTGGCCTTCGGCGCGGAAACCTATAAAATGAAGTTCGGTCACCGGGGCGGCAACCATCCGGTGAAAAACCTGCTGACGGGCAAAATCGAAATCACCAGCCAGAACCATTCCTACGCCGTGAAGCCCGAATCCCTGGCGGGCACGCCGCTGACCATGACCCACGTCAATTTGCTGGACAACACGCTCGAAGGCCTCCGCAGCGACGAGGAACAGCTTTTCTCCGTCCAGTACCATCCCGAATCCGCTCCCGGCCCCCAGGACAGCGCCTATCTGTTCGGGGAGTTCATCGCCATGATGGCGGGGAAGAAGTAAGACACTTTGCTTAAGACCGCTTTCGCAGGAGGATAAAGTGAGCGAGTATTATCGTGACGGGGAAATAACGATCCGCAGCATGGAACAATCGGACGCTGAAATCTTCTATACCACCTATCTCTCGTACGGCTGGCATCCGCAGAGGGAAACGTATGAGAACTATTACCGTGAGCAGTCCCAGGGCCGGCGGCTGGTGTTCATCGCCGAATACCGGGGCGCGGTCGCCGGGATCTGCACGCTGGTTCTGTATCCCACCGACGGGCCCTGGGGCGGAGGACAGTATCCGGAAATCCAGGACCTTTGCGTGTTCTTTCACGTGCATCAAAAAGGAATCGGCAGCAGGCTGCTGGACGCAGCGGAAGCCGAAGCCGCCAAACGGGCCGACATGGTGTATCTGGCCGTGGGCGTTCACTCGGGATACGGCGCGGCCCAGCGGCTGTACGTCAAGCGCGGCTACAACTTCGACGGCAGCGGCGTATGGTACAAGGGAAAACAGCTGGAGCAATACGCCCCCTGCGTGAACGACGATGCCCTGCTGCTGTTTATGTCGAAGAAATTCACACATTAAGTTCAATCGGGAGGACGACACCATGCCCAAGCGGACAGACATTCAGCGCATTTTAGTGATCGGCTCCGGCCCCATCGTGATCGGCCAGGCGGCGGAATTTGACTACGCGGGCACCCAGGCGTGCCTGGCGCTGCGGGAGGAAGGATACGAAGTGATCCTGGTCAACTCCAATCCTGCCACCATCATGACCGACACCACCATCGCGGACAAGGTGTACATGGAGCCGCTGACGCTGGAATATGTGGCCAAGCTGCTGCGCTACGAGCGGCCGGACGCCATCCTGCCGGGTCTCGGCGGTCAGACGGGCCTGAACCTGGCCATGCAGCTGGCCCGGAAGGGCATCTTAGAAGAATGCCAGGTAGAGATTTTGGGCACGCCCTTTGAATCCATTGACATGGCTGAGGACCGGGAAAAGTTCAAGGAACTGTGCCTGCGCCTGGGCGAACCGGTGCTGCCCTCCAAGATCGCCAACAGCCTGGACGAAGCGCTGCAGGCGGCAGAGGAAATCGGCTATCCCGTGGTGCTGCGCCCCGCGTTTACCCTGGGCGGCACCGGCGGCGGCTTTGCCGACGACGAAAACGAAATGCGGGAGCTGGCGGCCCACGCCTTAAAGCTCAGCCCCGTGCATCAGGTGCTGGTGGAAAAGAGCATCAAGGGCTATAAGGAAATCGAGTACGAGGTGATGCGGGACAGCAACGACACCGCCATCGCCATCTGCAACATGGAAAACATCGATCCCGTGGGCGTGCACACCGGCGACAGCATCGTGGTGGCTCCCAGCCAGACCCTGACCAACAAGGAATATCAGCTGCTGCGGGACAGCGCGCTGAAAATCATCCGCGCCCTGGGCGTGGAGGGCGGCTGCAACGTGCAGTTCGCCCTGGACCCCAATTCCTTCCGGTATTACCTGATCGAGGTCAACCCCCGCGTCAGCCGTTCCTCCGCCCTGGCCAGCAAGGCTACGGGCTATCCCATCGCCCGGGTCAGCGCCAAGGTGGCCGTGGGCCTGCGGCTGGACGAAATTCAGCTGGCGAATACCCCCGCCTGCTTCGAGCCGTCTTTGGATTATGTGGTCACCAAGATCGCCCGCTTCCCCTTCGATAAGCTGGACGGGGCCAGCAACAAGCTGTCCACCCAGATGAAGGCCACGGGCGAAGTCATGAGCGTGGGCCGCACCATTGAAGAAAGCCTGCTCAAGGCCCTGCGCTCCCTGGAAACCGGGGCTTGGCACATCGACAGCCCCAAGTTCCGCGATTCTTCCAATGATTTCCTGCTTACCTACATCAAGGACGGCAGCGACCAGCGCATCTTCGCCATCGCCCAGCTGATCCGCAACGGCGTTGACTTGGGACTGATTTACAACGCCACCCAGATCGACCTGCTGTTCCTGGAAAAGATCAAGAACATCGTGGACTTTGAAAAGGTGTTGAAGGCCCGGCCCGGCGACCGGGACACTTTGTACAAAGCCAAGCGCATGGGCATTTCCGATCGGTATCTGTCCACCGTGTGGGGCATGAAGGAAGAGGAAATCGCGAATCTTCGGCAGCACTTCGGCATCGTGCCGGTGTACAAGATGATCGACACCTGCGCCAGCGAATTTGCTTCCTATGTGCCTTACTTCTACTCCACCTACGAGGACGAGAACGAGTCCATCGTGTCCGCCCGGAAAAAGATCATCGTGCTGGGCTCCGGCCCCATCCGCATCGGCCAGGGCGTGGAATTTGACTACTCCACCGTCCACGCCATCTGGACCATCCGCAGCGCGGGCTATGAGGCCATCGTGATCAACAACAACCCCGAAACCGTGTCCACCGACTACACCACCAGCGACAAATTATACTTTGAACCGCTGACCGTGGAGGACGTGATGAACATCGTCCAGCTCGAGCAGCCCGAGGGCGTGGTGGTGTCCCTGGGCGGGCAGACCGCCATCAACCTGGCCCTGCCCCTTGCCAAGCGGGGCGTGAAGATCATCGGCACCGGCGTGGACGCCATCGACAAGGCCGAGAACCGGGATTCCTTCGAGAAGATCATGGAGGAATTGGGCATCCCCCAGCCGCCGGGACAGGCCGTGACCCAGGTGGAAGAGGGCGTGAAGGTGGCTGAGAAGATTGGCTATCCCGTGCTGGTGCGGCCCTCCTTCGTGCTGGGCGGGCGCGCCATGATGATTGTGGCCGACGAACGCGGCCTGCGCCACTATCTCCAGTCCGCCGTGGACATCAGCGAGGATCAGCCCGTGCTGGTGGATAAGTACATCACCGGCAAAGAATTGGAAGTGGACGCGGTCTGCGACGGCGAAAGGGTGTTCGTTCCCGGCGTGATGGAGCACGTGGAGCGCACCGGCGTTCATTCCGGCGACTCCATTTCCGTGTACCCCACCTTCTCCGTGTCGCAAAAGGCCAAGGACACCATGCTGCAATACACCCAGCGCCTGGGCCTGGGGATCGGCATCGTGGGTCTGTTCAACATCCAGTTCATTGTGGACAAACAGGAAAACGTCTACGTCATCGAGGTCAACCCCCGCTCCTCCCGCACGGTGCCCTTCCTCTCCAAAGCCACCGGCTGGCCCCTGGCCGACATTGCCACCAAGGTGATGCTGGGCGTGTCGCTGCATGACCAGGGCATCGACGTGCTCTACCCCGCCGAAAAGAAGCGCTGGTACGTGAAGGCCCCCGCCTTCTCCTTCTCCAAGCTGCGGGGCATGGACGCTTACCTGACCCCCGAAATGAAGTCCACCGGCGAGGCCATCGGCTACGATAAATCCCTGACCCGCGCCCTCTATAAGGCCATGCAGTCCAGCGGCATGAACGTGGCCAACTACGGCACCATCTTCGTCACCATCGCTGACCGGGACAAGGAAGAAGCCCTGCCCCTCATCCGCCGCTTCTATCAGCTGGGCTTCAATATCGAGGCCACCAGCGGCACCGCCGCGTTCTTAAAGAGCCACGGCATCCGCACCAGGGTCAAAAAGAAGCTCAGCCAGGGCAGCGAAGAGATCCTGGAATCCCTGCGGCGCGGCCACGTCAACTACGTCATCTCCACCCGCGACCCCGGCTCCTTCGCCCACGAATCCGACGGCGCCCAGATTCGCCAGTGCGCCGCCGAAAACAACGTGACCATGTTCACCGCCCTGGACACCGTCCGCGTGCTCCTGGACGTGCTGGAGGAAATCACCCTGGGCATCTCCACCATCGACGCGGAGTAAGGACGAGGGAGAGACGTGTACTTTCCTGGAGCCCAGGAAAGTACCAAAGGAGGCATAAGGGGATAAATGAACTACCGCATCATTGACGGGGCGGACGGGATGGACAGCGCGGAGGTCGCGGCCCTCCTGAAAACCACTTACTGGGCGAACACGCGCTCCCTGGAAACCATCGAAAAATCCATGCGGAACTCCTCCTGCTATGGCGTGTATCTTGACGAGGGAAAGAAGCTGGTCGGGTTCGCCCGGGTCATCAGCGATGACGCCACCACCTACTATCTGTGCGACGTGGTCATCGACCCGGCTTACCGGTGCAGGGGATTCGGGAAAGCGCTGGTTTCGTATATCGTATCCCTGCCGGAATACGCCGGTCTTCGCGGGCTGCTGCTGACGAAAGACGCCCATGGCCTCTATGAACAATTCGGGTTTGAAACCGTGAATGGCCGGGCCATGGTCAAAGCGACCCCTTGACGCGGGGTGAGGGCATGGGGACGTGTACTTTCCTGGAGCCCAAGAAAGTACCAAAGGAGGCATAAGGGGGGATATGGGTGAACGAATACACGAAGCAGCATAAAAATGCCTGGGAATTTGACGCGTACAATTTCTGGGTGGAGCATGCCGGCAAACCGGAAGAAAGAGCAAAAGAGGACGCGGAAAATCCCCGGGCGATGCTTCGGCGGTACGCGGATTACTTTGACCGCTTTGAAGGCGTGAAGGTGGCCAACATCTGCGGCTCCTGCGGAAAGAAAGCCATTCCCTTGGCCCTGCTTGGCGCTGACGTGACCATCTTTGATATTTCTGAAGCCAATCAGCGGTATGCCCTGGAAACGGCGCAGGCCGCGCATGTCCGCATCGGCTTTGAAGTGTGCGACATTCTGGAAATTGATTTGGCAAAATATCGGGGATTCTTCGACGTGGTCTTTATGGAAGGCGGCATTCTGCATTATTTCCATGATCTGGACGCGTTTATGAAAATGATGTACGCCCTGCTGAAACCGGGCGGGAAGATGATTTGCAGCGACTTTCATCCGTTCACGAAGATCATGGATGCTCTAAAACTGGAGCAGCCCACCATGAGCTATTTTTCTACGGAAGTGTTTGAAGGGGAAATGGCTCACGCCCGTTTTTATTCGGAGGAAATACGCAAGCAGATTCCCAAATGCAGCTACCGGAAATATACCGTCAGCGAAATCATCAACGGGATCATCAGCGTGGGCTTCACCCTGAAACGCTTTGACGAGCATCCCTCCTGGGAAAACGAAAAGCTGCCCGGGGAATTCACCGCGATAGCGGTCAAGGAATAAAAGCAGAAGGAGCATTCCATGCAATACCAAATCATCGAAAACGCCCGGATCGCGCCGAACGTGTACCTGCTGGACCTGGCGGGGGATACGTCCATGCTTACAGCGCCGGGGCAGTTTTGCCAGGTGCAGCTTCCCGGCTTCTATCTCCGCCGCCCCATCTCCATCTGCGACTGGGACGAAAACGGCATGACCCTGATTTACAAGGTGATCGGCCAGGGCACGGAAGCGCTGTCCAAACTGGAAACCGGCGCGGTGCTGGACGTTTTGAACGGCCTGGGCAACGGCTACGATGTGGACGCCTGCGGCGATCACCCCCTGGTCATTGGCGGGGGCGTGGGCACGCCGCCCCTGTACGGCCTGACGAAAGCGCTGCTCCGGGCGGGCAGGCAGCCCCAGGTGATTTTGGGCTTCAACACCTATGAGGAAATCTTCCTGCTGGACGAGTTTGAGGATTTGGACGTGCCCGTAACCGTCACCACCGCGGACGGCAGCTTTGGCGTGAAGGGCTTCGTCACCGACGCGATGGCGGACAAGGATAACCGCTATATCTTCGCCTGCGGGCCGCTGCCCATGTTGAAGGCGGTGTACCAAAAGAGCGGCTGCCCCAGCGGCCAATACTCCCTGGAGGAGCGTATGGCCTGCGGCTTCGGGGCGTGCATGGGCTGCTCCATCCAGACGAAGAGCGGCCCGAAACGCGTCTGCAAGGACGGGCCGGTGTTCCGGAAGGAGGAATTGCCATGGTGAATCTGAGCGTGAACCTGTGCGGGCTGCGGCTGGATAATCCGGTGATTCCCGCCAGCGGGTGCTTTGGCTACGGGAAGGAGTTTTCCGTATTTTACGATATTAATATGCTGGGCTCCTTCTCCTTTAAGGGCACCACCCTTTCCCCTCGCTTCGGCAACCCCACCCCCCGCATCGCGGAAACGCCGGGCGGGATGCTGAACGCCGTGGGCCTGCAAAACCCCGGCGTGGAGCACGTGATCGCCCATGAGCTGCCGGAAATGAAACAGTATTTCCATAAGCCGGTCATCGCCAACGTCAGCGGCTTTTCCATCGAGGAATACGTGAAAACCTGCGAACTGCTGGACGCCCAGGAGCAGGTGGGATTATTGGAAGTGAACATTTCCTGCCCCAACGTCCACGGCGGCGGCATGGCCTTCGGCACCAGTGCGGACAGCGCCGCGGCGGTGACGAAAGCGGTGAAGGCCGTCACGAAAAAGCCCGTGTTCGTGAAACTGTCGCCCAACGTAACGGACATTGTTTCCATCGCCAAGGCCTGCGAGGACGCGGGCGCGGACGGGCTTTCGCTCATCAATACGCTGCTGGGCATGCGCATTGATCTCAAAACCCGCAGGCCCATTTTGGCCAACACCATGGGCGGCCTCAGCGGCCCCGCCGTGTTCCCGGTGGCGCTGCGGATGGTGTACCAGGTATACAAGGCGGTGAAGATTCCCCTCATGGGTATGGGCGGCGTTTCCTCCGCCCGGGACGTGATCGAAATGATGCTGGCCGGAGCCACGGCGGTGCAGGTGGGCGCGGCGAACCTGGTGAACCCCTACGCCTGTAAGGAGATCATCGAACAGCTGCCCGCTGAAATGGAAAAATACAAAATCAATTCCCTTGAAGAAATCATAGGAGGCGCGCATTCATGAACCACGACGTGATCATCGCCCTGGACTTCCCCTCCGCGCAGGACGTATACGCTTTCCTGGACAAGTTTCAGGAGGAAAAGCCTTTCGTGAAAATCGGCATGGAATTGTTCTACGCCGAAGGCCCCGACATCGTGCGGCAGATCAAGGCCCGGGGCCACAAGATTTTCCTGGACTTAAAGCTGCATGACATTCCCAACACCGTCAAATCCGCCATGCGGGTGCTGTCCCGCCTGGATGTGGACATGGTGAACCTGCACGCCGCGGGCACCATCGACATGATGCGCGCTGCGCTCGAAGGCCTGACCCGGGAGGACGGCACGCGCCCCCTGCTCCTGGCCGTGACCCAGCTCACCTCCACCAACGAGGAGCGGATGCGGAAGGAATTGCTCATCAACGCTGCCATGCCCGACACCGTGAAGCACTATGCCTACAATGCCTTCATCGCCGGGCTGGACGGAGTGGTCTGCTCCCCCCTGGAAGCCGCGCTGGTGAAGGAAGCCTGCGGCCCCACCTTCGCCACCGTCACCCCCGGCATCCGCTTTGCCGACAGCGCCGCCGATGACCAGAGCCGCGTTATGACCCCCGAAAAAGCGCGCCTGGGCGGCAGCGATTACATCGTGGTGGGCCGGCCTATCACCCGGGCGGCTGACCCTGTGGCGGCCTATCGCCGGTGCGTAAAGGAATTTGTGGGATGAAATACCAAAGGCCTTCCCTTGAGGGGAAAGGCGTTGACTTAAGAGAAAGCGGCAAAGAAATCAAGTGAGAAACTTTTCATCAATCTCCATACTTTGTCATCCCGAGCGAAGGTGAGCGGGACGCGAACCGCAGTCGAGGGACCTAAGAGAAACGCATTCGACCAAGCAACATGATCCCCAGCTCCCAGGTCCCTCCACTACGCTGCGGCTCTCGCCTCCGCTTCGGTCGGGATGACATTGTTAGCTGGTCTTTATAAAGCTTCTTGGTCGTTATTGTTTCGCTTTAAGTTGACGCCATTACCCGCCTTAGGCAACCTTTTGAAACCGATATATAAATAACTCGAAAAGGAAAAAACATGAAAACGCTCAAAAGTATCAACCAGGTCTGCGGCGGCTTTTTAAAAAAATTCGAGCTGCATTACGATGCGGACGGCCAGCCGGTGTGCTGGGAGGTCATTTCCCTGAACGACCTGAAAACCGCCGCCGATCTGGCCAGCCGCAAAACCGCCGTGGAGATCATCGCCCGTTTCGAAGATGGGGATTACCTGCTGTGCCGGGAGTTCCGTTTCGCCGTCAACGATTACGTGTGGGAGTTCCCCACCGGTGTCATTGACGGGGATGAAAGCCCAGAGGAAGCAGCAAAGCGGGAGTTGCAGGAGGAAACAGGTCTGGAGCTGGTGTCCGTGGATCGGGTGCTGCCCCCCGCCTGCTATTCCGTGGGCATCACGGACGAATTGATCGTGCCCGTGTTCGTTACCGTCCGGGGCGAAATGAAGCCCTGCGACGAAGCCTACGAGGAAATCCAATCCCACAAAATGTCCGTTCCGCAAATTCGGGATTTGCTGAACCAGGAGAATGTGAAAATCACGGAAACCTGTATGCTCATTCTGTCCACTTTGTAATGCTGACGATTGATATAAAGCGTTCTTTATGTCATGAAGCAAGTATTCATGAGAACCCCTCAGTCGGCTTTGCCGACAGCTCCCCTGATAGGGGAGCCGATATTAGCCTCCCCTATTAGGGGAGGTGCCCCCACTGGGGGCGGAGGGGTTATAAGAAATGTTCATTCCTCATCCATTGACTTATGATTGAAAACACCCCCCAAGAAACGATAGAAGGAGAGATACGCCATGACCACCGTCGCCCAAACCATTGCCCATGACCTGCTGTCCATCCGCGCCGTGTTCCTGCGGCCCGAGGAGCCCTTCACCTGGGCCAGCGGCATCAAGAGCCCCATTTACTGCGACAACCGCCTGACCCTCACCGCGCCGGAGGTGCGCACCCATGTGGAGCAGGGCCTGAAAGCGCTGATCGAAACCTACTATCCCGACGCGGAAGTGCTGATGGGCACCTCCACCGCGGGCATCGCCCACGCCGCCATCACCGGGCACCTGATGAACCTGCCCATGGGCTATGTGCGCTCCGGGGCCAAGGACCACGGCCGGGGCAACCAGATCGAAGGCAAGCTGGAACCGGGCCAAAAGGTGGTGGTGGTGGAGGACTTGATTTCCACCGGCGGCAGCGTGATCGAGGTGGTGGACGCCCTCAGGGAAGCGGGCGCGCAAGTGCTGGGCATCGCCAGCATTTTCACCTACGGCATGAAGAAGGGCATCGAGCGCCTGGCCGCGGCCAACGTGCAGAACATCAGCCTGTCCAACTTTGACGCGCTGATCGAAGTGGCGGCGGAGGAAGGCTACATCCAGCCGGGCGACGTGGAGCGCCTGAAGAAATTCCGCGATAACCCCAGTGACGAAAGCTGGATGCAGAAATAAGCTGTCTTTGAGGTGAACATATGGACATCCGCGCAATGACCATTCAGGATTACGATGCGGTGTACGCCTTGTGGATGAACAGCAAAAACATGGGCTTCAACAACCTGGACGATTCCCGGGAAGGGGTCGAACGGCTGCTGCGCCGCAACCCCACGACATCCTTCGTCGCCATGGACGGGGACGCGCTGGCGGGGGTGATCCTGTCCGGCCAGGACGGGCGGCGCGGATACATTTATCATATGTGCGTGGCGGAAGCGTACCGGCGGCAAGGACTGGGCTCCGAGCTGGTCAGCCGCTGCCTGGCCGCGCTGAAAGCTGAGGGCATCAACAAAGCCGCCTTGCTGGTGTTCAACCGTAACGAAGCGGGCAATGCGTTCTGGGAAGCCCAGGGGTTCACCGTCCGAAACGACGTGGCATACCGCAATAAGGAACTGACGAAGCTGATCCGAATAGACACATGATTTGAAAGGAGCCTTCTCCCATGCGCCATTTGCTGAGCATCACCGATTTATCCGTAGAAGAGATCGACGCGCTGCTTGCCACCGCTTCCGACATTGAGTCAAACCCGGACAAGTACGCCCATTGCATGGAAGGAAAGAAGCTGGCCACCTTGTTTTTCGAGCCCTCCACCCGCACGCGGCTGTCCTTTGAGGCGGCTATGTACGAACTGGGCGGGCATGTGATCGGCTTTGCCGGGGCCAGCAATTCTTCTGCGGCCAAGGGCGAATCGGTGAAGGACACCATCCGCACCGTGGGCTGCTACGCCGACATCATCGCCATGCGCCATCCCTTGGAGGGCGCGCCCTGGGCGGCGGTGCAGGCGGCCACCACGCCCGTCATCAACGCGGGCGACGGCGGGCATCACCATCCCACCCAGACCCTGGCCGACCTGATGACCCTGAAAAAGGAAAAGGGACGACTGGATCATTTGAAGATCGGCCTGTGCGGCGACCTGCGCTTCGGCCGCACGGTGCATTCCCTGATCGGCGCGCTGTCGCGCTATCCCGGCAATGAGTTCATCATGATTTCGCCCCGGGAGCTGCGCGTGCCGGGCCACATCGTGGCTGACCTGGCGGAAGCGGGCATACCGTATCAGGAAGTGGAATCCCTGGAAGAAGCCCTGCCCGATTTGGACGCGCTGTACATGACCCGCATCCAGCAGGAGCGGTTTTTCAGCGTAGAGGAGTATTTGCGCCTCAAGGACAGCTATATCCTGGACGAGGAGAAAATGCGCCTGGCGAAGCCCGACATGATCGTGATGCACCCCCTGCCCCGGGTGAACGAAATCGACGTGAAGGTGGACGCCGACCCCCGGGCCTGCTATTTCAAGCAGGTGATGTACGGCAAACTCATGCGCATGGCGCTGATTTTGAAGCTGATGGGCGAAGTCAGCCTGGCCCCCAAGCCGGGCCGCGTGCTGATCACCACCGGCAAAAAGTGCAAGAATCCCCGCTGCATTTCCTCCACCGAACAGGGCCTGGAGCCCCTGTTCTACCCCGTGCACCAGGTCATGCGCCACGGCGAGCTGGTACGCATCCCCACCAAATACGTCTGCGCTTACTGCGATATGGAGCAGGTATAATACCATTCATCTTCTAAAGTGTTAAGAATATAAATGCTATAACATACACAGGAAAAGGAACCGCCATGGAGTTTTTTCAAGGGATTTTTTCCCATTTGCCCGTACTGAAAACGGAACGGCTGATTCTGCGTCCGATGCGGATGCGTGACGCGGAGGATTTATTTGCTTACGCTCAAGACCCGGAAGTCAGCCGCCATGTGCTGTGGGACGCGCACCAGAGCATCCGCGATTCCCGCCAGTTTCTGCGCGCCGCCATTCGCCAGTACCGCCGCGGGCTGCCCGGCTCCTTCGCTATCACGCTGCGGGATTCGGGCCGCATGATCGGCACCATCGGCTTTATGTGGATCAACATGGATTACAAAAGCGCCGAGGTCGGGTACAGCCTCAGCCGCAGTTACTGGAACCGCGGGATCATGACCGAAGCCCTGCGCGAGGTGGTGCGCTTCGGGTTTGAGGAATTGGGGCTGAACCGGATCGAGGCCCAGCATGAAACCAGCAATCCCGCGTCCGGCAAGGTGATGGCGCATGTTGGCATGCAGTATGAGGGCACACTCCGCCAGCGCATCAAAAATAAGGGATGCTACGTGGATGTAGCGCTGTACGCGATCCTGCGGGGAGACAGACGCTTGTAACGCAGCAGATAAAACGCCGGGGCAAGGGCTGTGGGGGCCTTTGCTCCGGCGTCTTTTGTCCTTCATAATAGACAGCTGTTCAGTCGACCATGGAACCCAGGATGAGTGAAAATCTCTCCGCCCCCCTGCGGGGGCGCCTCCCCTGATCGGGGAGCTGTCGGCGCAGCCGACCGAGGGGTTTCATTCGGGCTTTCTGATTTCACCTATACGCTTCTGGCGGGCGTGAGATAGAAGGGGGAATTGCCCACGGACACGGCGCAGACGAACAGCACCACGCCGAGCGCGAGGAGCAGAAGAAACAGGGCCAGAATCACGTAATAGAAGGATTGTTTTTCTTTCTTCATAGCGTTTGTTATTTTGTTTCGCGGGGAGCGCATACGGCATTGTAACGCGGCACGGAAGCGCCTGCGCCCATCAGCGGCATATCGCGGGCAGACAAAGCCTGACGGGCCAGCAGCAGGCCCACCAGCGTTTTCCCGTCCTGAATCTCACCGGATACGCACTGGGCGATGGCGTCGTCCAGGGGGATTTTTTTGATGCGCAGAAACTCGTCGGAATCGGGATGAGAGGGATGCTGGCTCAGGCCGGTGGCCAGGTAAATGGAAATGCGCTCGTTGCAGAAGCCGGGCGTGGTGTACATGCTGGTCAGCTTCTGCCAGTGCTCGGCCTGCAGGCCGGTTTCTTCTTCCAGTTCACGCTTTGCCGCGTCAAAGGGGTCTTCGGTCGGGGTGTCCAGCTTGCCCGCCGGGATTTCCCAGGTGCATTTGTCGATGGCCACGCGGTGCTGGCGTACCATGGTCACCATGCCCGCGTCGTCCACCGGCACGATGGCGGACGCGCCGTTATGGCGCACGATTTCGCGCAGGGCGGTTTCGCCGTTGGGCAGCGCCACTTGCCATTTTTCCACCCGGATGATTTTGCCGGGATAGATGTCTTCTTTGGATAAAAAGGTTTCCCGCAGCTGGCTGTCGGGGATCATTTGGTCAGCCATGTTTCTGTCTCGCTTTCCTGATTTTTATCATCCATTATTCCACGCGGAGGTCGGCAAATCCTGCCGCTCTGAAAAGAAAACACCGGAGAAACGAAGCCCGTTCCTCCAGTGAAATCATCAGTCTTTTCTTTCGTCGCCCCAGAAGAACAGGGCCACGGTGCCGGGGCCGGTATGGCTGCCGATGACGGTGCCGATGGAATTGATCAGCACCTTGCCGTTCAGCTTGGGGAAGGCGGCTTCCACCAGCCGGGCCACTTCTTCCGCGTCCTCCTGGCAGGCGGAGTTGGAAATGAAGCACTTGCCGTTGTAGTCTGTGCCGTTCTTGGCGTGCAGCTTCATCTGCTCCACGATGCGGGCGATGACCTTTTTCTTGGTGCGGATTTTTTCCCGGGGAATCAGGCGGCCCAGGTTGTCCATGTTCAGCAGGGGGCAAATGCTCAGGGCGGTGCCGAACCAGCCCGCGGCCTTGGAGATGCGTCCGCCTTTGACGTAGAAGGTCAGGTCGGTGGAAAAGAACCAGTGATGCAGCTCCAGTTTATGTGCCTCCACCCATTCGTGCAGATGATCAATGTCCATGCCGCCGTCACGGAAATCGGCCAGGGTTTCCATCAGCAGGCCGTACCCAGAGGAAGCGCCCAGGGAATCCACCACGTAGATTTTCCGGTCCGGATACTTTTCTTTCAGCGTATCCCGGGCCAGCGCGGCGGAATTGTAAGCGCCGGAAAGGCCGCTGGACAGGCACACGTGCAGGATGTCCTTTCCCGCCTCCAGGAACGGCGTGAAATAATCAATGTATTCGCCTTCGTTGACCTGAGAGGTACGGGTGTCCGCGCCGTTCTGCATGGCTTTATAAAAATCGGCAAAGGGAATGCTTTTGCCCAGGTCGTCCTCATAAGGCTTGCCGTCCAGTGTGAAGTGGAAGCAAACATATTGAATGCCGCGTTTTTCAAAATGTTCCGCGCTCAGGTCGGCGGTAGAGCAGCAGCTCAAAATATAATCCTGCATCAATTCATCCCCTCCAAAAAGAATCACCGGTCGGGGAAACTTCATCCCGGGCCGGTTCAAGCACCAAAAGTATTATAAGACAAACTTTCTGTCCTGTCAAGTTTCAGCTTGGGTTTACAGATCCACGCCCGGCAGGGCGGTCACCGTGCGCACGAACGCGCCGTTCAGATGCTTCATCAGCGCCATCTGGGGCACGTTGCGGCGGAAAACGTGGGTGTACATGGTGTTTACGCCCCGCTGCCGCAGCAGGGCGCAGGCCGCCCCCAGCAGGTTCTTCGCCATGCCCTGGCGGCGGGAATCCGAGCGGGTGTAAATCATGAGCAGAGTTGCGCTGCTGCCCGCGCCGGTCACCACGGCTTCGCACAGGGGCTGGCCGTCGCGGTAGAAGCCCAGGGCCATGAAGTGCTGCTGCTGCTGCCACAATTGCAGGTAATCCCGGGTGATGGGCTGGATACGGTGCAGGTTGATCCGGGAAAGGAAAGCGTTCTGGCTGGCCTCGTCCTGCAAAGGGACGGAGGCAAAGACCATCCCCATGGGCGCCTGGGGAATGCCGGCGGGAGGAAGGAAGCGGTACATATCCTCGCCGTCGTCGTTGCGCAGCCCGCAGGATTCATAGAACTTCAGCAGTTCCTGATCCTTCGGGTCCACCTGCGTGTAGAGCCGGGCAGGCAGCTCGGGAAACTGTGCCTTCAATTGCTCCGCTCTCGCCAGCAGCGCGCCGAACAGCAGGGCGCGGCCCGTGGGCTGGCAGTCGATCTGCATAAAGATATGGTTGGGCCGCTCGGGATACAATTGGCCCTGGAAGAACTGCATCACATAGCCGGTGCCCAGCTGGATGGACTGGTCGTTTGACACAAAAAATACGTTTTCAGGCGGCACGCCCTGAAAAGGCGCTTGCGGATGGGTGATTCGCATGAGCATTTCCCCTTGTTTTTATGTAAAGTGTTTGCTTTGTATCATGAAAAAGGATCAGGTTTTGATCATCAACAGGAAACAGTCATCCCTAATCCCTCTTCCCTCACTGCCACTCCACGCCGGAATAGTTCGCGCTGGGCGTCAGGTCATACACCACGCGGCGCACCTGGGGCAGGTCGCGCTGAATCAAATCGACCACGTTTTCCATCACGTCGTAGGGCAGGCGGGCGGCATAAGCCTGGCTGCGGTCGCTCGCCTGGACGGCGCGGAGACAGATGGCGCATTCGCGCCGACTGTCCGGCAGAGGAAGCAGCACGGCAAAGAACTGCCAAAGCCGCTTGGCGGCGCTGGAACGTACCAGCTCTCCCCTGAAAATGGCGTCGGCGGCGCGCAGGGTGCGCAGCCGATCCTCCGTCACTTCGCCCAGGATGCGCAGGGCCAGACCGCTGCCGGGGAAGGGCTGCTGGGAAACGATTCCCTGCGGCATACCCAGAAAATCGGCAATGGAACGGATTTCCTCTTTGAACAGATCACGCACCGGCTCAATGGAAAGAGGCGCTTTGCCGTCGGTCTGCGCGGAAGGCGCGCTGCCGAACATCATGTCGCTGCAACTGACGCCGCGAATAACGGCTTGGAAGTCGCCCAGTTTTGTTTCCTCTTCCCGCAGGATACCGCGGATCGTTTCTCCGATCACCCGGCGCTTTTCATTCGCGTCGGTCACGCCCTGCAAAGCGTTCAAAAAACGATCCCCCGCGTTAATACGGGTAATATCCATCCCGATCTGATCCCGGTAGTATGCGATAAACTCGTCTGCCTCCCGTTCGCGGAGCAGGCCGGTGTCCACAAAAATGCACTTGAGCCTGTCGCCCAGGGCTTTGTATGCCAGCATGGCGCTCACACCGCTGTTCAGCCCGCCGGTCATGGCGCATACGGCGCGGCCGTCGCCGACAAGGCGGTTGATTTCCTCGATCGCGCGGCTGACGAAGGCATCCTCGTCCCACCAGGCGGTGCAGCCGCAGATGTTGAACGCGAAATTGCGCAGGATCATCGCGCCTTCCGGGTCGTTCTGCTCCACCTCGATCTGCATTCCATACAGAGGCAGGCTTTCGTGGGCGAAGCCGATCACGGTTTCCTGGGCGGTGCACAGCGGCTTGACCTCCTTCGGCAGCCGCATCTCCCGCGCGCAGGGCAGCAGGCGTTCGCCGTTTTCCACATCCCGCAGCAGATCCGATTCCTGATAGCGCAGTTCCATCACCGCGCCTTGCAGCACAGGCTCGCCCACCTCGCCGCCCAGGCGTTCTATCAGCAGACCCGCGGCGTCGCCCAGAGCCAGCGTGGGGATGCCCGCGGAAGGGATGCCCGCGTCCATACCGGATGGCGTGTGCCCCGACACGCCGCCCGCCAGCAATAATCCCAGGGGTTCCTGGGCCTGAATATCCTGCAGGGAAATATCTCCCGGCACGACCTTACAGAAGATGCGTTCTGAACGCAGCTTTCGCGTAACGGCGCGGCTGGCAAAATTGTCATAATTCAGCACCAGCACCATATCGCGCATAAGCATACCTCCTCGCGGCAGATTGAGTCGAAACACGTATCTTATTATCATTCGACATGAACAGAAAAATTCCTGCTGTGATGCTGTCCCTCTTTTAAATTCTTAACAAGATGTATGCTGTAAAGGGTGAAGTAAGACTTCGCTCAATACAGCATAGCTGGACAGGCTCATCTGTGGCAGGAAGGGCTTCGCGGCTATGCGAATCCCATCACAGAGCCTTGATAGGCTAATCATACCACAGGAGGGCGTGAAAATGAAGAGTATCTTTGAACAGAACGGCGGAACCTATACCCAGGTGGGCGACTATCTCATCCCTGACATCTCTTTACCGGATGCGCCTGCTTATCCCATTGGGAAATATGGCAGGATGCGGAAAGCGTATCTGAAGGAGCACCGTCCCGGGCTCTATACCCGGCTCATCCTTTCCGGCAAACTGCATGAACATCTGGCTGAGGTGGAGCGTACCTGCAATGAGCGTCTCAGCATAATGGTTCCACAGATGGCAAAGGCCCAGGGTGTTACAGAGGCTATGAAGGCGCGGGATCAGCTCGGCTGGGTCGGAAGGATGAACGAAATCAAGCACAGCGCAGAGGAAATCATCCTGGCAGAAATCATATTTGAATGAGTTATCACAGAAAGACAGCCTGTCATTCGATAGGCTGCCTTTCTTTTTGCCGTTATTTCTTTTCTTGCTTTTTCTACGCACGGTATTGACTCTTGCATTCAGGAGAGCAGAAGTTCGTGTTTGTATGATCAGCGATGAATATCTTGCCGCAGTTTTTGCAGATGTGCAGCGGATTATCCTGATCGGTGAGCATGAAGCTGAATACCAGCGTGATCGCCAGCATCAAGGAATGAAAGTCCCATACCAGGGCTGGGGCATCGTCAAACAGCGTAATGCGGTACGTCGGAGCATTGCCGCTATTCTATATGCATTGTTCCGCTTTAGATACTCCACTCTGCGCTGGCAGTCTGCACCTGCGCCATACGGTGGAATGTGCTGTCCTCTTGAGCAAGCAAATCCTTGGGGCTGCCCTCTTCAGCAATCCTTCCATCGGACAGCACAACAATCTTGTCTGCGCCACTGACAGTACGCATCCGGTGGGCGATGACCAAGACGGTTTTGTTCCGAATCAGGCGGGAAAGTGCCTCCTGAATGACCGTTTCATTTTCCACATCCAGACTGGCGCTGGCCTCATCCAGCAGAATGATCGGCGCATCCTTCAGGAAGGCCCGGGCAATGGAGATTCGCTGGCGCTCGCCGCCGGACAGCTCACTGCCGTTTTCTCCGGTGACTGTATTATATCCCTGCGGCAGCTTTAGCGCGAATTCGTCGCAGTTCGCAAGTTTGGCCGCTGCCAGCACTTCCTCATCCGTGGCGTCCTTTTTCCCGACGCGGATGTTTTCCAGAATGCTGTTATTGAACAGCGTCACATCCTGGAAAACGATAGAATAGACGCCCAGCAGCGTTTCCGGATCGATGCCGGAAATGTCCTGCCCGCCCACCGTGATCCGACCGTGGCTGACATCCCAGAACCGCGCCGCCAGGCGGGAAACGGTAGTTTTTCCACCCCCGGACGGGCCGACCAGTGCCGTGACCTGGCCCTGCTTTGCGGTAAAGGTCACATCCCGAAGAACGGTTTTCTCATGATCATAGGAGAATCCGACATTTTCAAAGCAGATGTCATATCCATTTGGATGGAAGTTCGTCATTCCCGTCTGGGCCGGGCAATTCGTGATCTCATTCATCCGCTCCACCGGGACGGTCAGCAGGTTCAGCATACCCAGGTTAATGAGGTTGCCGCTCATGGGCTCATACAGGCGGGAAGCTACCAGCAGGAAGGAGAAGAACTCCATCACATTCAGCCGCCCCTGCAAAAGCAGTGCGCTGCCGGCCACGGCCACCGTGCCGACGCCGATTTTCAGGATCAGTTGGGCAGAAACGATGAAGGCCGCCTGGCCCAGCTCCGCGCCGATGGCTTTCTTTTCCACATCGTCGATTTTGCCGTCCAGTTCGGTCAGATAAGCGTCCTCCGCGTTGCAGCTTTTCAGATCGCGGGATGTCTCGATAAACTCCTGGACAGCGTCGTTCAGGCTCACCTTGGATTCGGACTGCCTACGGATGAAATGCTGCTGCACCTTTTTGGATGCCGCCACGATAAAGATGGCGATGGGGATCGGCCACACAGCCGCTAGAGCCATTTCCCATTTGTAGAAGAACAGGCCGACACAGATCAGCACAGTGGAGATCAGGCTGCTGTAGAACTGCGGGATCTGGTGAGAAGAGGCGTGCTCCAGAGTTTCGGCGTCCGCCATAATGGTGTTGGTCAGGTCCGCCAGATCCTTCTTTCCGAAGAAGGACAGCGGCAGCTTCCGCAGCTTTTCCGCCAGGGAAACGCGGCGCTTGCCGGATTCCACATAGGTCGCGAAGAACGTGGCGTTGTACTGCCAGACATTCGGGAGGAAGATCAGCACCAGGCAGGCCGCCGCAAAGAGCAGATAATACGCCCACCGTCCGGCGGCTGTACCGGACAGGTAATCCCCGGTAAACGCGAACAGCAGCCAGACGGGCGTCATCAGAGCGATGTTCGCGGCAGTGACCGCCAAAATCGCTTTGAGCATATCCGCCGCGCCTTTTTCCGTCAGCGCAAACCGTTTCATCAGATACCGCTTCATGCCGTTTCACCTACTTTCCAATTGACAGCCTTCTGGTATTCCGCCCACATAGCTGCGTAGAGTCCGTTCTTTTGAAGAAGCTCGTCGTGTTTTCCCTGTTCTTCCACCCGGCCGTCCTTCAGCACATAGATCCGGTCAGCATTGCGGATCGTGGACAGGCGGTGGGCGATCATGAGCACCGTCCGTTCCCTGGCCATTTCCTGGAAGGCCAGCTGCACCTGCGCTTCGCATTCCGGGTCAGCAAAGGCGCTGGCCTCGTCCAGAATCACCACGTCGGCATTCTTCAGCATAGCCCGGGCAATGGCGATACGCTGCTGCTCGCCGCCGGAGAGATAAGTGCCTTTGCTCCCCAATACTGTGTTGAGTCCTTCCGGCAAACGCCCGATGATGTCCATACACTGGGCTTTTTGAAGCGCTTCCATCATTTCGCCTTCGGTGGCGTCAGGTTTTGCGATGCGCAGATTGTCCGCGATGGAACGTTTGAGCAGGCGGCTGTCCTGGAAGACATAAGCCACGCGCCGCATCAGCGTTTCCTTGGAAATCTGACGGGCATCCACGCCGCCGATGAGCACCCGACCTTCCTGCGGATCGAAGAAACGGGAGATCAGCCCGGCCACGGTGGTTTTTCCGCTGCCGGAGGGGCCGACGATGGCCACGATCTCATTCTTGTCCGCTTTCAGGGACAGATGGGAAACCGCGGCGGTCGCGTCAAGCGTGTAACGGTAAGTCACATCCTGCAGTTCCACCGACGCGCCGCGAGGCTCCAGTGCACGCTTTGGCTCCGGCAGCGGCTGGATACTGAGAATCGTGTCCGTCCGGGCGATCGCGTCCTTGACCTTCATGTTGTTTTCGCTCATGAACATCACTTTCGTCATGGCCGTGGCAATGGCGGGCGTGAAGATGACGTAGAACAGGAAGTTCAGCAGGATATCCATCCGGTAATTATCCCCGCGGATCAGCAGCAGCGTCAGACCCAGGATGAAGACGAACGCGCTGTGGATCAGCACGGTGTATCCCACCATGGATGGACGCATCATGCGGGTGTAGTGCATGCAGAAATCCCGGTAATCGTCGATGGATGCCTTGAACCGGTGGAAGGAAAACACCGTCTGCCCGAAGGTCTTGACCACCGGAATGCCCCGCACATACTCCACAGCCTCGTTGCTCATGCGTTCCAGGGCATTCTGGTACTGCCGCATGTCCTCCTGCATGGCCGGGCCCTCCATGCGCATCATCACGGCGAAGCTCAGCGCCACCGGGATCAGGCAGGCGACACCGTACCGCCAGTCATACAAAAACAGCATGGCCACCATGCAGACCGGCATCGTGATCGCGCCCGCCATGTCCGGCAGGTTATGGGCCAGCAGCGTTTCGGTGGAGCCGGTCACCTCGGTCACGGTCCGGCGCACCTTGCCGGAACCCATCTCGTCCGCAAAGCCAATAGGCAGGCGGGCGATGTGGCGCATCAGCGTCTTTTTCATATTGGCCGCCGTGCGGAACGCGCTGCCGTGGGAGCAGACCAGAGCGCCTACATAGACAAGCCAGGCCAGGACGGCGAAAACCACGGCCATCCACCCGTTGCGCACGATGTCCGTCGCCCGGGAAAAGTCCGGCTGTACCTCCAGCACCTCCCGGATGATGCGCCAGATGAAGACGAAGGGCAGCAGGGCCAGCACGCTGCTCAGCGCGGACAGGATCAGCGACAGGTATGTCAGCGACTTAAAACGGCCCGCGTATTCCATCAGACGCCCAAAGGCCGTCGGCGACTTGCCCTGTTTCTTCTCTTTCAATGGATATCCCTCGCTTTCCATATACCGGACAAAGGCGGCAGCAGTCTCAGCAAAGACCACTGCCGCCGCTATACGGTACGGTTTATTCCGCTGCGCAGTCCACCAGTTCATAGTTTGTCGGCTGATCGAAAGGAGGGCCATAGACGATCATCTCGTCCGACAGGAACCCGCCTCCGACGAAATCCCCGACATACTCCGCGCCTTCTCCCGTCGTGATCGTCACATTCTTCGTGCGGCAGTTTGTTACCTTCGTGACCGGAACGCCCAGCTCCGCCGGCTCATAGCCGCCGCAGTATCCGGTGATTCCGCCAATGTAGGAGCAATTGTCACCCACCGTGATCTTTACATCCTCTGCCGTGCAGTCCTTAAAAAATTCAGAGCCAAACCCGCAGCCGGAAACGCCGCCGATACCATAACAGTTGCTGCCGACTTGAATACTGCCATGCCCGATGCAGTTCGCGGCGCTGGTGTTCTGCCACCCGCCGCCGACAATACCCACGTTGGCTGTTTTTCCTTCTTCGATGGTGATATTCACCTGAGCTTCGCAATCCGTAATCACACTGCCCATGGACGCTCCAACGATGCCACCGAACATGCCTTCCTCACTCATCTCATTGGGAACCACATGGATCACGCCATTTTCCAGCTTCACTCCGGAAATGGAAGACATGAAAGCATACCCCACCACGTCGGAGACCATCAGGAAACCTTCTGCCGAAACATCCTTCACCGTCAGATTGGAGACGGAAGCATTGGCCAGGCAGCCGAACAGACCGGCCGTATAGGATTCACCCTGAGAAATGGTGAAATTGCTGATGGTGTGGCCGTTTCCGTCAAAGGTTCCCGTAAAGGCACAGTTCAGATCCGGGAATTCGGTGGGCTGCCCATTTTCATCAGAACCGGGCATAAAAACGCCCAGCGGCGCCCATTCGCAGCCGTTCAGATCAATGTCGGCGGTCAATACATAATTCCCGGAAAGATTCTGGTTGACAGCAGCCAGTTCCTCGGCGGTGGCAATCTCGATCACTGCAGCAGCCGCGTCCTGTTTGACCCAGCTGATGACGCCATCGTCAGCCGTCAGCGTCAGAACAAGCTGTCCGCTTTCATTCGTGGTGAAGGCGTAAGGCGCGGATTCCGCTTCCCCTTCCATATTGCTATAAGCCACATACAGTCCCTTGCCGTCGCCCTTATCGCCCGTGTCTGCCGCAAAAGCCTCAAAGTCAGCGGTCTGTACACCGTTCATCATCGTGACGCCATGGCCGTTTTCATCGATGGTCATGGACAAGTCAACAGAAGCATATTCCTCCCCAAAGGGACTCATATCCGCCTGCCATGTGCCGACAAAGCCAAGATCATTCAGCTGCGCAAGGGCTTCCGGCGTATGCGCGGTATAGTCCATGTTCTCCAGGACAAACAGATCAATCACATTTTCAGTCATCGCTTCATCCGCGTCCGCCGGGAAGCCCGCCGCCAGCCAGTAGGCATAGGGGCCTGCGTTGTATGCAGCCAGATCATCCACATTGCCGCCGTAGCGGAACTCCAGATGATAGGTGGAAGCGGGCGTGTCGGGCATCATGTAGAAATATCTGAACTCACCTGCGTCCTCGTCAGAGGTTTCGTAGAGAAAGCCCTCCATCATGCCGGCCAGGGACAGCTTTCCGGCGTAGGCGTATTCATGGCTGAAAATCTGATTGCCGCTTTCGTCCACACCGCTGATGCTCGTGCCGTCAAAGGTGATATTATTTACGCCATTGATAAAGAGGCAGTCAAACTGTGCGCCGTTGGAGCCGTCACCGAAGGCGTCAACCGCCTCCTGTCCGTAGATGGTGCCGTTGCATGCCGCTTTCAGCATCTCCGCCATGGCGGGGGCCGTCTCTTCGCCCAGGATCGCCGCGCAGGGGTCAAGCCAGAGCGCATCGTACTTCGGGTCCGTGATCACAGGAAACAGCGGCACATAAGTGCCTTTGACCGCTTTCAGCAGGTCAGCAGCTTCCGCAGCTTCGTCAACTTTGACATAGGGGAAGGCCAACTCGGGATAACCGAAAGCCGCGATTGTGACCGTGTACTGTTTTCCCGCTTCAAACAGGGGACTCTCACTGCCGTTGCGGGCTTTAACCACGCCGTCCGCGTTCAGCATGCCGTTTTCATCCAGGGCGATAAAGTTCCCAACCGTGCCATGATGGCCCACGATTTCCTGCTCAACAGGCTTTTCCGCGCCTTCAGCCAGAATCTGAACGTGCTGGATATTGGCCAGGTAATCGGTCATGGAGCCCGAAGCCAGCACAATACCCTTTCCGTCAAAGGTGATATCTTCAGCAGTCAGGCCGCTGTCAATGATGAAGTACGGAGCCTGCGCCGCGGCGGGGCCGCCCTCGAAGGACGGGGCGCGGTACTTGCCGCTGGCGTCCACCACGTTCACATAGTAGTATCCGGGTTTCAGGCTGGCGGCATCCTGGAAGCTGATCGTCACATTGCCGTCCGCGATCTCCACGGTATAGCTGTCCATGGGCACGACTTCTTCATTGCGCACACCCCAGCGGATGTCCAGCACCTGGAGATCGAAGTCTTCGGGCAGGGCATTGGCCAAGGTCACCAAACCGCCGTCAACAGATTCCACCGGCAGCGCGGAGCCTTCCACTTCCAGGAAGGTCTTGCCAGTCTTGCCGTCAAAGGCGTTTAGCACGGCTTCCTGGGCGGCTGCGCTGACCATGGTCGCGCCGGAAACGGCATCAGCGCCGCCGGGGGTCATGTCCATGGCAGCCACTTCATCTCTGCTCTTCCCGACAAAACTGTCCAGCAGGCCTGCATTCACAGCCGCGTCGAAATAAGGTTTGTTCTTGTTTGCCCAAAATTCTTCATTGCCCTCCTGCACAGAGCCTGGTCCGCCGGTGCCGTTATCCTTTACGGCGGTGATGACGCCGCTGTCATCCACTTCAACCGTCAGCCTGACATTGTAAAACGGGGGATGAATGAAAGGCGCGGTGGAGGGGTAATTGCGCTGATCCACATTGGCGTCACCCTCCAGGGTCTGATCAGCGAGTGCGCAGCATACGGACAGCGCAAGACAAAGCGCAATCACGAATGCGGTTATCGAGCGAAATTTTTTCATAACGGAACCTCCTTTATGCTGTTCTGTGTTCTGTTACGCGAGCGCCGCGCCCAGCGCCTTGCAGGCAGTCAGGCCATCCTCATCCGGCGCTTCATTCACCGTTACGCTGTCCGCGGCCAGGGTGATGCCCTTTTCCGCGCAGCGCGCCTCCCAGGAGCGCATCCATTCACCGTCGCCCCAGCCGTAGGAGCCGAACAGGGCAGTCTTTTTGCCGGCCAGCGCCGCTTCGATGCTCTCCAGCATCGGGAGGAATTCGCCGTCCTCCAGTTCTTCCGCGCCCATGGCCGGGCAGCCCAGCGCCACAGCGTCATAGGCTTCCACGCCATTCACCTCCGTGCAGGTCAGCAGATCGGCCTCCGCCCCAGCCGCCTTCACGCCTTCCGCCACGGCCTGCGCCATAGCCTCCGTGTTGCCGGTTCCGCTCCAGAAGATTACCGCAACTTTGCTCATGAGAATACCATCCTTTCTTTTGTGGTCTATTCCAATCCCTTGCGGGGTCATGAATAGCATGGTTATTTGGCCACCGCCAGTTTCTCCAGGGAAAAACCGCGGGACAGACAGTCAAGATACACCTCCGTACAGTGCCTGCAGCGGGAGAACTGACGGATCGCGCTTTCCACATCGTCATAGACTTTCCACAGCCCGCTGAGCTTGCATTCATCCTTCCGGTGCATGAATCCATCCACATCAGCCGGGGGATAGCCCAGGAACAGCCCCACTTCGTGGGGGAAGTCTTCCTCCGTGCGCAGACGTGAAATCAGCCTGACGAGACAAACGCTGGCGCCCTCACACGTGTATCCGCATTCTGACAGAAGCTTTCGGGACAGGGGGTCGCGCAGATCGCGCTCCAGCAGTTTCGGCCGGTACAGATACAGCAGCGCCTTTCCATCACGCCATCTCAGGGGCAGAATGCGAAGACCCTTATGGCTCAGCCGCTGGTTCAGCTGCCGCAGTTCTTTGGTCATTTGTTTCCGGCTGTCAAAAGCGCAGGTGAACATATTCCCGGTTTTCAGGCAGGCCATGGTCGGAGCACAGCAGCGAATCAGAATTTCGTTGGACATTTCAGCCTCCCTCAAACAGTGTCTGTTTATTAGTTAGTCAAATCTAATCATTGCCCTAAAGAAAAGCCGTTAAGGCATTTGAGGAGTTCATGATGCGCAGCGGCATTAGTTAGTCTTTTCTAACATTGATATAATAGCATGTTTCAAATGAGTTGTCAAGGCATTATCACGATTTCTTCTTATATCCGCAGTCACAGTATGATCCGCCGGAAGCCAGCGTGTATTTCCGAACGAAATCGCAGGCTCCGCCTGCTTCAGCCATGGTGTAGTCCAGATGGCACATGGCGGGGACAAGATCATACAAGCCCAGATCCTTCATCAGCGTGCAGATGCCGCATCTGGTGAAACGGGCTTCGTAGCCGCTGCCGTCCACATAGGGAAGGAATTCCATGTTCCAGGAATAGGGATTCCTGTCTGCCGCTTTCAGTGCTGCCGTGGCCTTCATGCCCTGAACGTCCTGTTCGCTGAACTTCTTCTTTCCCATCATCCGGCAGAACCACCGCATAGGCGCGGTCATCATGGATTTCGCATAGTATTCCGTCAGCTGCTCAACGGACGGCCGCTCCTTCATAGAGAGCACAAAAGCTGAGAGCATGGCGCAGTTGACGATGTTCATCTTGAAGCGGTCAGCATTCTCAAACTCCGGGAGTTTTGCGATGATCTCCCTGTACTTAGGTTTCGCAGCTGTTGTTGCCCGCGCAGCTTCTGTTTCGGTGAGGCCAAGCACGGATACAAGATGATTCCGAAAAGATTTCCGGAACAGGATCCACATGCCCATAGGCATACCGGCGTATTTCATATCAGACAGTCTCCTTGATCAGGCGGGTTTGCATCATCCCGCCGGTTACCCCCTCATAGGACTGAAAAGCATGACTTCCGCTTTCACGCCTCTTCCCGGAATGTGATCTTCACGATCTTCATCCTGACAAGACGATCGCAGAACCGGATCATCAGTTTGTGCAGCGGACTGACATGATCGTAAATGTCACGGTAGCCCCGCATATAGCTTTTGGCGGTGACGGAAGCGAACTGGCTGCTCCAGCCTTCCAGCTCCCGTTCATCCTCCAGCGAGAAGAACGCGCTTACGTCTGTAATCCCTGCTTCCTTCAGCCAGGTGGAACGCATCATCTTCGCGCCGCGCCGGTTGCAGGAATCAAAGGCAATGACGGAGCCGGGAAAGCGTTTCGCCATGCGGGAAAACAGGTTTTTGACATCCTCCGTTCTGAAATAATAGAATACGCCTGCCGCGAAGAATACAGCACCGCCGGAAGCGTCCACGGCATCCATCCAGCGCGGGTCATTGAGGTCGCAGGCGATGTTCCGCTCCCGCTCTCCGGCGGGCAGCAGCTCGCTCCGCACGGCAATGACGTCCGGCAGGTCGATGTTGTAACCATGGCAGCGCCCGTTGTCGCATTTCCGGAAGGTGTCGTCCAGCCCGCAGCCCAGGTTAACCACGGCAGCTTTGGGGTGGTCCTGAAGATATGCCTCCACTTCACACCGGAGGTCATATTGGCGCTGCGCTACCTCCAGCGCTCCGAACAGACCGAAGACGGATTCCATCTTTTTGCGCTTCTCCGCGAAGTCATAGTCCAGGGAATCGCAGATGCGTTTTGCCTCCGGATCGGAAAACAATTGCGGAAAGCGCTCGGAACAGACCAGCCGGCCAAAGAGAGGGATCACCAGGGTCTCCTGTACGGTGTTTTTCTCAATATGGTATTTCATCGGTTCTTCCTCCGGAATCAGGCAGACAGGCTGTTTTCAGATGATAGTCACTTTCTGCCGGTCAGCAGCGCGGAGCCGCTCAGCGCCATCCAAGCGGCTTCGGACTTCTTCATGAATCTGCCGTCCGTCGTGTCGATGAGCTCCACGTGCCGGAAGCCCATGTCACGGAGCTTCTTCACAAAGGCCTGCATATCGCCGTACTTGGATTTGGAGAAGATGTCGTGCAGGGCGAAGGTTCCGCCTTTTTTCAGCGTGCGCAGGGTTTCCAGCAAGTACTTTTGCCGATCGCCGGGGATATTGTGGTAAACATAATTGCTCACCACGGCGTCAAAGGTCTCGTCCGGGAAATCCAGATGGGTGGCGTCTCCCTGCCGGAAGGTGATCCGGCTGACCCCCTCGGCCCGGGCGTTGCTTTCGCACAGACTCTTGCTGAAGGAAGCGTATTCCTTGCCCCAGCGGTCGATGCCAATGATCTCGGCCTTGGGATTCCGCTTGCCCACTGCGATCCCCAGCGCGCCGCTGCCGCAGCCCACGTCCAAAACCTTACCGCCTTCCGGCAGACTCACATAGGACGCCGTGCCCTCGATGATCTGTCGGGCCATCTGCCGTTTTCCGTTGTAATCAAAGGCACGGTACATGCTGATGGCCCAAATGCTCAGCCCGCAGAAGATGACCGCGATCACCCCAAATGCAATCGTCAGCACTGTTCTCAGCGTGCCGCCCGGCAGCAGCTGAAACGCCGCCGCCGCGACGGTGCATCCAAGGAACGTAAACAGGAAAGAATACACCATGCCCTTGGGCATCCAGTTTTTGTAATCAGGTTTCATACCGGTTCCTCCTTACTTTCTCGCAATGACAGTGATCCACGGTTTCGACGGATGATGGTCACGACTCACCCTGGAAAAGCCTGCCGCTTTCAGCGCCGCTTCAATTTGCTCCGCCGTATAGCATTTCATCCCGTCGATGATGCCCTCGTACTTCTTGCCCGTATCGTCAGCGCCGTCCGATTCGTTGCAGATCATGAAGACCCCGCCCGGCTTCAGGATACGGGCGACCTGGGCGAAACACTTCTCCAGCCCTGGCCAGAAGTAAACCGTCTCAAAGGCGGTCGCCAAATCGAAGGAACTGGCCGGAAGCCTAAGGTCGGACACGTCCCCTTGCCGCACCTCGCACCGGCCCGCGGCAATGGCCGCCTGATTGAAGGCTTTTGCCTTTTCCACGGACAGATCGGAATAGTCAATGGCCGTCACATGCGCCTTCGGATACTTTTTCAGCAGCTCCCCGGCGTTGCGTCCGCCGCCGCAGCCCAGGTCCACAGCCTTCTCAGGCGTGATGGGCGGCAGATGGGAAAAGCCCCAGTCGGCCATGACGGCGTGGCCGGAGTTCATACCGCTCAGCATCACTTTCCCGAGAAAGCCCTCCGGTTTCCTTGTCTGGCTGACAAACTTTTTGAACAGACCCATATTTCCATCCCCTTTTTTGAGCTTTTCTTTGTTTTCCGCGTAGTAGCTGTGCATCGCCCGTATCCTCCAAATGTTTCATTCACCGTCAGAACAGCATGTTCAGTCCCGCCACCGCCAGCCCCGCAACGGGACAGACGATCAGCGTCCACAGCAGTCCGTGCTCCGGGATGGCCAGCGTTTTCAGCCACTCCCAACGTTTCCACGCCTTGCAGTGCTCCGCGCCTTTGATGAAGGGTTTGGCCTTCGGCGGAAGCCAGCAGTCGAGGATCAGGAAATCGGACAGGCTCACCATGGTCATTTCCACATAGCCCGCCCAGAACAGGTTCCAGAAGCCGGTCATTCCCGCAAAATGCGCGCTGACCGCCCAATAGACAAGCAGCACAAGATACAGCGGATACAGGATCAGCTTCATGGTGCGGACATCCTTCTTCTCAACAAAAGGAGCCGCGGCCTGTCTGATTTCCTTCGGGAACATGGTGCTGTACGCCTGCGGCACCAGCAGGAAGCCAAGTCCCGCCACTGCGTTGAACAGCAGGGACATTGCCAGTCCGTCCAGGATGATTCTCGGCCAGTTCATCCATTCACCCCCCCTGATTATCAGCGTGATCCACGCCATCAGCGCGCACACTAACGGAAACGCGATCAGTCGGATTATCTGGTTTTTTATGTTGAAGCTGCGGTCATCCCAGCTTTTGCAGCCCCTTGTCTCCGGGTAGAATTGCACAAAATACTTTCTGGTGATCACGATGTACTGATCCTGCACCAGAATATCGAACAGCTTGTAGCCGTACAGAAACAGCATGTACCGGCCGAACAGCAGCCAGAAGCCGTAACCGCGCCTGAGACCATCCGCACCGAGAAAGAAAAGCACACCCGCGTATCCCGCCGCCGCAAGAGCCGTGAGCAGATAACCGATCATCTGTCTGCCGACAGGCGGATCGGGATGCTCTTTCGCCGCCTCCCGGATGTCCCGCGGCAGAAAGCGCATGAGCGCCTTTGTGGCCGCAAAATGCGGAATGATCAGAATGAACGCCAGCGAGAGGAGACAAACGGCTGCAAGGGCAGCCAGCGTCGTGATCATGCTGCAGACCTCCTCTTTTCCCAAATCAGCATTACATCATTCTTCCGATCAGCCAGTATAATCCGCCCACCAACGCCGCCAGCGGTACCGAGAACGGAATCAGCTGCAGCATTTTCCATTGCTTCACATGGACGCTGTGCCAGGTATCATTCAGATCTTCCGTGCCGGGGATCAGCCACCAGTCGGACAGGGCCACCCAGATGGTGTCGATGAACAGCCAGTCAAAGAATTCCGCGCCGAGGAACAGCGCATAAAACTGCCGGCAGCAGTCCCACCAGCTCCTCGCGCCGTTGATCCAAAGGATCATGACGCCGGGGATTACCAGTATCCATGCGATGAGCAGGATGTAGGCAAACCGCTTTCTTTTCCGGAATTCCGCTTCGGTAATCAGGCCCAGGGCCTTGACCCGGTCAATCATCGCCTGCGGATAGAAGAAGATGCCGCCCACGGGGCCGCGTTTGTGCACAAGAACAGCCATGTAGGCCGCGTAGCATACCCACAGGATCAGGATCTCAAGGATGATTCTCCCAAACATGCCCATTTCTCACTTCCCGCACCGGAAACAGCCAATTCCCTCAACAGCTGAGACCTCGGCGTTCTGATACATCCGGGAAAGCCTCTCCCGCAGACTGCTTTGCGTTTCATAAGGCGCGGTGAAAAAGCCTTTCGGCTGATAGAGATGCCTGATGAACCAGTCCGTCCGCCCGCACTCGTCTTTAATATAGAAACATCCGCAGAATGTGCCGCCTTTTTTCAGCACGCGATAAGTCTCCCGGTACGCGGCTTCCTTGTCCGGAAAGGCATGGAAGCCGTTCAGGGACAGCACGATGTCGAAACTCTCGTCCACGAATGGCAGCGCACCCACATCACCCTGCGTGAATGCCACGTTGGCGATGCCGAGCCGCTTTGCTTTCTCCTGCGCCGAGGCCATCATGTCCGGGGAATAGTCCAGGCAGGTGATCTCCGCCTGCGGCAGCGATTGCCAGACCGGCATGGTCAGCACACCCGTGCCCACCGGCACCTCCAGCAGCTTTCCCGAAAAGTCCTCCGGAATGCCGGAGAGGGCCTTCTCCAGATAAGCTGCGTTCTTCTCTCCGTCCATGTTCCATACCACGCGGCAGATCGCCTTCCCCAGCCATGTGGAATAGGTCATCATGCCGTCGTAAAAGCTGGCCTGTCCGCCGGTGGTCCTGTAGGCGTTCCTGATCTGATCTTTCCTTGTCAAGATGATACTCACTCCTTCGTTTTTGAAACTTCGTCACTGGAACAATGTGCATACCCAGGCCGCGATTGCCGAAGCCGCTGGGAATATGACCAGGAGCTTCAGCAGCTGGCTTTTGATGTTGTAACCGTATTTCTTCAGGGGATACACACTTCCCACCTCCGGGAAGTAGTACTGGAAGAACTGAAACTTCATCAGCAGAAAGTAGTCAAAGCAGACCAGGTCGTAGACTTTGTAGATCGTGAAGATCAGCACAAATCTCATGAAAAACTGCCAGAAGCCGAAACCGCTTCTGAAGCCGTCCCAGATGGAAACGATTCCCACACCCAGGATCATGAGGACGCTGAAGCTCATGAGCGTCCAGCCGATGGTTCTTGCACCGACAAACAGTTCCTTTTCACGGGGAAGGATCGCCTCCCGCGCCTCTCTGGGGGCAGAGGAGAAAAGCTCCTTCTTCTGAATGAACGCTACGGCCGACAGCAGCATCAGCGTGATCGCCGCGCAGAACACGACGGCCAGGAATATCGTGAGCAGCATATGATCCCTCCAGGATTATTTCTTCACGCTGACCAGCAGACCGTTTTCCTTTTTCACCAGCTCGTACGCCTGCGCGAGGGGATGTCGATCTCCCACAATACAGTAATCGCAGCAGGGCGATTCGACGCAGGTCCCTTCCCGGATCAGGCAGGCGTGGAGGTTCTGCATGGCCAGATGGTCGCAGTTGCACATGATGGGCAGCACGTCCTCCATGTGATGGCGTTTGGCGAATTCCGCATTGGGGCATTGGGTAAAGCTGTAGCGGATCACGCCGTTTTCCCTGTCATAGGAGCAGGAACCCATCCGGAAGGAGCCGGGGAAGCGCTTGATCTCCTCGACCCGTATGTCGTTGGCCTTCTGAAAGATCCGGCTGGCGAGGCGGTTGTCCAGCCTGCGGTTGAGGTTGAAGATTTTGCCCAATGCGTCGAATGACCCCATAAAACAGTCAAAAATGTCCTGCTGTACTTCTTCCAGTTGTGGCTTAACCGGAACGACTTTGTACCAGGCGAAGATCAGGATCGGGTCATAGATGCTGACCTTGATCTTCGCGCCGGCCATGGGCGGCTCATCCCTGAGAAACTCGCAGTACTGCAGCTGGATCTTCTCCCAGAGCTGTTCGCAGGTCTGATCATCATAATCACGATGCAGAAGCCGCAGAACGCATTTCTTTGCCTTCTTTGTGTAGATTGCGTGTCGGGCGCGGTCGATGGGCAAGTCCTTTTCTTTCACTGTGCTTCGCCTTCTTTTGTGTACTGTTTCCGGATCGCATCCCACCCAGGCATCTGTGCTTTCAGCTCCCGCCAGCTGGACATGGGGAATTCCGGCCTGCGGGCAAGTACCTTCTCGAACTCCTCATCCAGCATCTCCATCTCCTCAAAGGCGTTCCGGCAATGCTCACAGGCGATGAGATCCCCGGCGGTTTTCCACTTGGCCATGCCGAAATAGAGAAGCTGCATGACTGTGCCTTTGATTCCGGGGGCGTAGTATTGATCATCGCCCTCCGGCAGAATCGGGATGCCCTGTGCCTTCAACATGGTGTACGCCTCCCGGGAGGCCATGCGCATGAGCCTTCGCTGTTTCCCAGTGGAGCCTGTCAGATCCCCATTGCAGGTATAGGCCAGATAGCAGATGGGAAGCACTGCCGCCAGATGGCAGATGAGATAGGCCTCCATATCCGGCTGCCAATGAAACTTGTAGCCGGTTCTGCCAAACATGTCTGTCATCTTTGATCTTGTGGGGGCGTCAACTTCGCCGTGCAGACATCCAATGTCCATGGCGCCAACACCAGCCCGTTCGCAGATCAGCATGCCTTTTTCATGATCCCGTTTGCCCGCAGTGGCCTGAAAACCGAACAGCACCTGCTTTTCGCACACCGAATGATCCAGAATTGCCTGCTGCATATCGGCGGGACGCATGTTGTTGCCTACCAGCACAATAATCGGAGCATGAATGGCCGCCAGCGGTTCAAGGATCGCCGGCATTTTGTTGTACGGCATGACGGCGAATACTGCGTCATAGGCTTTTTCCTCTTCAATGCCGCCGATCACCCTCGGGTGATCCAAGGTGGTCTTCCGCTGGAGATGATGGCGGATCCGCAATCCGTTCCGCTGCAGCTGCTCTTTCCATGGACCGCGGGCCAACAGCGTCACATCATTCTCGGCTGTGCAAAGGACATGCGCCAGACAACAACCGATCACGCCGGAGCCGTAAACCAGTACCTTCATCTTCATCGCTCTCCTGATGCTTTCCGGGGCGGCCCGCTTCATACCGGCGTCTCCATAAACTCATCGATGGCCTTCAGCACCGGCTCGGTGTACTGCTCCCCGCCAAAGAGCCACTGTTCGTGCTGCATATCAAATTCACGGATTTCCGGATCGCGAAAGTACTTCCTGTAGCGTTTCAAATATTTCTCGCCCATCTTTTTGGCATAGATGAAGTGGACCAAAGTGTGTTCCACATGGATGCCGTCTTCAAGATGCGTGAGCAGATCCGTGTAGTACTCGTTCCGGATGGATTCGGGCCTGAATTTTGAGAAGCAGCCCATGAACCTGTCAGCCGTTTCATCGTTCATCTCAAAGAATGACTTGAGCTTTTCCCTGGCCTTGGCCTGTTTCTTTTCGCTGCCGGTGAAGCTGGTCAGCAGCGGCACCACGAGCTTCGACTGCAGCCAGGCGCTGAACTTTCCGCTCTGGTCGAGATCGGGGCTGCCGAAGATGCCGTGATCGATATGCACCTTCCGCCGCATGATCAGCTGCCCCACGAAGGTGCTGCCCAGGGAGGAGCCGAGCGCCCCGTCCAGCTTCCCACCGAAGTGCTCCTGAATGTATCCCTCGATCCTCTCCGTCACCGTGATCATATCCGGGAAAACTGCGCCGCTTCCGTCAAAGCCGTCATAGTTGACGCAGATCAGGTGATATTTTTCCCCAAGCCTGTCCAGTACTGTGGCGAAATTCGTCTGATAATCGCAGGCTGTACCCGGAAGGAGCATCAGCGTTTTGCCGGACAGATTGCCCATCTCATCAAACTGCATTTATATCGCCTCCTTCATCAGCCGCACCATCAGATCCCATCCCTCTTTGGCCTCTTTCACGATCGGGAAGACGGGATAGCAGTGGAACATCCCTTCGCCGACGATCATCTTCATGGCTGCCTCAAAGGACGGCGCGCAGGCATACAGCGTTTCGTCAGAACCATAGATGAAGGTCACCCGGGGGCAGCCCGTAAAATCGCCCCGCTGCAGCCAGATCATGTAGTCCGGCACGCTGTTGTCCCCGTGGCGCATGACCTCCACGGCGGTTTTCATATACTGGGCCGGGATGGCCACATCCTTTTTGTCCAGTTCAACCATCCGCTGCCACTCTTCTTCGGTATCCACACAGGTCCCCGGTGAGAGGGCCATGATATAGCCCGGCATCGGCGTATCCCCGTGCCCGGCATTGATGTATGGCACCATGCCCAGCGCCAGATTCCCGCCTGACGATGTGCCCAGAACGGAAATACGCTCCGGGGCGTAATCCCTGAGCATCACTTTATAGGTCTCATGGATCATCTCATAGGCTTTGGTCAGCGGATAATCCGTGCACAGTGGATAGTAGGGGATGAACAGATCAAGTCCCGTTTCCTTCGCAAACCGCAGCGCATTTTTGACGGAGGCCGGCCTCGGCGCGCTGATCATACCGCCGCCGATCAGGAAGAGATTCGCCCTGTTCGTATGTTCTTTGTGAATCAGCTTCAGCACGGGAAAACCCATGACGTCGATCCGGCTGAATTCAAAAGCGTCGTCCTTCAAAGCCGGGATGCGGTTCTTTGCGTTCTGCTTCCTGCGATCCTCCAGGAGCTCTTCCGTCGTGACGCTGAGCCATCGCTTTTTGAGACCTGCCGCCACAACCAGCTTTTTCAGCAATTCATACTTGAAAGACATTTGCCTCACCTCGTTTGTTAGAGTCGACTAACCTCTCTGCAAAAAATAATGCACGTTCAGTGCTTATCTGTTTAGTCCTTCCTGCTGCTTTTCTCTGACATTTCTTTCGGCTTGGCCCGGATCTGTGCTTTTCCGGTTTGACCGCGTCTTTCGGAATCGCCCAGGATCTGCCCAGTTGCTCTGCGCCTGGAATTCTTCCGTCCAATACATACTGATTCACCCAGCGCACAGAGATACCCCAGCGCCTTGCCGTCTCCTGTACAGAGCAATAGCCTTTCACAACAACACCTCGTATCACGGGCAGCAGGATCAGGAGGTGAATAGGTTAGCAACCTCTAACATTATTATACTCCATTTTCCGCAGAAGACAAGTTCAAAAATGAAAAAACCACAAAAAGATCAGTTCACTTGCAATAAGAAGCCTCTCGAAATCTCGTATAGTCTCTGAGTTCAAAGGATTGCTCACGGCGTTCAGCATAATACGATTGTAACTATTTAACCGCCAGTGTTTCGATCTTCCAACCTTCGCGTCTGCGATCATCCGGTGGAATTTTGTCTGTGTACCCGCGCCTATCTGGGATAGGCAAACAGTTCTGTTCCATCGAAGAGATGCAGGACATAAACCACTGCCAACATTGCATTGATTATCTTGACGATTAAGCAAAGGGAAGTTTGAAATAAAATGATATTCTACCATTTTCAAGTTTTTACAGCGACGAGAGCAATGTAAAAGCCCTAAAACAAGTGAATAAGGCATCGACTCAAAAAGTCTTAATTCACCCTTGACAAAGATTGTCTCAGTCTTGTTCTCAAGGACAAATTTCAAAACCAACGCGGAAGATACGCTGGGGCTGTTCGCCCCAGACCCCAACCAGGGTACTGAGTATCCGCAGCCTCAATCGTCGCAACTCGCCATCATGGCGAGATTGCTCGTTTCGGCTATCCGCAGCCTCAATCGTCGCAACTCGCCATCATGGCGAGATTGCTCGTTTCGGCTGATCTCAGCACGGACAGAACATCCGCCACTGGCGGCTGTCCGTGCTTCGTCCCTGGACCCGCAACTGGCGAAATCACGCAGCTGGGATAAGCAGACAAGCTCCTCCTGCCGCGCTGGGGTTACGGAAAGTTTGAGGGCTTCTGGCCCAAGAAAGCCCGGGAACATCCGAGGGGGAAAGTAAACTTTCCCCCTCGGATGATTCCCTGGCTTTCCCCGGATGCAAAGCATCCGGGTTGGCGGCGTTCTCCGCAGGCTCAATCGTCGCAAGTCCGCTTCATGCGGACATTGCTC
>CADCJO010000009.1 GCA_902801765.1 uncultured Eubacteriales bacterium
AGTAATATCGCCAGGTGTGGGTCCAGGGTCCTCAGGACCCTGGTTGGGGCCTGGGGCGAACAGCCCCAGCGGTTCCCTTAGTGAATTAAAGTGCCCTTTCAGTCAGTGATAGACTGCACAACCATTGTATACAAAAATCTTCCGTTTTCCGGGTTGACAATGGATGCCTTATCCCTTATACTGTAAACGAAATTTTGAGCAGAAAGGAGGCCGCAAGGATGGCAATGTTCAATCGACTGAATCAGACCAGTTTGAACAATCAAGGGGCGAAGTCTGTCTTTCTGCCCGCGTTCCATGCAGTTTTCTGCGCTTTTTTGCGGCCGCCTGTATGCTGTTAGCGTTTTATAACGCATAAATGCACGCGCAACAGGTCATGGGCTGCGAAAGCCGATGGCCTGTTTTTTTGCATTCTTTTGTACCAAAGGAGGAATTCAACATGCAGCGTCAATATCCGCACATGATGCGGAAGCTGATTCGGGACAACGCCTGGCATTTCGCCGCGGCGCTGGGGTGCACGGTGATCACCGTGGCGATCGAGTTCATCACGCCGGTGCTGCTGGCCGAAACGCTGGATTATTATTTGCAGGGCAAGCCCAGCCGGATGCCGGGGTTTGTCAACACCTGGGTCAATTCCCTGGGTGGGCCGGAGTTCATGGCCCGCAACCTGTGGATCGTGGGGCTCATGCTGGTGGGGCTGAATATCCTCAGCGGCGTATTCGGCTTCGGAAAGGGCCGGGCCCAGGCCGTGGCGGGAGAAAACGTGAGCCTCACCCTGCGCGAAAGCCTGTACGGCCACATTCAGCGCCTGCCTTTTTCCTATCATGTGAAGGCCGAAACGGGCGACCTGGTGCAGCGCTGCACCAGTGACGTGGAAACGGTGCGCCGATTCCTCAGCATGCAGCTCATGCAGGTGGTGAACGCCCTGCTGGCCATCACCATCGCGCTGGTGTACCTGTTCCGGGAAAACGTGAAAATCACGCTCATCAGCATGATCATGATTCCGGGGCTGTTCCTGTTCGCCTGGCTGTTCTTCCGCTGGGTCATCAAAAACTTCCGCCTGTCCGACGAAGCCGAGGGCAAGATGAGCGCCGTTCTGCAGGAGAACCTCACCGGCGTGCGGGTGGTGCGCGCCTTCGGACAGCAGGAATACGAGGTGGAAAAGTTCGAGAAGGTCTCCGCTGACTTCCGGAAAAAGACCTTCAAGCTCTGCAACCTGCTGGCTGTGTACTGGGCCACCAGCGATTTCATGTCCATGACCCAGTCCATGATCACCCTGCTGGCCTGCGTGTACTTCGCCATTCAAGGCGAAATCACCGTGGGCGGGCTGATCATCTTTACCACCTACATTTGGAAGCTGCTCTGGCCCATCCGTCAGCTGGGCCGCATCCTGAGCGACGCAGGCAAGAGCAAGGTGGCCATGGACCGCATCCAGGAAATCCTGGGCGTGCCCGAGGAACCGGAGGAGCCCGACGCCAAGAAACCGCCGCTCAAGGGCGACATCGTGTTCGACCACGTTTCCTTCGGCTATGGGTCAGACCGCGACGTGCTCAGCGACATGAGCTTCACCATCCCCGCCGGGAAAACCGTCGCCATCCTTGGCGCGACGGGCAGCGGAAAATCCACCGTGGTGCATCTGATTCAGCGCCTGTTCGACGTGGAGCGGGGCGAAATCCGCATCGGCGGCGTGCCCATCAACGAAATCGACCGGTACTACCTGCGGTCGCGGGTGGGCCTGGTCTTGCAGGAGCCCTTCCTCTATTCCAAGACGCTGAAAGAAAACGTCGCCATTGCCCGGAAGAACGCCACGGATGCGGAAATCGACCGGGCCGTCACCGACGCGGCGGCGAAGGAATTCATCTTAGACAGCGACAAGGGCTTCGATACCCTGGTGGGCGAGCGGGGCGTGACCCTGTCCGGCGGGCAGAAGCAGCGCGTCGCCATCGCCCGGACGCTGATGAAGGAGAACGACATTCTGATCTTTGACGATTCTCTGTCCGCCGTGGACACCGAAACCGACGCCCAAATCCGCGCCGCCCTGAAACAGCGCAGCAAGGATACCACCACCATCATTATCAGCCACCGCATCGTGACGCTTTCCCAGGCCGATCTGATCCTGGTGATGGAGGACGGCAAGGTGACCCAGCAGGGCACCCACGACGAACTCATCCACCAGAGCGGACTGTACAGCAAAATCTTCAATATCCAGACCGCGCTGGAGGAAGAATTCAAAGCCGAAAAAAAAGCAGGATAAAGGAAACTGGGGCTATGCGCCCCAGGCCCGCACCAGGGGCGTGGCGCCCCTGGACCCGCACGTGCGGATCATGCTTGATGAAAAACTTGAAGTTGGTTCCCGCAGTTCCTTGGACAAATACGACAACCATGCTTAGTAGCGGTGTATTTCTGGCCCGGCGTCCTTTGGACGCCAACCCGGATGCTGAGCATCCGGGGAAAGCCAGGAAAAAACCGCAGGGGAAAGTATACTTTCCCCCTCGGATTTTTCCTGGCTTTCCAGGGCCAGAACCTTCCTGACTTTTCGCAACTCCAGCGCAACAGGCGAAGGTTGTTTTCTCTTCCCGATTTGCGTGTTCGCCTAAATGGGTCCAGGGGGCGAAGTCCCCTGGTTCAGGTCTGGGGCGAACAGCCCCAGCAGTCCCAATGTTTTGACGTTTTTATCTTTTTTTTCTGAATCGAATGATGATAAGGAAGTGGTTCCATCATGCAGCAAATTGAAGAAAAGGACTACACCCAACGGTTTTCTCTGACCCTGTGGAAGAAAATCCTGCGCTACGCCAAGGAATACCACAAGGACTTATATAAGCTGATGGTGGTCATGGGCATCACGGCGGGCTGCGACGTGATCTTCCCGCTGATGACCACCTACGCCATCGACCATTTCATCCCCACCCTGACCCGCCCCGGCACCATGGAGGGCGTGCCGATGTTCGTCATCATGTATGTGCTGGTGCTGCTGGTCCAGGTGGCCGCGATCTATTACTTCCTGTACCTGGGCGGCAAGATCGAGGTCGGCGTGTGCTACACCATCCGCAAACAGGCCTTCCGCAAACTGCAGGAACTGCCCTTCTCCTATTATGACCGGATGCCTGTGGGCTACCTCATGAGCCGCATGACCAGCGACACCCAGCGACTGGGGGAGACCATCGGCTGGTCCCTGCTGGACCTGGCCTGGGGCGGCGTGATGATCGTGGCAACGAGTGCCGCCATGTTCGCCCACAACGTGAAGCTCACCCTGATGGTGCTGCTGGTGGTGCCGCCGCTGGCGATCGTCAGCTGGTGGTTCCAGCAGAAGATTCTGAAATCCTACCGCGCCGTGCGCAAGACCAACAGCCAGATCACCGGCGCGTTCAACGAGGGCATCATGGGGGCAAAGACCACCAAGACCCTGGTACGCGAGGAGCAGAACATGCAGGAGTTCACCGTCCTGACCAAGGAAATGAAGCGCTCCTCCGTCCGCGCGGCGTCCCTGTCGGCGGTGTATCTGCCCATCGTGGTGGCCTTGGGTTCCCTGGCGACGGCCTATGCCCTGTGGAAAGGCGGTCATGAGGTGCTGATCGGCGGCATGACCCTGGGCGTGCTGCAATTGTTTGTCAATTATACCATTCAGTTTTTCGAGCCCATCCGCAACATCGCCAACGTATTCGCGGAATTGCAGTCCGCTCAGGCCGCGGCGGAGCGGGTGCTGACGCTGCTGGAAACGGAGCCGGACATTGTGGATTCCCCCGAGGTGGAGGCGGTGTTCGGCGACAACTTCCACCCGAAGAAGGAAAACTGGCCCGCCCTGCGGGGCGACGTGGAGTTCTGCCACGTGGATTTCCAGTACAAGGAAGGCGAAAAGGTGCTTTCCGACTTTAACCTCAAAATCAAAGCGGGGGAGACCATCGCCCTGGTGGGTCCGACGGGCGCGGGAAAATCCACGGTGGTGAATCTGATCTGCCGGTTCTACGAGCCCACGGCGGGCGAAATCAAAATCGACGGGGTCAACTACAAGGAGCGCAGCCAGCTTTGGCTGCAAAGCAACCTGGGCTACGTGCTTCAGGAGCCGCGCCTCTTTTCCGGCACTGTGCGGGATAACATCCGCTACGCCCGCCTGAACGCCTCCGACGAGGAAGTGGAGGAAGCCGCGCAGCTGGTGAACGCCGAGCCTTTCATCCTGAAAATGGACAAGGGCTACGATTCCGACGTGGGCGAGGGCGGCAGCCGCCTGTCCACCGGCGAAAAGCAGCTGATTTCCTTTGCCCGCGCCATCCTGGCCGACCCGCGCATTTTCGTGCTGGACGAGGCCACCTCCTCCGTGGACACCCAGACCGAACAGATTATCCAGAACGCCATCGCCAAAGTGCTGCACGGCCGCACCTCCTTCATCATCGCCCACCGCCTGTCCACCGTCCGCACCGCCGACCGCATCCTGGTGATCGACGACGGCAAGATCAAGGAAATGGGCACCCACCAGGAGCTGCTGCGGCAGAAGGGCGCGTATTACAAGCTCTACACCAACCAGTTCCAGGAGGAACAGGCCATGGAGATCCTGGGCCGGACGGAAAGCGCATAATCGTCAACCCTGAAAAACATTGGAAATACAGCTGAAAAACAAGCAAAATACAGCCTTTCTCTTGCAGGAGGAGGGCTGTTTTTGTATAATAGGGGCCGTGGTTTTCAAATTGTATGCAAGGAGGCAACGACGAATGAACGCTTATGTAGAGAAAGTTTATAACGGCCTGGTGGAACGCAACGGCCACGAGAAGGAATTTCTTCAGGCTGTGCGCGAGGTGCTGGAGGCCTTGAGCCCCGTGTTTGACAAGCATCCCGAATATGAAAACAAGGGCCTGCTGGAACGCTTTGTGGAGCCCGACCGGGCGATCCTGTTCCGCGTTCCCTGGGTGGACGATAACGGCAAGGTGCAGGTCAACCGCGGCTACCGCGTCCAGTACAACAACGCCATCGGCCCCTACAAGGGCGGCCTGCGGCTCCATCCCAGCGTGAATCTTTCCGTGATCAAGTTCCTGGGCTTTGAGCAGGTCTTGAAGAACAGTCTGACCAGCCTGCCCATCGGCGGCGGCAAGGGCGGCAGCGACTTTGACCCCAAGGGCAAGAGCGACAACGAAGTGATGCGCTTCTGCCAGAGCTTCATGACCGAGCTGTTCAAATACATCGGCGCGGATGAGGACGTGCCCGCCGGCGACATCGGCGTGGGCGCCCGGGAAATTGGCTTCCTCTATGGCCAGTACAAGCGCATCACCGGCTTGTATGAAGGCGTGCTGACCGGCAAGGGCCTGTCCTACGGCGGCTCCCTGGCCCGCAAGGAAGCGACTGGCTTTGGCCTCTGCTACCTGACCAACGCGATGCTGAAAAAGCACGGCACCTCCTTCGAAGGCAAGACCGTGGTCGTCTCCGGCAGCGGCAACGTGGCCATCTACGCGGCCCAGAAGGCCACTGAGCTGGGCGGCAAAGTGGTAGCTATGAGCGACAGCAACGGCTACGTGTACGACGAAGGCGGCATCAACCTGGACGTGGTCAAGCAGATCAAGGAAGTGGAACGCGGCCGCATCAAGGAATACGCCGCCCGGGTTCCCGGCGCTGTGTACACCGAAGGCTTCCGGGGCATCTGGACCGTCAAGTGCGACATCGCCCTGCCCTGCGCCACCCAGAACGAGCTGAACGAAGAAGGCGCGCAGGCCCTGATCGCCAACGGCGTGTATGCCGTGGCCGAAGGCGCGAACATGCCCACCACCTACGAAGCCACCCTGGCCCTGCAAAAGGCGGGCGTGCTGTTTGCTCCCGGCAAGGCTGCCAACGCCGGCGGCGTGGCCACCTCCGCTCTGGAAATGAGCCAGAACAGCCAGCGCCTCTCCTGGACCTTCCAGGAAGTGGATGCCAAGCTCAAGGGCATCATGGAAAACATCTTCGCCAACATCGACGCCGCCGCCAAGGAATACGGCGCGGAAGACAACTATGTGGTCGGCGCGAACATCGCGGGCTTCCTCAAGGTTGCCGACGCCATGCTGGCTCACGGCTGCGTGTGATTCCTTTCACTGATTCAATCTATCTACGCCGGGAAAATTGCTCCCCGGCGTTTTTTATATATGGAATTCTTTTCGACTTCTATACTCTTAATAGTTAATACTAAACTCAATCTAAAACTATATCATCTTTGGGTGTCTTTTACGCCATGGCGTTGCTTCATTCCGGTCAACGTAGCGCTGCTACGCCTCCCTCCCCTGAACCAGGAGATTTCATCTCCTGGACCTCAATAGCGGATTTAGCTTGAGTTGGAAAAACTGCTTGCTTTCCGCTGATACTGGGAAGAACGCGGAAGTCTGACATGAGGCCGTTGTGCTTCTGGCCCAGCGGATGAATCGCCGATGACCGCCTGTGGCGGGAATTTCATCGGCGATGAAATCAGGCGAAACGAGCAATGTCCGCATGAAGCGGACTTGCGACGATTGTTTTCCCAGGCTTTCTTGGGCCAGAAGCCCTCAAACTTTTTGTATCCCCATCGCGTCAGGCGGAGCTTGTCCGCTTATCCCAACCACGTCATTTCGCCAGTTGCGGAACCAGGGGGATCATCCCCCCTGGCGCAGGACGAACCGCCGATGACCGCCTGTGGCTGAATTCTCATCGGCGGTGAGATCAGCCGAAACAAGCAATGTCCGTAGGACTTGCGCCGATTGAGGCTGCGGATCTGGGGGCGCGCAGCCCCCGGTGTTATATTCTCTGCGCACTACCTAAATCCCTTTATAAAAATGAAACAGATTTAGATGGTTCACGGCTCTATTTGGGAAAATAGAAGAAAAACGAAAGAAACAGCATTGATGTAATATTCTGATTTTCCACAACAGGAAAACCTATATTGGAAAAGCCAAGATTGGCTTTTCCAATATAGGCAATGTGGATATTTGCTATCTGCACCTTTCACACAGCATTTTGTCGAATTAACCGATCTGGAATAGGAAGCATAAAAACGATATGGCAATATCAGGTATCCTATCTTTTTCTGAAAGATGGCATCTCCTTCCGGTGTTGCCTTGAAGCTGTAGTTATACTAGGGAGTGTTCACACTACCCGAAAAGAGCTGATTCTGAGCAGTTTTTTCGTCAGACAAGGCGCATTTCCGCAGGAATACTGGCGGTATTTCAAGGAAATGCAACGCAGTATGACGGAAAATCAGCCAGAATTCAACCTTTGAAAAGGGAGGCGTAGCAGCGCTACGTTAACCGGAACGAAGCAACGCCTGGACTAAAAAGACGCCCATAGATTCAATATCTTAGACACGATTTAATATTCATCGTGTATTTTTCTTTTCTGCCATCATGCTCTCCTAAGGCGCGTTAGTAACAAAGCCGATATTGCCATTCAGCCAGCAGTACGCTTCCAGCGCGTCGATGCCGGCAGCGGCCAGCGCGGTTTCATCCTCGCCAGACGGGCCCATCACGTTCTTCGCAAAGCGCACAAAGCGCCAGGCACAGGAAGGATCTTTCTTCAAGATATGACGCATCCAGCAGGGTGTGAGAATCGCAAGCCTGACACCGTGGGTAATGTCATAATAGGCGAAAGCTCATGCTCCATAGCGTGGCAGGGCCAGCCGGTATCCTGCTTGTCGTATTCCGGAATACCAGAGCAGGCCACGGACGAGACTGCCATCAGATTGGCGCGAGCCTCGTAATTGTCCGGTTCCCTGATGGCTATGGGGCAGTATTTTTCCAACGTGCGCAGGATGGTTTCCGCGATGCCGTCGGAAAGGGCTCCGTCCTGGAAAAATAGCCATCAAAGATGTGGCTCATGATATCGGCGGAGCCGGCAGTGGTCTGATACGCCAAAACGGAGAAGGTATACGTCAGGTCACAGATGGACACAGCGGGATAGGTGCACTCAAATTCAATTTTCCTGCTTCCCATTGCTGTCAACAGGCAAGGCAAATCAAAACGAAGTCTCGCTGTGAAAAAAGCGAGCCTTTATTGATGGTTATTCCTAGCGGCAGTATGCTATGCCGCCAGAAAAAACTCAGTTATTGAAGGGGCGCGATGGCGTCCAGAATGGTCTTTTCCAGGGCTTCCCGGCCGTAGCTGTCCACGGCGGCTTTGTTCTTTTCGCCGTGGGTCAGGTTGCCCGCACCGCCGATGCAGCCGTTCACGCAGGCCATACCCTCGATGAAATTGGCGTCCAAAGCGTTCCGGCTCTTTTTGAGCAGCGCCATGCGGCATTCCTCGATGCCGTCGCAGGCGCAGGCCTTCAGCTGGAAGTCGTCCAAATGCTGTTCCTTGAGGCCCTCGGCCACGGCGTCGGACAGACCGCCGCTTCGGGCAAAGATGCGGCCAAAGTAGCTGGCGTTGTCCAGCACGTCTTCGGGCAGAGTGGTAATGTCGATGTCCCGGCTGTCCAGCAGCGCCTGCAATTCCTCAAAGGTGATAGCGGCGTCTACATAGGGCTTCACATCGTCCAATTGCACTTCGGCCTTTTTGGCGGTGCAGGGGCCGATGAAGACGACTTTCACGTTTTCCTCATGTTCCTTGATGTACTTGGCGATGGTGGCCATGGGCGACAGATTGTGGGAGATATAGGGCACCAGCGCGGGGAAAGCGGTTTTGACGTAGCGCACGAAAGCCGGGCAGCAGGAGGATGTCAGGAAGCCTTTTTCGGTCAGTTCCTTGGATTCCGCCTGGGCCACCATATCCGCCCCCAGGGCGGCTTCCACCACGGTGTAGAAGCCCAGCTCCTTGATGCCGGTGATCACCTGGCCCAGCTTAGCGTAATTGAGCTGGCTGCCGATGGCGGGCGCCACCAGGGCATAAACCTTGTACTTCGTATTCCCCTGGCTCTTTTTCAGCATGTCGATCACGTTGATGATGAAGGACCGGTCGCTGATCGCGCCGAATGGGCACTGATACACGCACGCGCCGCACTGGATGCACTTTTCGTCATCGATCTTGGCGGCGTTGTCCTCGTTGATGGAAATGGCCTTGATCTTGCAGGCGTTCTGGCAGGGGCGCTTGCGGTTGACGATGGCGCTGTAGGGGCACACCTTGGCGCACTGGCCGCACTCGACGCACTTGGTTTTGTCGATGTGCGCCTCGTGGTTGTGGTCAAAGGAGATCGCGCCGCGGCGGCAGGCGTCCTCGCACCGGTGGGCCAGACAGCCCCGGCAGGAATCAGTCACCTGATAGCCCAAGGCGGGACAGTCGTCGCAGGCAATGTCGATCACGTTGATGATGTTGCCGGTGTTGCCGCCGCCCATGGCCAATTTCACGCGCTCGGCCAGGATGGCCCGCTCCTTGTATACGCAGCAGCGCATGGTGGGCACTTTGCCGGGCACGATCATTATGGGAATATCCAGCACGTTGTCCAGCAGCGTATCGTTCCAAGCCTGGCGCGCCACCTCCCGCAGTACCTTGTATTTCAGGTATTGTACTTTTGTGTCAAATTTATGCATAAGTTTTACTCCATATGCTTTAAATGTTTGTATCCTTTACGGCTTTCTCGGAAGGGGGTCTGGGGGGAACCGCTCTTAGCCTTCCCCTTTAGGGGAAGGTGGCCCATAGGGCCGGATGAGGTTTCCCAAAGAGCGGTTCCCCCCAGGAAACTCCGTTCCTCAAAAATAACTGACCTTGATGCGCTTGCCCATTTTTTTGAGCGCTTCCGATAATTCCTGCACCAGGTTCATTTTGATGTTGAAATTGATGGGCAAATTGGGATTCTGGTGGGCGGGGTTGACGGCCTTGCCCACGTAGAAGTTGATGTCGGTGGCTTCCTCAAAGAGCAAGCGGCTGATGAGGGACGCGCCGTCCTTGCCGTTGCTCCAGGCTTCGTAACGCCTGTTTTCGCCGATGTAATCCTTGGCGTATTCCACCACCCGGTTCACGGTGATCACGCCCTCGGTGACCAGATCGACGCCCTCCAGATAGGCGATGGGCGGAATGTCGCCCTCAAAATCCAGGGACGCCCGCAGGGGCTTGTTCAGCCATTTGGCGGCGATGGAGGAGGTGGTGCCGCCGCAGATGATGTGCTTGCCCTCCTTGGCGAAGAACAGGTTCATCATCCGGTCGGCGTCGTCCCGGTTGCTGGGCGGGCCAAAGAGCATGTTCATGGGCACGCGCTTGCGGATGCGCACCACGCAGGAGGTGGCGTCGTCCCCGGGTTCGCCGCCGTAGAGCTTGTTGCACTCATCCACCAGCAGCGTGGACAGGTTCTTGGCGGTATAACCGCATAAACTCATGGCTTCCATGAAGGAAATAATGTCTTCCCGCTTCCAGCCGAAATTGTAGCCGATGCCGATGCCCGCGTGGGGACAGCCATCACTCATGGCGATGAACACGTCGTCCTCCTGCAATCGGATCAAGGAGCGGAAAATCTGCTTGCCGCCGATGGTGGTTTCCGTGCGGGGATATTCCCAGTTTTCTCCGTCGCGCAGTACGATCACCTGGGGGTTGTCATACTGGATCAGCTCGGCGGTCTGGTTGCGGATCAGGCGGATGATGGTGAAGGTGGAATAGGCCACGCCGCGCATGGAGTCCACCGGCAGAGTGGCGGCGATGGTTTCCACACATTCCTCGATGGAGAGGCCAGCGGCCAGCATGGTGGAAATGATCTTGCTGGTAAGGGTGGACAGGATGCTGGCTTTCACGCCGCTGCCCAGCCCGTCGGCCAGCACGATGACGGTAGAGCCGTCTTCCTGCTCCACCACCTCCACGTGGTCGCCGCAGAGCTGTTCCCCCGCGTGGTTGATGCTCTTATAGCCGATATCACAAGTCAAATCATTCATTGGTGATGGACTCCTTCAGCTTGGACAGGGCGATCTTGGTTTCGGCGGCGGTTTCGCCAAGCAGGCTGGCGATTTCCTGTACGATGCGCATCTGCTTATCCACCACCTTGTCGGCCACCTCCACGGTCTGGCGGCTGATTTCCTCCCGCTGGCGGCGGGCGTCCTCTTCGTCGCTGACATCGCGCATGATGCACAGCAGCATCCGCCCGTCCTCGGCGGGCACGATGGTCTGCTGGATGGTGCAGCCGTATTCGGCCAGGTAGGAGCGCTGGTGGAAGATGCCTTTGCCGGTGTTCTTCACTTTCAGGAAAGGCGTGGGGTCCAGGATGCGAACCACCTGATCGCCCAGCACCGCTTTATCCGACCGCAGGTTCAGGATTTTCAGCGCGGCGGGGTTGATCTGCTGCACCTCCAACTGGTCGTTCAGCATGATGATCCCGTTGGGGCTGTTCCGGGCGATGGTGTCGTTGACGTTTTCGGCTTTCTCCATCAGGTAGGGCAGGCACATGGAGATTTCCGCCTTGCCCTGATAGATGGCGATGGCCTTTTCCCGGCAGGTGTCATAGCCGCAGGAGCCGCAGTTCAGCTCCTGGCTGGGCTTGAACTTACCCATTTCCCGCAGGATGTCCCGAATCTCGGCTTCGCTGGGCATCATTGCCCGCTGATCGATGGGCTCGAAGCGCTTGCGCAGCTGCCGGATCTCCGGCTGTTCGATCTCGAAATCCTTGTCCCCCGCGTACCGGGCCACGGCCAGATAGTCCTTGAGCGGGCTGTGGCCGTACTTCTCCATCACCGGGCCGCCCGCGCAGCTGCCCACGCAGGCGCTCATTTCGATAAAGCAGTGATGGATCTTTCCCTGCTCGATTTCCTTTAAGGCCGCGATGCAGTTTTCCACCCCGTCCAGGGCCATGTAGGTGAAATTCGGCGCGTCCATGGCCATGGTTTTCAGGATGCCGCCGGTGGTGGGGAAGAAGCGGGCGCGGCTGTGCTCGTCAGGCTGCTGTTCACGCTGAATCTCAATGCCCTCTTTTTTCAGCCAGTTGGTCAGTTCCTCATAGGTCAATACCGCGTCCACCATGCCCTCGTAGTATTCGGCCTCGTCCTTTTTGGCGACGCAAGGGCCGATGAATACCGTCTTGGCATTGGGGATGCGCCGCTTGATATCCTCGCAATGGGCCTGCATAGGCGACAGCACGTCCGCCAGGTAGGGCAGCACCCGGGGAAAATACTTCTGAATCAGCAGGTTGATGGAGTGGCAGCAGGAGGAGATGACCACGTCCCGGTCTTCCTCCTGGAGGATGCGGTCATATTCCCGCTTGACCAGGGTCGCCCCCAGGGCGGTTTCCTCCACGTCAAAGAAGCCCAGCTTTTTCAGCGCTTCCCGCATGGCCTCGATGCCCACGCCCTCGTAGTTCGCCACGAAGGACGGAGCCAGGGACGCCACCACTGGGTCGCCGCTTTGGATGAGCACCCTGGCCTTTTCGGTTTCGTCCACGATTTCCTTGGCGTTCTGGGGACAGACCACGAAGCAATGGCCGCACAGGATGCATTCGTTACCGATGATGTGGGCCTGGTTGCCGGAGAAGCGGATGGACTTCACCGGGCAATGGCGGATGCACTTGTAGCAGTTTTTGCAGTTGGATTTTTTCAGCGTCAAACAGTTCGGCATCTTCTTACACCCTTGCTTTTATTTCTTTTTCAAAGAACGAAGAAACGGTTTCCGGAGACACGGAGAAGAATTCCCCGTCCACCGTGACGCACACGCCCTGCTGGCATTTGCCCATGCAGAAGGTGCCACCCAGCTCGATTTTGTCGGTCAGGTTTTCCTTGGCGATCAGCGCCTGCAATTGCTCCACCACGGGCCGGGAGCCCTTGATGTGGCAGGAGGAACCGATACAAACGGTGACTTTCAATTTGCTCATCTCCTCTTTTGTTTTTCATTTTGAATATGGGAAAGGAGGAGCCTCCCCTCTTTGCTCCTCCTTCCCATCACAATCCGCGATTGCGGATGAAAAGGGCTTAATGATACTCCACCACGCTGGCCCAGGAGAGCAGGAATTCCCGCTCCTTCTCGTTGCCCTTGACGGACTGGCTGGCCGCCACGATGGGCATCCATTTCTGCACGTACTGGATGGGCGTGCCGCTCTTTTCGCAGAACAGGTTCAGGTATTCCTTCGCGCCCTCCTCGTCGCCGTTCAGCCAGAAGAGCAGGTACGTCCGGGCCACGTCGGCGGAGGCGTTGCCCTGGGTCACGTGGCTCCAGTCGATGATGTAGGGCGTGCCGTCCTCGCTGATGATGATGTTGGAGGGCCAGAAATCGCCGTGGCACACCTTGTTGTGGGTCGGCATCCCCTCCAGCCGGGCGTGCAGGTCATAGCGGGTGGTGGCGTCCAGATCGGCCTGGCTGATCTTGCGGCTCATCTTGTCCTTGAGCCGGTTCAGCATGGGACAGGTTTTGCTGTGCACTTCCATCTGGATATCCACGAACTGATTTAAATATTTCGACTTATTGTCCGGATCTTCCTTCATCAGCTGAGACAAAGTTTTGCCCGGAATGAACTCGGAGAGAATGGCCCATTTGCCCTCGATCATGGTGACGCCCAAAATCTTGGGAATATGCAGCCCGGTTTCCTCAATGCGCGCCTGATTCAGCGCTTCGTTGAGGATGTCCGCTTTGGAATAGTTTTCGTTAAACACCTTCACGCACTGGTCGCCGTCCCGGTAAATGGTCTTGGCGTTGCGCACGGCAATGACGCGGTCCAAATTCATGTTCTTCTCCTCCTTCTCACATTTTCCGTCCGGTGCGGTAAGCCTTCTTCACGGCGTCGTCCTGCACTTCTCCCAGATCGTCCGCGGTGGGTTTGGGCGTTTCGGTAAAATGCTTTTCGCCGTAATAAGCATTCAGATACATCTGCTTGATTTCGCTCATAAGGGGATAGCGCGGGTTGGCGCCGGTGCACTGGTCATCGAAGGCCTGCTCCACCATGTCGTCCAGCCGGTTCAGGAAGTCCTGCTCATCCGCCACGTAATCCCGGATGGCAGGCTTAATGCCCACGTAGGCTTTCAGGTCGTTGATGAGCTTGATGAGGCCTTCCAGCTTCTCCCGGTCGGTGTCACCGCGAACGCCCAGGGCTTCTGCCACTTCGGCATAACGGCGCAGGGTGTGGGGATGGTCGTACTGGGGGAAGGTGCCCATCTTGGCAGGCGCTTCTGCGGCGTTGAAGCGCAGCACCTCTTCGATCATCAGGGCGTTGGCCACGCCGTGGGCGATGTGATGGAACGCGCCCAGCTTGTGGGCCATGGAGTGGCACATGCCCAGGAAGGCGTTGGCGAAGGCCATGCCTGCCATGGTAGCGGCGTTGGCCATCTTTTCCCGGGCTTCCACGTCGGTCAGGCCGTTGTCATAAGCCCGGGGCAGGTATTCAAAAATGGTTTGCAGGGCCTTGATGGCCAGGCCGTCGGTGTAGTCCGTTGCCATCATGGAGGCGTAGGCTTCCAGGGCGTGGGTCACGGCGTCGATGCCGCTGGCCGCGGTCAGGCCCTTGGGGGCGGTCATGTGGAAGTCGGTGTCGATGACCGCCATGTTGGGCAGCAGGGCGTAATCGGCCAGGGGGTATTTCACGCCGCTCTGTTCATCGGTGATGACGGCAAAGGGCGTCACTTCGCTGCCCGTACCGGCTGAGGTGGGGATGGCGATGAAGTACGCCTTTTCGCCCATCTTCGGGAAGGTGTACACGCGCTTGCGGATGTCCATGAAGCGCATGGCCATATCCTGGAAATCCACCTCGGGATGCTCGTACAGCACCCACATGATCTTGGCCGCGTCCATGGCGCTTCCGCCGCCCAGGGCAATGATCACGTCGGGCTGGAACAGGCGCATCTGCTCCGCGCCGGCCTTGGCGCAGGCCAGGGTGGGATCAGGCGCCACGTCAAAGAAGGTGGCATGCTGGATGCCCAGCTCGTCCAGTTTTTGGGCAATTGGCGCGGTATTGCCGTTCTGATAGAGGAACGTATCGGTCACGATGAAGGCTTTCTTCTTGCCCATTACGTGCTTTAATTCATCCAGCGCCACCGGCAGGCAGCCCTTCTTGATATACACCTTTTCCGGCGCGCGGAACCACAGCATGTTCTCTCTCCTTTCGGCCACGGTTTTGATATTCAGCAGGTGCTTGACGCCCACGTTTTCGGACACGGAGTTGCCGCCCCAGCTGCCGCAGCCCAGGGTGAGGGAGGGGGCCATTTTGAAGTTATACAGATCGCCGATGCCGCCCTGGGAGGAGGGGGTGTTCACCACGATGCGGCAGGTCTTCATCCGGGCCGCGAAAGCGGAAAGCACTTCGGGCTTCTTCTGGGTGTCGGCATACAGTGACGCGGTGTGGCCATAGCCGCCGTCGGCGATCAGCCGGTCGGCCTTGCTGAAAGCGTCCTCCAGATCCTTGGCGCGGTACATCGCCAGCACGGGGCTCAGCTTTTCATGGGCAAATTCCTCGGTGAGCTCCACAGATTCTACTTCGCCAATGAGTACCTTGGTTCCTTCCGGCACGGTGACGCCTGCCAGCGCGGCGATTTTGCAGGCGCTCTGGCCCACGATTTTGGCGTTCAAAGCGCCGTTGATCAGGATGGTGCGGCGCACCTTGTCCAGTTCCGCGCCTTTCAGGAACCAGCAGCCGCGGGCGGCGAACTCTTCCCTGACGGTTTCATAAATGCTGTCCAGCACGATCACGCTCTGCTCGGAAGCGCAGATCATGCCGTTGTCAAAGGTCTTGGAATGGATGATGGAATTGACCGCCAATACCAGATTGGCGCTGTCGTCGATGACGGCGGGCACGTTGCCCGCGCCTACGCCCAGGGCGGGCTTGCCGCTGGAATAGGCGGCCTTCACCATGCCGGGGCCGCCAGTGGCCAGGATAATATCCGCTTCCCGCATCAGAGTGTTGGTCATCTCCAGGGAAGGCACGTCGATCCAGCTGATGATGCCCTCCGGCGCGCCGGCCTTGACAGCGGCATCCAATACGACCTTCGCTGCGGCGATGGTGGCTTTCTTTGCCCGGGGATGGGGGCTGAAAATGATGCCGTTCCGGGTTTTCAGGCAGATCAGCGCTTTGAAAATGGCGGTGGAGGTGGGATTGGTGGTGGGGATCACCGCGGCCACCACGCCGATGGGCTCGGCGATTTTCTTCATGCCGTAGGCTTTGTCCTCCTCGATCACGCCGCAGGTCTTGGTATCCCGATAGGCGTTGTAAATGTATTCGCTGGCGTAATGGTTCTTGATCACTTTGTCCTCCACCACGCCCATGCCGGTTTCCTCCACAGCCAGCTTGGCCAGGGGAATGCGGGCCTGGTTGGCCGCCGTGGCCGCCGCCAGGAAGATTTTATTCACCTGCTCCTGGGTGTAGGCAGCGAAAACTCGTTGGGCTGCGCGCACCCGCTCGATGGCCGCTTCCAGCGCTTCCACGCTGTCCACCATGTCAAATGTTTTTTGTTCCATACTGTTCCTCCTCTTCCTGTTTTCCTGTCTCACTGGCCGCCAGATGGAGATAAGCCAGAGATAAAGCAATATTGACCGGATGTACCGTCACATGGGACGGCACCTTGATGGGATAAGGCGCAAAATTGAGGATCGCCGTCAGACCCGCCGACGTCATGGCGTCGGCTGCTGTCTGCGCTGCTGAAGCCGGGACTGTCAGGATGCCTGTCTGTATATGATGTTCGGCGCAAAAGGCGGCAAGCTGATCCATGGGATAAACCGGCACATGGCCATGGAGCGAAGGGACTGACGCGCTGCGGTCAAAGGCGGCGATGATTTCCACGCCGTAATCCATGAACCCGTCATAATCCATCAGGGCCGACCCCAGCTTGCCAGCGCCAACGATCACCGCGGAGACGGGCACGTCCACACCCAGCGCCTTTTCCATGTCCCGGCGCAGGGTCGATACCGGGTAGCCCACCTTGGGGAGCCCTGCCGTACAGACGCTGGCCAGGTCTTTTCGCACCTGCACCTCGCCCAGCCCCAGCCCCTTGGCGATCTGCGTGGCGGAAACCTTCTCCGCGTTCATCCTGCGGATAAACTGCAAATACATGGGCAATCGCCCCAGCGTCGCTTTGGAAAGCGTACTCTGCAAAGGATCATCCTCCTTTCGATATATATTATATCGAATCGTCCGCCCTTTGCGAATTACTAAAACCGTATAGGCGATATATCACAATCTATCATTTGCGATGGGCTCATGGCAAAAAAAGAAGCTTTGCCGCCAGATTTGACAGCAAAGCCATCATGAGCTTATATTTTTTACTTTTTTCTTGTGATGCAGGCGCGCTTGGATTGGGTCAGCTCCGTGATGAAGCGCTTATCCAGCTCGGTCAGCTGATAATCCTGCCGATGGATCAGCACATCCCGGTACACCCGCTGGTTCTCCGCACATTCCCGCTGCACCAGATGCAACTGCCGCAACAGCCTTTCGGGCAGCGGCGACACCCACATAAAGGTTTCCGGGTTTTCGGTCAGCAGATCGAACTGGCTTCCCCGTTCAAACACGAAAATGCGCCGCGGTGTTTGCGGCAGTTCCTCGTTTCTCACGGCGGAAAGCGGCAGGGAAGGCACATATGGATCGGCGTGGGCAATCTGAATATATTGCTGCAGATCCGCAAAGCGGATCGTTTCCATCCCGGCCAAAGCGCAGTCCTCCCGCATCACCAGCACATATTTGAATTCTGCCACGAGCTCGCCCTTCAGTCCTTTTTCCGCCATCATCTGCTTAAAGTATTTATCATAGCCCGCCGCATACCGGATGATGCCCAGGTTGTATCCAACCTCCAGGATGTTTTTCACCGCTTGCAGCGCATTGGTTTCCTGATAAAAGATTTCCACCTGTTCCTTTCCCAGCGTTCGGGAAAACGCGGCGAAAGCGTCAGAAATATAGCTGGCCCGGGGCACGGAAATGGAAAAGCGCTGCTTGCCGGCTTTTTTCTCTTTGTACAGGCTCTCCATTTCGTCGATCTGCTCCAGGATCTTCCTGGCCTGATTGATAAACAATTCGCCGTCCGGCGTCAGCAGCATGCCTTTGGAGGAACGGCGAAAGAACTGGATGCCAAGATCGGCTTCCAGTTCCTTGACCACCCGGCTCAAATTGGGCTGCGCCACATGCAGCTCCTCCGCCGCCTTGTTGATGGAGCCGTTTTCCGCGATGCTGATCACGTATTTCAGGTGTAAAAAGTTCATTTCATTCTCTCCGCTGCGAATTCAGGTTCGTATATAGCCGGTGATAGATTCTCCCGCATCCCGGGACGATATTGCGCTGTCTTTCCCAGGCGCATCTTCTCCTCCTGTTCATCCGTTTCTTGGTATCCTTTCGGTAATTCTCTCTTCTTCAAAAAAATCCTGCTAATCAATCAGCGTGATTCAGCAAAGTATCCTGCCTTTCTTTCCCTCTTTCCTGTAAAAGGGGTGATAAGCCAGGATACGCTCGATCTCCGCCAGCGCGTCAGCCGGCAGTTCGAGCGCCGCGGCTTCTGCGCATATCAGCCGGAGGGATGTATAAGATTGTTCAGCAGTTTGCAGCGAGGATCGATCCCTGGATCAGACAGCTGAAAGAGGATCTTTTGAATGCGCCTGTACTGTGCACAGATGCTACCGGTATCTGGGCACCCAGTTTGGCTCCGCGCTGGGCGGCACGGTGGTCATTGAAACCGTATTTTCCATTCCGGGCGTTGGTTATTATATGACCACCGCCATCAGCAACCGGGATTATCCCGTGGTCATGGGCGGCGTAACTCTGCTGGCCGTTCTTTTCTGCCTGGTGGTATTTATCGTTGACTTGATCTACGCTTTTATCGATCCGCGCATCAAGGCCCAGTATGAAGGGTCTCAGAAGAAGCGCCTGAAGAAGACCGAGAAAAGGGGGCAGGCGTATGCTTAATACTGTTGCTTATGAGAAAAAGCCTCAGGGAAGCGCCAGCGATACTTCCTATAAGCGAAGCTGGAAGGAATCCAATTTCTACGGCATCATGAAGCGCTTTACCAAAAACAAGGTATCCGTTGTGGGCTTGATCATCATTATTCTTCTGGTCCTGACCGCCATCTTCGCGGATTATATTGCACCGTACAATTACCGGAAGGTTGACCCTGTGCATAAAAACATGCTGCCAAGCGCCGAGCATTGGTTCGGCACCGACGCGCAGGGCCGCGATATCTTTTCCCGTATCGTCTACGGTGCCCGGTACTCCCTGGCAATCGGCGTCATCGCCAGCCTGGTGGGTACGCTGCTGGGGGTTCTCTTCGGCGCCCTGGCTGGGTTCTTTGGAGGCTGGGTGGAAACGGTGATCTTGCGCATCTGCGACATCATCCAATCCATCCCCAATATCCTGCTCTGTATCTGCGTCAGCCAGGTGTTTGGCTCCGGCTTTTTCGCCACGGCCATGGCCCTGTCGGTATACAGCATACCCGGCACTACAAGATTGCTTCGCGCCACAATGATGAGCGTGCGCGACCAGGAATTTGTGGAAGCAGCCAAGGCTATCGACTGCAGCCCCCTCCGCATCATGTTCAAGCATATCCTGCCCAACTGCATGGCTCCGCTGATCGTCAGCTTTTCCATGGCCATCGGCATGAAGATCATGTCCAGCGCGGGCCTGAGCTTCCTGGGCCTGGGCATTCAGGAGCCCATTCCCGAATGGGGCGCCATGATTTCCGCCGGCCGCCGGTTCCTCAGGGTCGCGCCGCACCTGGTCATTTTCCCGGGTCTGTTCGTGGCGCTGGTGATGCTGTCCTTCAATCTGGTGGGCGATGGGCTGCGGGATGCTCTGGATCCCAAGCTGAGAAAGTAACAGGGAGGTTTCAAGCATGGAAAGCAACGCGAAAAAAGAAGGCAAACGGCTTCTGTCTGTGCAAAACCTGTCTGTGCAGTTTGAGGCAAATAACGAAGTGGTCAAAGCCGTCAACGGCGTCTCCTTCGATCTGAACTACGGCGAAGCCCTGGGCCTGGTGGGCGAAACCGGTGCGGGAAAAACCACCATCGCCAAATCTATCCTGCGCATTCTGCCCGATCCGCCTGCCAAGGTGACTGGCGGCGAAATCTATCTGGACGATCAAAATCTTATGAGCGTGCCCGCTGAAAAAATGCCGGAGATCCGGGGCAAGCGCATCTCCATGGTATTTCAGGACCCCATGACTGCCCTGAACCCCGTCAAGCGCGTGGGCTGGCAGATTGCCGAAGGAATCCGGCTGCACGAAAAATGCTCCAAAGCGGAAGCCGATATGCGGGCAAAGGAAATCCTGAAGCTGGTGGGCATCTCCGAGGATCGCTTCCGGGAATATCCCCATCAGTTTTCCGGCGGTATGAAGCAGCGCGTGGTCATCGCCATCGCGCTGGCCTGCAATCCCGATCTTCTCATCGCCGATGAGCCTACCAGTGCCCTGGACGTGACCATTCAGGCCCAGGTGCTGGAAATGATGGGCCAATTGCAGAAGGAAAAGAACTCCGCCCTGATCCTCATCACCCACGATTTCGGCGTGGTAGCCAAATCCTGCGATAAGGTGGGCGTGGTGTACGCCGGGGAAATCATTGAATTCGGCACCATCCGCCAGGTATTTGAGGAACCCAGGCACGCCTACACCAGGGGCCTGTTTGAAGCCATTCCTTCCATGTCCCTGGATGTGGATCGGTTAAGCCCCATTCACGGCCTGCCGCCGGACCCCACGAATTTGCCGGTGGGCTGCAAGTTCGCGCCCCGCTGCAAGTATTGCACGGAAAAATGTATGCAGCCTGTGCCGGACAAAGATTTCGGGGACGGGCACCGCTGCAAATGCTGCATGTACGATCAGGAAGCTTGAAGGAGGGAAACGCTATGGCCGCTTTGATTGAATTAAAGCATCTGAAAAAATATTTTCCCACCTCCAAAGGCGCCTTGCACGCGGTGGACGATGTTTCCTTTTCCATTGAGGAAGGCACCACCCTGGGCGTGGTGGGTGAATCCGGCTGCGGAAAATCCACCCTGGGCCGCACCATCATTCATCTGCATGAAAGCACGGACGGGCAGATCATCTACCGCGGCAAGGATATGTGCTGATTGCCGCGCCTTTCATGATCACCAGCTTTGCCCTGAACATGTGCTTAAAGAGCGAGGGCAGCGCCACCTTCGCCATGATTGGCATCGGCTTTGGAGGCGTGCTGAACTGCTTCCTGGATCCCTTGTTTATCCGGGGGCTTGGCTTGGGCGTTAAGGGTGCTTCCATGGCAACGGCGATTTCCAAATTCATCAGCTGCTGCATTCTTTTCTGGCCTTACCTAAAAAAGCGCACCGCCACCTCTATCGCCCCCAGGTTCTTCCGCTTTGTATGGCAGGATTTCAAGGAGGTTATCTCCATTGGCTCCACCGCTTTCTTCCGCTCGGCTCTGGCGGTGGTATCCAGCGTACTGATCAACCGGGTGGCAGGCGGATATTCCACCTCCGCTCTGGCGGCTATTTCCGTCGCCAATCGCGTCATGGAATTCCCCTTCGCCATTATCCTGGGTTTCGGCATGGGGTATCAGCCCGTGGCGGGGTACAATTGGGGCGCCAAGCGGTATGACCGGGTGCACGAAAGTCTGACCTTCGGCACCAAGCTGTCCGTCATCGGCTCTTTCATTATGGGCGCGCTGATCTTTGCCGTGGCCGGGCCGGTAGTGCGGTTGTTCAACACACAGGCTGACGCCGCCGTGCTCTCTCTGGGTATCCTTTGCATCCGCCTGCAATGCGTTGCCCTGCCTATTCACGCCTGGACATCGGTGGTGAATATGTTTTACGCCGGTATCGGAAAGGCCAAGTACGCTTTGCTCATCAGCACCGCCCGGCAGGGCTATTGCTTCATACCCGCTCTTTTCCTGCTGGTATGGATCGTGGGAGCCGATGGCATTGCCGCCACCCAGGCCTTGGCGGACGTATTCTGCCTGTTCGTAGTGATTCCCCTGGGTATCAAGGCTGTCAAATTTGCCAAGTACGGGCCGGAAGCGGATAAGAAAAACGCAAAGGTTGCTACCGCGTAAAATCAGATTGGGCAGCCGCCGATGTCCGAACAGAAAAGCGGAATGCGCCATACTAAGGAGGACGGACTTATGAACCATCATGTGGATTTGAAAGCGCCTGCTTTCCTGTATCTGGAGGGCATATATAAGGGAAAAGTCCATGATGATAAAACGGAAGATTTTGATTTTGATTCTGGCAGCTTTGAGGAATTTGTGAGCAGGTATGTATGCGCCCATTTGTTTGATACGCAGGAATTTCAACAGAAAAGCAGAAGCTTCATTGCTGAGCATTGGGAAGAACTGATCAAGGAGCGGCCCGTCCTGTCGCAAAACACAGATATCCTTTCCATGAACATCCGATAATAAGCTATCATATCATGCCGCGAAACGCTATCAAGCCCGCTTTTCATTACTCGAAAAGCGGGCTTTCAGCATTGCTTTGCTTTTTCGTGCAATAACGTCATCTGTCATTATTTATTGCAGCAATCAATCATGTAATGCAGGAAATCCTTGGAGCAGCTGGTACGGATATGGCGAGGATACATCAGGTATAAATAGGTTCTGACCGTGGGGCTGATATCCACCACAGCCATGTCCGAAGCAATGTCCGGGATGTGCATGCGGTTGAGGACAGCAATGCCTTTCCCATTTTTTACATAATGCAGCATCGTGGAGGCAAAATGGGATTCCGCAATGATATTCGGTTTAAAATTCTGCTGCTGGCACAATTCAAGAAACTTGTGCGTTTCGTCATGGGGTGTATCCATATGGCTGCTGTGCAGAACAAAGCTCTCTTTTTCTAATTGATCCAGCGTTACCGTCCGGTTGCCGGCCAGAGGATGATCTTTGGGCATGACCACAGCCAGATGATCTGTTTTGTAGATCATTTTGCTGAAATTGCTGCCTTCCGCTTCCGCTTCACTGACAAAGGCAAAATCACATTTTTTATTGGTCAGAAGCTCCATGGAATTATAGCTTTCCATGGGAATCAGCGTATGATGGGGAAATTGAGAGGAAAAATCGGACAGAATCTCCACCACGCCATACTGCCCCAGCAGGGGATTGTACGCCACGGTCACAGAGGCCTTATCCACCTCCTGCATTTCCTTCAGCGCTGCAGTGCCCTCTTCGTAGGAACGCAGGATCTGCTTGGCATAGGGATAAAACCGCTGGCTGTATTCATTCAATTGAATGGAACGTTGGGAGCGGTCAAACAGATCGACATTCAATTCTTCTTCCAATTTGTGAATGTGCTTCGTCAGGGCGGATTGGGAAATGTTCATTTGGTCGGCCGTTTCCTGAAAATTGCAGGTTTCCACCAGGCGCACAAATTCAGCAAGAATACTGATTTCCATTCGCTCCTTCACTCCTTCGCGCGGGCAATGCCTATTCAAAACCGGACGTCTATTCTCATTATACCCGAATTTTCAAATATGTCCAGAACCATTTCATAACGATCCGGTCGGTAAGTTTCCATTTTGGAAAATGAGCGGGAATGAATCGAATTGATTGCGCCCGATTTCCTCTTTACAATAAAGGCATGAAACCCGAATCAGAATGAAAGCGCCGCATACGGAAAGGAGAGCGTCTATGGAACTGATCACAGACAATGGGATGCCGTATATCAAAGTGCCGGAATTATCCGAAGAAGAAAAGAAGCTGCCTTACGCCAAATACTACACCGATTACAAGCTCTATCCCCCCAACCCCATCCAGCAGCAAATCCTGGACGCTGGCCCCATGCGGGTGGATCAGGCCATCCCCATCGAGCATTGGCTGGATTGGCTCAGCCCCACGGGGTACCCGGAGATCGTGTACGGCTATACCATGATGCCGGACGGCAGCGGTTTCTATATCGAATATTCCACCACGTCCCCCACCTGGCAGGGAGCCTGGCGGCGCTGGTATGGAAAGTGGTACAACCAGCATCCCCCCGAACTGCCCGAGGGCCGGGGCAACCTGCGCTATAAAATCTGGAACCCGGTGGATCATTGGGATCATCGGTTCGTCAATGGCAAGAACGACAAGGACGGCGTCTGGTCCATCGAAACCCTGGACATCGGCGCCACGGGCGATCCCAGCAAGGGTATGCCTGCGATATCGCATAATATCAATTTGCTGGAATATGGCCTGTCTCCCGAAAAGAAAGCGGAACTGGAAGCCGCGGACTGCCGGGTGGAAGCCTGCTGGGAGGAGTTCGACGAGCCTGGGCACCATCTGGTGCTGCGCTTTTCCCGCCCCTGCCCCCTGGGCGGCCGGGAAAGCATCAACTGCGAATGGATGGGCTATTGGGCCAAGGATGGCAAAATCATCCGCGACCCGGAAACCAAAGTAGATGAGACCTACCTCAAAAACGTGCTCACCCACAACACCATCGAACGCGCCCACCTGGCCCAGGTGCTGCCCGATCTGTACGCCGAGTTCCACGATCAATAATGAAATCAAAAAATACAGCTTCCTGCCCTCTGCGGGGTGGGAAGCTGTATTTTACATAACATGAAATTCTTTTGCCTTTCCCGGAAAGGGATCAGGGGGAAACCGATCTTTGGGCTGTAAAGAGCGGCTTCCCCCTGAATTCTTTTTTTCGCTTTTTACTTCGCCAGGATCTCAGCGGGCGTAGCGGAGTAGATCACTTCCACGGCGGGCGCGCCGTCGGGGTTGAAGTCCGGGCCGCTGACCAGGTACCAGTATTCGCCGTCAAAGAAGGGGATGGTGCCATCCTCCCACAAGCGGTGGGCCACATCGTACACATAATTTCCGTTTTCATCATTGAGCAGATTACGGATGAAAGAGCCCACATGGGCGGAGTATACGTCGTTCATGGTAGAGCCCATGTAATCGTCGGTAGCGGCGTCGATCACCTTGCCGTAGGTGGACAGGGCATAAGCGGCAATGGCGGGGCTGGTGGTGGGGCCGGGGCAGCCTTCGTGGTCCATGCTCTTGTAGTTGGCAAGCACGGTGTTGTCGATCTCATTCCAGATGGTGGGGCCGACGGCCTTGTAACCCAGGGTGCTGATGCCGATGTTGATGCTTCCGGCGACCGCGTCCTCGTTCCAGATCTTGACCCATTCCACAAAGTTGGCCATCACTTCGTCGGTCAGCGGCGTGGAATAATCCAGGCTCAGACCCTTCATGGTATTGTTCAGGGCGTCCACGTCTACCAGTTCATTGATCTGCTTCTGCCAGTCAGCAAAGGCCACCTTGGCGGCTTCGTCGATGGCGTCCTTGTTTTCAAAGTACCATTCAGGCTTGGGGCCGATGGACTTCACTTCGGTCATGGGCGGCATGACGTTAAAGTAGGTGCTGCGGGGCGCGTCGGCCTGGGCGGCTGCCTTGGCGGCGGCTTCCTCGCGCTGGGCGGCGGTTGAAACGGTCAGGCGGCAGGAGCCGTTGCCAGCCAGCATGATTTCCCACACCTGGTCGCCGTCCTCGGCGGTATAGGTGTATTTGCCGGGATTCACAGCCGCGCCTGCTTCGGACATATCTTCACCTGCGGGCTGCGCCGTTTTGCCGTCGATCATCTTCCAGTTGGCAGCGCCGTCGGCGGCGAAGAAATCCGGCTTTTCCGCGTCGGGAGTTTCCCACGCGCCGGTGGAGAAGTAACCATTGCCCAGGTCGGTCCAGCCAGCGGCTACATAAGTGGTGCCCACGGAAGCGTTCTGGCGCTCGTTCTTGGGACCGACGTTCAGGGCTACTGCATTTTCGGGGTCAAGTCCGAATTCGGCATACAGGCCGCTGGCGTAGTCGGTGCCCATGTTCCAGTACACGTTGCCGTCCTTGTCCACCAGGCAGGCGAATGCGGAGCCGGTATCGCTTTCATTTGCTTCGGCTAGCACGGTTAGATCCTTGTAAGCGCTGGGATCGTAATGATCGTTGAATTCCTTCACTTCCTTGGCGGAATACAGACCGCGGTTATACAGGAAACCGGAAGACAGCAGCTTCGCGCCGGAAGCGAAGGGGTAGCCCGTTTCAGAGCCAAAGTAGCCTGCCCATTCCTTGACGCCCGGGAACGCGCTGCCGATATAGGAAGCGATCAGGTCCACCTGGGAATGGCCCGCCAGGTCTTCGCCGGTTTGGGTCCAGATCATATTGACCACATAGTTCCAGGCGTCGTTGGCAATGGACTTGCCCACCGCGCCCTGGATGGTGGTGGGTACTGCGTTGCGCACATAGCATACCATCCAGTTGCTGTCCACATCTGCCCATTTGTCCAGGGTCGCCTGGATGTCCTCAGTCACGTCGGCGGCAGTCACGTCGATGGTCTGGGGATTGACCAGGGACAGGATCACCGAGGGATCGAAGATGGAATAAGCTTCAGCCTTCCAGGCTTCAAAGGCTGCCAGCACTTTGGCTTCCGCTTCCGCGTCGTACCAGGCGGGGAGCACGTCGCCGAAGGCCACGATCTTCCAGGCGCCGTCGGGATAGAGATAAGGATAAGCTTCGCCGTTGTCGGGCATCACGGCCAACTTCACCATATCCGTGTCTTCGGGGATCTCAAAATCCCGGATCAGGGCGGCAAAGCTGTCCACAGCCAGCTGGCTGTATACGGTGCCGTCGGCGGTCAGGATGGCTACAAAGCCTTCTTCGCTTTGACCGTCCGCGGCCAATTGCGCCGTGACCTGCGCGCCTTCCGCGAAAGCGGAGACGGCCAGGATCAGGCTCGTTAGGAGAATGAAAACTGCAAGCAGCTTCTTCATGGAATGGAACCTCCTTTTGTTTTCTTGTGGCTTTATTCTGCCAAATGCGCCATCCTAAATCAATTCTGTTTTTCTGGATTCTTTTTCCAAACGAGAAATAGAAAAGCTGCCGAATGCAGGCGGCTCTCAAAACGAGCGATTATTCGTGGTGATGATGTCCGCCATGATGATGGCCTTCATGAGAATGACCTTCGCGGGGTTTGCCTTCGTCGGCTTGGGTGGCGGCTTCCAGGGTCATTTCGCCGTTCATCAGCTTTTCCACTAATTCTTTTCCCCGGTTGCAGCTCACCGCGCCGATGGGGCAATGCCGTCCGCAGCGGGGGCAATTTGGCAGGGCTTCTTTGATGCTGTTCATTTCCATGTTCCTATCCTCTCCTTCTTTCAAGTGCCTGTCGCGGCGCATCATATCATTTGGCCCATGGAGGAGTCAAGGGAAGTTCATTTCCATTTTGCTGTGGACCATTTCCAAATTGTAAGAGAAAGAAAAAACAGGAACACGAAGACTGCCCCTTCGCCAGATTTTCTTCCTTAATTCATTCCTTTTTGGAAAGAGACCTTCCCGAAGTGGATTTGATGGGAAGGGGTGATTCTGATATAAAGGAAACAGAACAGCATCGTTTATCCAACCTCAACGGAATGGAGTGAATACAATGGCAAGACCAATGAGCGAAGAAAAGAAACAGCGCATGCTCACCGAAAAAATGAGCACCCTGATCCCGGCCATGGCGGTGCCCACCATCGTGGCCCAGCTGATCACCACCATCTATAACCTGGTGGACACCTACTTCGTCAGCACCCTGGGCACCAATGCCACCGCCGCCGTGGGCGTAAATGCTTCCCTGGAGCGGGCCATCACCCTGATCGGCTCCCTGATTGGCGCTGGTGCGTCCAGTTATATTTCCCGGCTGTTAGGCGCGAAGCGGGATGAGGACGCCCACCGGGTGCTGTCCACTTCCTTTTTTACCGGGGTTGGTCTGGGGGCACTGCTGCTGATTTTCGGCAAGCTGTTTATCCGGCCGGTGGTCACCTTCTTAGGCGCGACGCCGGAATGCGTGGAATACTCCATGCAGTACGCCAATTATGTGTTGTACGCCGCGCCGTTCATGGTGGGCAGCTTCATCCTGAATATGTGCCTGCGCAGCGAGGGTAGCGCCACCTTCTCCATGATCGGCATCGGCATCGGCGGGGTGCTGAACTGCTTCCTGGACCCCCTGTTCATTTACACCTTCGATCTGGGCGTGGCAGGCGCGTCCATGGCCACCGCCATTTCCAAATTCGTCTCCTTCTGCATCCTGCTCTGGCCCTACATCCAGAAAAAGAGCTCTGTGCGGCTGGCAATCAGCAAAATCAAGTTTGTGGCTGAGGACGTAAAGAGTGTGCTGTCCATCGGCTCCACTTCCTTCTTCCGCTCGGCAGGCGCGGTGGTCTGCTCCACCCTGATCAACCGCATCGGCGGCAGCTATTCCACCTCCGCCCTGGCGGCGCTGTCCATATCCAATCGCGTGATGGAATTCCCCTTCGCCATCATCCTGGGCTTCGGCCAGGGCTATCAGCCGGTGGTGGGTTTCAACTGGGGTGCCAAGGTGTGGGAACGGGTGAAAAAGAGCCTGGACTTCGCCTTGAAAGTATCGGTCATCGGCGGCATTGTCATCGGCGGCCTCCTGATCATCTTTGCCAATCCCGTGGTGCACATCTTCAACAAGCAGGCGGATGCGGAGGTGCTGCGCATCGGCGTGTACTGCATCCGTGTACAGTCGGCGCTGCTGTTCGCTCATGCCATGAACTCCATCATCAATATGTTCTATGCGGGCATTGGCAAAGCCAAATGGGCGATGCTTATGAGCACGGCCCGGCAGGGGTATCTATTTATTCCCTTGGTGTTCATCCTGCCGCCCCTGTTCGGTACCTACGGCGTGGCCTCCGTTCAGGCTGCGGCTGACCTGATCTCCCTGGCCATTTCCATTCCTCTGATGCTGAAAGCCTACAGAATGATCAAAGAAGCGGCGGAGGTGGGGTAATGGAAAAGCGGGCTGCAAAAGAAACGTATTCCATTCTGGAAACCTTCGTGCGTCTGGGCAGGCGGGTGCCGGGGGTGCTGTACGAGCCGGAAGGACTGGCGGACAAAGCCGTGCCCGCCGTGCTGGTGATGCACTCCGACGAGGATTACCTCACCTGCCCCACCGGCGCGGAAATGGCGAAACGCGGATACCGCGTGCTGTGCGCCAATGTAATGACCAAAGAGGGCATGTTCTTTTCTCTGCCGGATAAAATGGGGGCCGTAAAGGCCGCAGTGGAATTCCTCAGAAACAAAGCAAATGTGGGAAAAATCTACCTCATGGGTCACAGCGGCGGGGCCACCCTGATGACGGCTTATCAGGCCATCGCCGAAAACGGGCCGCGGATTTTTCAGGGCCCCCATTACATCCTCCCCTATCCAGACAGTGAACCGCTGCTCCCGGCGGACGGGCTGATCCTGCCCGACGCCAACTGGGGAAACGCCGTGATGCAGCTGTTCAGCCTGGACCCCGCGGTAAAGGACGAGGACAGCGGCATGAAGCTGGACGCGGAATATAACCTGTTTGAGGAAAAGAACGGCTTTTCGGAAGCGGGCTCCCATTTCTCCGACGCCTTTATTGCCCGTTTCCTGAAAAAACAGGGCCAGCGGAACAACCAGATCTTGTCCCATGCCAAGGAGCGCTGGAAGCTGATCAAAGCTGGCAAGGGCCTGTACAGCGATGACGAGCCGCTCACCATTCCCGGCGCTAATCAGGGCTTCTTCAACAACAAGCTCTATGCCCAGGACGTTCGCCTCATGTCCCACACCAGGGAGCCGCAAATGCTCGTTCACGCCGACGGCTCCGTCACCAAGGAAATCGTATATTCCCTGCGGGGGCCGGAAAATCCCCGCTCCATGACTCATTCTCTGGCCGAGGGCGGGCGCGTCATGACGGTGTACAACTATCTGTCCTCCTACGCCGTCAAGACCACCGAGGATTACGGCTACGGCGAGGATGGCGTAACAGGCATCGACTGGCATTCCACCTGGAACAGCCCTGTGGGCAATGTGGAATATATCCGGGTGCCTACCCTGATTTTAGGCATGACGGCGGGCTGGGAGTACCTGGCCAGCGAAACCATTTACCAGCATGCCGCCGCCCCCAGCAAGGAGCTGGCCTTTATTGAAGGTGCGAATCACAAGTTCAATCCCGAGCACGCCCGGGAAACCTTCCCCGGCCAGTTCGGCGACACCATGAAAACCCTGCACGACTACATGGCGGAATGGATCGAAAGCCAGGCGTAAACGAAGAAGGAGGAAGCATCATGTCATTTGGTTTTGTGGAAAAGGAAATCCTGGATACCAAGGACCCCAGCATCGTGAAGATCCGGCAGAAGCTGTACCCTGAAGAAGAAAAAATGCCCCTGGCCAAATACTTTTACAACTACCCGCTGCACTATCCCAGCCCCATCGAAATGCAGCTGATCCAGAAGCCCATGAACGTGGAGGACGCCATCCGCCCTGAAAACTTCACAGATCTCCTCAAGCCCTACGGCTACGACAAGGTGGAGCTGGGCTACTGCATGTTTGAGGACGGCTCCGGCTACGTGGCCACCTACCGGGTGCGCCCGCCCCACATTACGTCCGAAATGGAAAGATGGTACCGCAACTGGCGCAACCTGAAATCCAAATCCATGGTGGGCGGCCACGGCAACCTGCGGTACAAGATCTGGAACTACGCCGATCATTACGACCACTATTACGTGAACTGGGAAAACGGCGAGGACGGCATCCACACCACTGAGAGCCTGGACATGGGCCAGGGGGAGCGCATGTACGACACCATCCGCCACCAGTTCGACGTGCGGGATTTCGGCGTGACGGAAGAGCACCTGCACAAAATGAAGGAAGCGGGCTGCCAGTTCACCGGCAAGGGCTCCTATGAGACCTTCGACGAACCCGGCACCCATCTTTGCCTGGCCTACTCCCGGCCCTGCCCCTTGGGCGGCATCGAAACCCGCTCCCGCGAATGGATCGGCTGGCGGCCCGTCAAAGGCAAGCTGGTGCGCGATTACAGCACTAAGGTCAGCGAGGAATACCTGAAAACCGTGGTGATCCACACCCTGGTGGAATGGGAGCACCTGTATACCTTCCTGCCCGACCTGTACGCGGAATACAAGGATCAGCCCATGGACGCCGACTGATTCCATTCCGGAAAGAAACGGAAAACAATCAGAATTGATCCATGTGGTATTCGGAAATAAAATAGCATCAGAATCCCAAACGCGGATTGACAGTCTTTCCGGAACGTAATAGGAGAGGCTTTGATCAATAAAAAGCAAAAGGAGAAGAAGAACATGAAGAACGGAAAGTACATCGCGCTGCTGCTGGCGCTGGTCATGATGATGTCCTGCCTCAGCATTCCCGCCCTGGCTGAATACCAGGCCGAGTCCGTGGTGATCGCCGCGGACGACGACTCCTTCAACGTGGCCCCTTGGAGCAACTCCCAGGGTGAAGTTTCCAACTACCTGCAATACATCATCTGGACCCACCTGGCTACCCGTCCCTTCACCGGCGCCATGATCGGCGCGGGCATGGAGCTGGTCGCCGCCAAGGAAATCACCCGGGTGGACGACCTGACCTGGCATATCGTGCTGAACGACGTGACCGACTCCAAGGGCAACGTGATCACCGCCAACGACGTGAAGTTCAGCTTCGACAAGAACTATGAATTAGGCTACTACGCCTATGTAAACAACTTCTATGACAGCATCGAAGTCATCAACGACAAGGAACTGAACTTCAAGACCAAGACCGCAGACGAGGGCGGCTTTGAATCCGCCGTCATCAACACCGCCATTTGCAGCCAGGCCTGGTATGAGAGCGCTTCCGAGGACGAGCTGCTCAACAATCCCGCCTGCACCGGCGCTTACTATGTGACCAACGTGCAGAACGGACATTCCGTTACCGTCACCGCCCGGGAAGACTACTGGAAGAGCGAGGGCCTGGCCACCACCGAAAAGCAGAACGTGAAGACCATCCAGATCCTGTGCATGAGCGAAGACGACGCCCGCTCCATCGCCCTGGAAAACGGCGAAGTGGACTACGCCCAGGTGAGCTACATCGCCTACGACCGCATCTTCCGCAATGACAGCAACTACAACGTGTTCGAGATCCCCAAGTTCATGAACGCCATCCTGATCTTCAACTGTGATCCTTCCTCCGTCTGCTCCGATCCCAACGTGCGCAAGGCCATCTCCTATGCCCTGGATATTGACCAGGTGTTCCTGCTGGGCCAGGGCAACGATTCCTATGAGCTGCACCATGACATCTGCCCCGATGTGACTCCCGACTATGTGTCCGCCTGGAACGATGAAGACTATTACACCCGCGATCTGGCCAAGTCCGCCGAATATCTGGCTGCCGCCGGTTACAAGCCGGGCGAGCTGCAGCTCAAGTTCATCGTTCGCGCCCAGGCTCCTCAGCAGCCCTATGTGGTCATGCAACAGCAGCTGGCCGAAGCGGGCATCGTGATGAACATCATCCCCTATGACCGCGCCGTGTTCAACACCTACTATGCCGACAACACCGCCTGGGACTTCGCCGAAAGCGGCTCTGAGGTCACCGACTTCACCGCCAATTTCTGGAGCCGTATGTTCAACGAAGAAATCTACGGCGAAAAGGGCTCTGAAAACAACATCCACGACGCCAAGCTCCAGGAGCTGCTCAAGGCCGCCCTGGCCACCCGCTCCCCCGAGGACATGGACGCCTTCCATCAGTACTACACCTATGAACAGTGCTACGCCATCGGCATGTACAACGAAGTGAACTACTTCATCGCCCGCAAGGGTCTGGTGGACATTGCCAAAGGCACCGACAACGCCACCCTGCAGGCCATGACCTTCACCAGCGACTACAAGCCCGTGCCGCTTCAGAAGTAATCTTTCACAAATCGCCTTTACGGCAAGCTGCTGTCGCATTCCCCTGCGGCAGCAGTTTGTCTAAAGGGCATGCCGCAGGTATATGTTCTAACCTGAAAATGATCCCTTAGGAAAGTATGAAAGGGCCCGCAGGCCCGTTCATCAACAATCCGCAGGCGGCGGCGTGTACGTCGCCGAGGAGCAAATAAAATTTGCTTCCTCTATCAATTTCCGGACGTGAAATGAGCGTTTGCGGCTCCAAAGCCGCAAATGCCATTTCACAGGAAATTGATGCCCCGAATGAAAGCGGAATCCTGATTCCGATTTCATTCGATCATAGTTAGAAAGGATACAGTGAGATGGGACGATACGTTCTCAAAAGGCTTCTCATCCTCATCCCGACGCTGATTGCCGTGACCATCATCGTGTTCACGCTGATGAACTTCGTTCCGGGCGACCCGGTGATGATCGCTCTGGGCGCGGGCACCCACACGCCGGCTGAGATCGAAGCAAAAAGAATCGCCATGGGGCTGGACAGGCCCTTCCTGGTGCGGCTGGCGGAATACCTGAAAGGCGTGTTCCTGCATTTCAATTTTGGCACCAGTCTGATTGACGGCACCAGCATCCAATATCAGCTGATCACCCGCTTTCCCAACACGCTGAAAATCGCCATTTACAGCATCATTTTTACCGTGGTGATCGGCATTCCCCTGGGCGTGTTCTGCGCCCAGCACGCCAATTCCGTGGGCGACCGCATCGCCCTGGTGGTCACCCTGGTGCTGGACTCCATGCCCTCCTTCTGGCTGGCGCTGCTGCTGATGCTGCTCTTTGCCCTGCAGCTGCACTGGCTGCCGTCCACGGGCAGCGGGTCGTTCAAATACTTTATCCTGCCCACCCTGGCCAACTCACTGGGCGGCCTGGCGGGCTTTACCCGGCAGGTGCGCGCCAGTATGCTGGAGGTGACCCGGTCCGACTTCGTGACCACCGCCCGCTCCAAGGGCATTTCGGAGCGTAAGGTGATTTACGGCCACGCCCTGCCCAACGCCCTGATCCCCATCCTGACGCTGGTGGGCATGCGCTTTGGCGGTATGCTGGGCGGCGCGACGGTGATCGAAGTGATTTTCTCCATTCCCGGCATCGGCCAGCTGCTGGTGAACGGCATCAACAACCGCGATTCCACAGTGGTCACCGGCGGCATTGTGTTCATCGCCCTGACCTTCTCCCTGATCATGCTGCTCACCGATCTGGCTTACGCCCTGGTCGATCCGCGGATTAAGGCCCAGTACACCACGAAAAAGAAGAAATCCGGAGAGGAGGACAGGCACCATCATGGCGGCCGCCATGGGGAGGCTGAAGCAACATGAAAACGAAGAAAACGGACATAAGCAGCTTAAAACCGGGTTCGCTGAGATATGTATGGCGGAAGCTGCTGAAAAACAAATCCGCCGTGTTCGGCCTGCTGGTTATCGCCCTGCTGATGATTCTCTCCCTGCTCTCTCCGTTCATCTGCCGCTACGATTACCGCAGCATGGACGCCCTGCACACCTACGCCACCCCCACCGCCGACCATCTGCTGGGCACCGATGAATTGGGACGCGACATTCTTTCCCGGGTGCTCTACGGCGCGCGCTACACCTTCATCATCGGCATCCTGTCCACCGCCATCGCTGCGGTGCTGGGCATCGCCATGGGCGCTGCCGCTGGGTATTTTGGCGGCAAGGTGGACAGCATCCTGATGCGCTTCCTGGACATCTTCCAGTCCTTCCCCATGCTGATCCTGGCCATGGCCTTCTGCGCCGTGTTCGGCACGGGCATTGACAAGTGCATCTTGGCCCTGGGCATTTCAAACATCTCCGGCTTTGCCCGCCTGATGCGCGCCAACATCCTGCGCATCCGCAACATGGAATATGTGGAGGCCGCCACCTCCATCGGCTGCCCCACCCGCAGGATCATCACCTCCCACGTGATCCCCAACGCCATCTCTCCCATCATCGTGGAAATCGCCATGGGCATTAGCCGGAACGGTCTGGCCTCCTCGTCGCTGAGCTTCCTGGGCCTGGGCGTTCAGCAGCCCACCCCCGAATGGGGCGCGATGCTGTCCTCCGCCCGCAGCTACATTCGCTATTATCCCCACATGGCCATCATCCCCGGCATTTTCATCCTGATCACCGTGCTCAGCTTCAACCTGATCGGCGACGCCGTGCGCGATATTCTGGATCCGACGCTGAAAGAGTGAGGAAACGAACATGAGCGAAAAGACGAAAAACAGCGCGTTCTTTTCCATCCGGGATTTGAACGTGCAATACAAATCCGGCGAGCAGACGGTGTATGCCGTCAACGGCGTTTCCTTCGACCTGAAGGCGGGCGAAACCCTGGGTTTGGTGGGCGAAACCGGCGCGGGCAAAACCACCATCGCCAAATCCATCCTGCGCATCCTGCCGGAGCACGCGGTCAAGCGCATGGACGGCGAGGTGCTTTACGAGGGCCAGGATATCTTCAAGATGAACGATACCGAGCTTCGCAAGATCCGCGGCCATCAGATCTCCATGATCTTTCAGGACCCCATGACCGCCCTGAACCCGGTCAAGCGCGTGAACGAGCAGATCGCTGAGGGCTACATCCAGCACCACAACTGCTCCAAGGCCGAGGCCGAACGCCGGGCCGAGGAAATGCTGGAGCTGGTGGGTATCAGCGCCGACCGGGCCGGGGAATATCCCCACCAGTTTTCCGGCGGCATGAAGCAGCGCGTGGTCATCGCCATGGCGCTGGCCTGTTCCCCCAAGCTGCTCATTGCCGATGAGCCCACCACCGCCCTGGACGTGACCATCCAGGCCCAGGTGCTGGATCTGATCAAGCGCCTGCGGGACGAGCTGGGCACCTCCATGATTCTCATCACCCACGACCTGGGCGTGGTGGCCGGCATCTGCGATAAGGTGGCTGTCATTTACGCGGGCCGCATCATCGAAAGCGGCACGAAGGCCGACGTGTTCAAGCATCCCACCCACCCCTACACCATCGGCCTGTTCGGCGCGCTGCCTGACCTGAAAAAGGACGTGGAACGGCTGTCGCCCATCGAGGGCCTGCCGCCGGACCCCACCCAGGTGACGGAGGGCTGCGCTTTCTATCCCCGCTGCGCCCACCGGTGCGACAAATGCAAGCAATATCAATACGAGCCCACGCAGCTATCGGATACCCACGCCATCCTCTGCTGCAATCCTGTGAAGGAGGGAGCCGGAGCATGAGCAATCTTCTGGAAATCGAACACCTGAAAAAATACTTTAAATCCGCCCGGGGCACCGTGCACGCGGTGGACGATGTGACGCTGACCATCGAGCAGGGAAAAACCGTGGGCCTGGTTGGGGAATCTGGCTGCGGCAAATCCACTCTGGGACGCACCATCGTGCACTTGCAGGAAAGCACCGACGGCGTGATGCGCTTCGCCGGGAAGGACGTGACCCATCTCAATAAAAAGGAAATGCTGGAATTCCGCAAGAACGCCCAGATCATTTTTCAGGACCCCTATTCCTCCCTGGACCCCCGCCAGACCGTGCAGGATATCATCCGGGAGCCCATGAAGCTGCTCACCGATTATTCCAAATCGGAAATAGAACAAAAGAGCGAAGAATTGATGGACATCGTGGGCATCGAAAAGCGGCTGCGCCTGTCCTATCCCCATGAACTGGATGGCGGCCGCCGCCAGCGCGTGGGCATCGCCCGGGCCTTGGCCCTGAACCCCAAGTTCGTGGTGTGCGACGAGCCGGTATCCTCCCTGGACGTGAGCATCCAGGCCCAGATTCTGAACCTGCTCATGGATTTGCAGGATCAGTACGGGCTGACCTACCTGTTCATCACCCACGATATGTCTGTGGTACGCCACATTTCCGATTACATCTGCGTCATGTACCTGGGCCAGATGATCGAAAAGACGGATAAAAAGAGCCTGTTCGACAAGCCCCTGCATCCCTACACGAAGGCCCTGCTGTCCGCCATCCCCACCATCGACATCGACGCCCAGCCCGAACGCATCCAGCTCAAGGGCGAAATCAATTCGCCCATCGACCCGGAACCCGGTTGCCGTTTCGCCAAGCGCTGCCCCTATGCCAAGCATTGCTGCAAGGAGCCGGTGCCGCTTCAGGAAGTGGAGCCCGGCCATTTTGTGGCCTGCCATCGGGTGAGGGAAATCAATTCCCTGTGAGGAAGTATGAAAAAGCCGTGGGAATCGTTTGAAAAAAATTACGTGGCCGTGGAAACGACGGACGAGCGGACAGGAAAAACCCGACTGCAATATGAATACTGCGGTCCCTGGTTCGTGTGCCAAAATGGAAAAGCGGCGCTGAATCGGGCCAAAGGCGGCGTAGGCGCGGCGTTGATCGTCAGCATTGTTTGTGTCCTGTGGGCAGGAATTCAGCCTTCCCAGCTGAACCGGGCAGGACTCACCAGCGTGCCCTACGGACTGTCCCTGGCCGCGCTGATCTTTACCGCATTCGGAGTCGGGTATTTGCTGTTCAGCGGCGAAAGGGTAAAGCGCCCGGAATATGAACGGATGACCCGGTTGCTGTCCTTTGCGCCGGTCATCCAGGCGGTACTGCTGCTGCTTTCCCTGATCGCGGGCGTGTTCCTGCTGATCAGCGGAAAGGCCCAGGCCGCCGATGCCTGGCCACTGGCCGGGTATTTCCTTGGCGGCTGCGCTGCGGCGTTCATCCGTTTCGTTTTCAAAGCCCTGCGTTACCGGGAAGAAAAGAACACGGACTTTGAATACGCAAAAGATTTTCCGCTTGGGAATAGCAAAGAAGCTGACTCCTGAAGATGATTCCATTCTTCTATTTTTGCTTCATGGGGAACCATGTTTTCTTTTCCTTATCAGTCCCTTCCCAATTCGCCTTTCTCGGAAGGGGGTCTGGGGGAAACCTCTCTTTGGGCTCCAAAGAGAGGTTTCCCCCAGTAAATATACTTATGAGGTGTTAGCATGTTTTCATTGAAAGGAAAAACCATGATCATCTCCGGCGCGTCCGGAGACCGGCCCGACCCCACCGTGAACATGGCCCTAAAATGCGGAGCCAACGTGTGCTTCCTGAGTGGCAATCACGAGCGGGTGATCCAGGCCATGAAGTATATTGAACCCCAGTACAGGGACCGCATCATCGGGTTTGCCCAGAATCCCCAGTTCAAGTTGGAGCTGAACCGGAAACTGGCCCCGGACATCTACAAGGAGGATTCCACCTCCCATGACGTGCTGCGGTGGATCTACGAGCGGTTCGGCAGCATCGACATTATGGTGCACGCCTCCGGCGGCGGGTTCGCCCGCTATACCATGGAGAACACCGACAAGGATTACTGGCACCGTACTGCGACCATTTCGGAAAACCTGTTCTTCAACACCATGTATGCTCTGCCCTACCTGGAAAAGAGCAAAAGCCCGGTGGTGATCAACGTGGTGTCTGACGAAGGCTATCACGGCGGTTATTGGAATAATCCCGCCTGCGCGTCGGCCCGCGGCAGCGTGCTGACCCTGACCAAGGAAATGGCCCGGGAGCTGGCGCCTAAGGGCATCCGGGTCAACTGCGTAATGCACAGCTACATCGACGGCGACGGCCCCGACGCCACGGCCATCTGGCTGACGGATGAGGAAAAGGAAAAGCTCATTTCCGCCACACCCTTAAAGCGCATGTGCACAAGAGAAGACATTGCCGGCATCATCAATTTCCTGGCCAGCGACGAGGCTTCCTTCATTACAGGCGCAGTGGTGCCCGTCAATGGGGGATTGACTTTATAAAAGAATATGAACGCACTGCGGCCCGCTTCACACAAGGAGAAGCGGGCCGATTTGTTTTCAAAACGATTTATGGAATATCTGTATTTTTCCTTTATTTGCTCTGCTGAAACAGCCAATCGCGAACCGCTTCCAGCTTATACGCATAATCAAAGGAAGTCATGTGCTCGCCTGCGCTGCCGCCGGAGCTTTGTCCCTCCGCCAGGGTGGTGCCCAGGGCAAAGGTAACGAAGTTCGCGGAACAGCCTTCTTCAAGCATGGAAGCCACAGCAGCGTTTTGGGTTTCCGCATCGTACTGAGCGCTCCATTCCGCATGCGTATAGGAAGCGCCGTCTGCATCAAAAAGGGCGAGCAATTCGGCCTGCCCGGCGGATGCTTTCGGATCACCGGCGGAAACGATGTAGAAGAAATTCTCCTGTTCCAGCCCGCCAAGCAGCTTCACATCCCACTGGCTGCCCACGAATACATAAGCCGCGAAGAAGCCAGAATAGGCAATGCTCAGATAAAAGGATGTCATGCCGCCCATGGATTGGCCGGTGGTATAGATGCGGTCAGGATCAATAGCATATGTTTCCGTCAGGGACTCAAGCAGCCGCATGGCCACGTCGATCTGCGCGGAATGGTTGAAATTGTCGTCCACCACGGTTTCGGTAAACACGGGTACCACCACGAACGCGGGATACTTGGCCTGTTCTTCTTCCGTTGCCCAGATCAGGCCGCCCCAGCCTTGAGTCAGCACGTAATCCGTGCCGCGCCCGACGGCACTGGAATCAGGAATGAACTGAATCAAAGGGTATTTTTGGCTTTCATCGTAGCTTTCAGGGATAAACAGCTGATACTGCAAGCTGGTGCCGGTTTCGGCATCGTCAAAGGTAAGCAGCTGGAATTTCGGCGCGGCTTCGGAAATCATGGCTTGCAGCGCCGCGTCGCTCGATTTGTCCGTCCCTCCGCCGTTGCCGCCCCGCATACCGCCGTTGCCCCCTTGTCCACCGCGTCCTCCGGCAGGCCGTTCCGCGTAAGCAGCGCCCATCGTGCAAAGAAGCGAAAAAGTAAGAACAATTGCCATGATCTTTTTCATAAGGATGAACCTCCTTCATTGATTTCGATATCCGGTCTTACGCTTTCGCTGCTCGATATCATGGAAGAATCATAGCAGAAAAACCTTAAAATAAGCTTGAACATAGAGCAAAGATTTCCTGCTCATGATCCTGTTTTTTTTTGAAAAATGTTTCAAAACTTCACCAATTGGCAGCAAGACTCGCCGATTGCTTTAAGCGGCAGACAACATATTAAAAAGGCGTTATATTTTCAATTGTCGTTCAATTTTTTTATCCCTTCTTATCAGCCACCAGACTGGCCTCTTTCACTGCCAAAGCAAATTGATCAAATACACCCAAATGATGTCACAGTCGTCTTCTTCCGGAAAGTGCTCAAAATTACCGCAGGCACTGTTTCCTTATCAATCAGCAGACGCTCGTGCTGTTCCAGGTTTTTATTATGGCCGAAAGGCGCGGCAGTGCCTGTACTGACGGCATGTTATGAAGGAAGCATATTAACTGGGAACCTGGAGCCATCCCCTAAATTTAAGGTTTTTTTAAGGCTCTGTCCGTATAATATCATTCATATTCGGGATTGCTTCCTGTTTTCCGCTGCGGCCACGATGAAGGGAACGGTTCAGGGATCGTCTGAATTTGTTTCGCCTGACGCACAGGGAGCAGGAAGCGTCAATGATCAAGGAGAGCTTTATGGGGGGATAAAGCAGCCGAACGAAAAAGGAGGCCGTGTATGGAACCTCAAAAGCCAAAGAATAAAAAAGCCGGGAAAAGCAAGCGGGGAAAAAGGATCATCAAGAGAATCCTGCTGTTTCTGCTGATGATTGTTTTGCTGGGCGGCATCGGCGTTTTTGCTTACGCCCGGCTGCAGCAGGAATATACCACAACGTATCAGGAATACACCGCCACCACCGGCACCATTTCCAATTCCCTCTCCTTCAGCGGCACCCTGCAGGTGATCAATAACACGACATACACCGCGTCTTCCGCCGCGACAGTGCGAGCTGTCCATGTGTCCGCCGGACAGGACGTGCGGGAAGGCGACCTGCTCCTGCGGCTCAGCAACGGGCAGAGCATCCAGGCGGAGTTTGACGGGCGGGTGAACCAACTGTCTGTTGAAGCGGGGGAAAAGGTTTCATCGGGCAGTGACCTGGTGCAGGTGGTGGATTTTACGCACATGAAGGTGTCTATCCGCGTGGATGAGTACGATATTTCCGACGTGCATGTGGGGGACGCCTGCCGCGTGACCACCACCGCCACGGAAAACGTGTTTGATTCCTCCATTGCCGATATCAATTATATTTCTTCCTCCACAGGTTCCGTGGCCTATTATACCGCCACAGCCTATGTGGACGTGTCCTCCGGCGTGTATCCTGGGATGCAGGTGACGGTCACCGTGCCCCAGCAGGAGGCGGCAAACGTGGTGGTGCTGCGGGAGGACGCCCTCAGTTTTTCCGACGATAACCGGGCGTTCGTGTATACGCAGAACGCCGACGGCAGCATGGCGGAAACCTACGTCACCACCGGCGTCAGCAACGGCAATTATGTGGAAATCAAGGCGGGCCTGAATGCCGGCGACCGGGTGTATACCGAAGTACAGACCGAAACGCAGAACTCCGTCGCCAGTCTGCTCACCAGCCTGTTCAGCCAGCAGCGCATCAACGGCGCGGGCGGCACCCGAAACAACGGCACCAACAGCACCCGCACCAATCCCAACGGCAGCGGGTTCGGCGGCGGAACGACGACCCGCCAGAACGCGCCCGGCGGCACAGCCCCCGGCGGAAACGGCGGTGGTCGATAATGGCCGGCCCCCTAATTTCCATGCGGGATATCAATAAATACTATGCCATGGGAGAGGAACAGGCGCATATTTTAAAGGACGTGAATTTATCCGTAGCATCGGGGGAATACCTGTCCATTCTCGGTCCCTCCGGCAGTGGGAAAAGCACGCTGATGAATATCATCGGCTGCCTGGACACGCCCACCTCCGGCAGCTATCTCCTCAATGGTGAAGCCGTGGAGGAGCTTTCCCAGGTGGAGCTGGCAGGCATCCGTTCCCGAGAGATCGGGTTCGTGTTTCAGAATTCTCAGCTGCTGCCCCGGCTGACGGCCCAGAAAAACGTGGAGCTGCCCCTGATCTATGCCGGCGTTCCGCCTAAGGAGCGCCGCAATCGGGCCCGGGAAATGCTGAACCGGGTGGGGCTGTCCGACCGGATGGGCCACTTCCCTAACCAATTGTCCGGCGGCCAGCAGCAGCGCGTGGCCATTGCCCGGGCGCTGGTGGGCAATCCTTCCCTGCTGCTGGCGGACGAGCCCACCGGCGCGCTGGATCAGAAAACGGGCAGGCAGGTGATGGCGCTGTTTCAGGAGTTGAACGCCGAGGGCCGCACGGTGGTCATGATCACCCATGACATCCACATCGCGTCCTACGCGCGACGCGTGGTGCACATCATCGACGGGGAGCTGACGGAGGGCGAAGCCGGGCCGGAGGGAAGTGATCCCCATGTTTAAACAGCTTCGGAAAACGCTGATGATGCTGGGCGAATGTTTTACCATGTCTCTGTCCAATATCCTGAACAACCGGGTGCGTTCCTTTCTCACGGTGCTGGGCATCCTGATCGGCGTCACCGCGGTGATCGCGCTGATTACCACGGTTTCGGGCTTTTCCGGCACCCTGTCCTCCTCCTTCATGAACATGGGGGCTGGCACGCTGTCCGTGTCCGTCACGGGCAGCGAACTCAAGTCCGGCATGACTGCGGAGGACTTTGAAGCGCTCACCGCGCTGGACGCGGTGCAGGGCATTACGCCGAATGTTTCTCTCCGCAGCCGTCTTTCCAAGGGCGGGAAGTATAAAACCAATGTATCCATCACCGGGAAGAATTACTTCTATTTTCTCAAAACAGAAGGCGCTGTGGAGCGAGGCCGTCCCATTCATCCCACCGACGAAGCCAGCAGCACCTTCGTCTGCCTCATCAACCACACCATCATGGAAGAACTCTTCTACGGCGTCGATCCCATCGGGGAAACCATGTATGTGGACGGGGTACCCTTCCTGGTGATCGGCGTGCTGGCCGACAGTGCGTCCACCAACCTTGTGAGCATCATGTCCGGCAGCGCCAGCGTGGTCATCCCTTATACCACCGCGCTGAAAATGAACAATGCCAACGTGGTCACTTCCTTCACCGTCTATCTGGCCGACGGCGCGGACTCGGAAAAAGCCTCCGCCACGCTGACGGAGGCTATGGACAGAATGTTCAGCTTTGAGGAGGACTGCTTCACTATCACCACCATGAGCGGCATCGAGGACACCATGAACTCCATGCTGTCCATGGTCAGCACGCTGCTGGCGGGCATCGCGTCCATCGCCCTGGTGGTGGGAGGCATCGGCATCATGAATATGATGCTCACCACCGTCACGGAACGCACCATGGAAATCGGGCTGAAAAAAGCGTTGGGGGCCATTCCTTGGCAGATCCAGTTGCAATTCCTGATGGAGTCTTTTCTGCTCTCCATGATCGGCGGGCTGCTGGGCGTGGCCCTGGGTCTGGGCTTATCCTTCACCCTCTGCCGCGTGATGGGCATGACCTTTGTTATTTCTCCCAGCGCCATCCTGCTGGGCGTCAGCTTCTCCGCTGCCGTGGGTATCATCTTCGGCTGGGCTCCCGCCCGGAAAGCCAGCCGGTTGAATCCCATCGACGCGCTGCGGGCGATGTGACTTATCATTCTATGTTCCAATTTCTAATCAGAATGGGATAATATATGGAGGGAAAATTTATGCTGAAAAAGCTTTTGGCTACCTTACTGGCGGCTGTGGTTATGCTGTCCTGTTCCGCCGCGCTGGCGGCGTCCGTGCCGCTGAATGGCACGGTGGTCAACACCCAGGAAGAAACGGTGGTTTCGCCCTATGGCGGCGCTGTGGAGGAGATTTGCGTGAAGGTCGGGGACTCCGTACAGGCGGGAGAAGTGATTGCCACGCTGAAAACCACGAAGGTCTATGCCCTCCAGGACGGCGTCGTCCGCCTGTTTGGCAGCGTAGGCGAAACCGCGGAAATGATTGCGAACCTGTATGGCGCGGTTGCCTATGTGGAACCGACCATGCAGTATACCGCTCAAATTTCCACCAAAACAGCCGACGCCAACAATGAGGCGAACCGGTTCGTCCACCCCGGCGAAACGGTCTATCTGCGGGCCGTGGAGAACATGAACCGCACTGGTACGGGTACGGTCACCTCCGTTGCCAGCGGGAGCTTCAATGTGATTCTCTCCCAGGGCAGCTTTGCCAGTGGAGACAGCGTCAACGTCTATCGCGATCCCACGTTTACGCCCATCAACCGCCTGGGAAAAGGAACGATCTCTTTGGTCGATCCGGTGGCTTATACGGGCGAAGGAATTGTTACGTCGTATGCGGTACAAAACGGCGCACAGGTGAAAAAAGGCGATGTGCTGTTTGAAACGGTTTCTGGCAGCTATTCCAGCGCTGCCGGGGATTGGACTCAGATCAAAGCGCCGTGCGGCGGCATCATCGCTTCCCTGAATATGGCAAAAGGAACCGCTGTTGCAGAGGGTAGCGCTGTCGCCACACTGTATGCAGATGACGGGATGCGTATCGAAGCCACCGTTTCGGAAACCGATCTGCTGTCGTTCCACGTGGGGGACAGCGTGATTGCGGAATTTACTTATCTGAACGATGGCGGAATCTCCGCCCGGGGTGTGATTGAAAAAATATCGCGGTTGGGCGAAGCGTCTTCCTCTGATACTGAATCCGAAGAAGCTTGGTTTACCGTCAGCGTCAAACCAAACACCAGCGCCGGCCTGTATTACGGCGCGCATGCCATCGTATCGCTGAGCGACAAGGATGTGTTGGAATAAGGTTCCCGTTTTGAATGAGCGCAAAAATTCTCAGTGCCTTCCGCCAGCGTTACGATCAGCTTATCCGCCTGATTTTCATAGATTGCCGGGGCTTGGTGGCTGGTAATGGAAACACCGTTCAGGATCAGGCGCATCTTATCCTCCGCGCTGGGCTTCGATAACAATTCGGCCCGTCCTAAAACAACTTGTCAAGTACTTTTTACGTTGCTTACCTGACACAGCTTTCCCAGCGCGGATGGCATGGAGAAAAGGCTTCCTATCGGAAGGAAGCCGAACAATGCCAGCACCGGATGACGGAGCTGGATGTGCTGATGAAACGCCTCTATGAAGATAACGTATTTGGTAGAATTTCCGATGAACGCTTTGCCAGCATGTCAGCCGATTATGAGGCGGAAACCAGGAAGGTGAAAGAACGGTTGGGGATGCTTGATGAACTGCTGGCCAGCTATACCAGGCAAAATCGGGATGCCAAAGCGTTTGCCAGCCTGGTAGCGCAATACACTGATATTACCTGCCTCACGGAAGAACTTGTGCACACGCTGATCGAAAAGGTGGTTGTACACGAAAAGGAAGTCATTGATGGTGAAACGGTGATGCGCATAGATATTTACTATCGCTTCATCGGGAAGGTTGGCAATGAAAACGGCGAGGCACTCAAAACACAAAAAACGCGCTGTAACACCAAAGCATTGGCCCCCAGCGCGTAAACAAAATTGGTGTGCGCAATAAAGATAACGCCCCAGCGTTTCCTCCCTGCTGGCTTTGAAATACATCCTTTAGAACACGATTGTTAACAGTATTACAACTTAACTGGTAAAATTGAAAAAAGAAAACAAGATGAGATTCACATAAAAATATTTTGTATTTTTGGAACAATTCCCTTTCCTCATTCGTCTATATGGGTGAGGTGAGGAACACATGAGTACAATGCTTTCCATTTTCCCCAAGGATGAAAACCCCACTTTGCTGGCGATTGACGACGAACAGCAGGTTGTTTATGTAGACGGAGAACCGTGCGAACTGACGCACCAGGAATTTTCCCTTTTGCAGGAATTGGCCCAGAATATTGACCGCCCGGTATCCCGGCAGGAATTGCTGCGCGACGCATGGGGCTACGTCAGCCCGGGAGACACCCGCACAGTGGATGTGCATGTCCAGCGCCTGCGCAAAAAGCTGGGCTTCTTCTGCATCGAAACGGTGTACAGAAGAGGCTATAAGCTGCGCGCGCAGGAAGTATGCTGATCCTGGGTGGCCGGGCTTGAAAAAAACGAATCCTCCGCGGACATTCCGATGAAGGATTCGTTTTTTTGTACCGTCGGTATCCGTCCGTCCGGGGAGGACAGGCTATCCTCTGGGGTCTGAGAGGAAGCAGGGGATTTCGCGGCATTGGTCTTTGTAAGCATAGGACGCGCCGGAACCGCCAATGCCCTGATACCAGTTGCCCGTGACCTCGTTGATGATGTGCAAAGAATCCGCTTTTTCCTCCATCTCAAACAGCAGAATCCGTTTGCGGCGGTGATCGTTGGGACAATGGCAGGCCATCATCAATTGGCCGGAGAAGGTCCGAAACAGCATGGCGTGCCCGCCGTCCAGAGCGTACAGCGGTTTCTCCTGCTGCCGCCACGGGCCGTTGATTTCCCCGGATTCACTGGTGGCGCAGGCGATGGCATAGGCTCCCGCCGGCGTAAAGCTGGACCAGAGCATCAGCAGCTTTCCGCCGGGAAGCCGGTGCAGGAAAGGCCCGTCGGTGACGCCGCTGTCCCCGGTCCACGGCCCGTCGGAGGCGCGGAACAGGATGATCGGTTCCCCCGCTGCTTTGCCTAAATCCATGGACAGGGGAACGGCGCAGATTTGCCCGTCTCCAACCTGCAGCCATTCATGGCAGAACACGAGCCATGGCATTCCCTTTCGGTCGATATACAGCGTTCCATCCAGACAGTGCCAGCCTTCCGGCGTAACGGGTTCCATCCGAACCGGACGGAACGGCCCTTTCGGACTGTCGGACACGAGGCATTGGCAGCGCCTGTATGTTCCGGCCGCGCGGAACGAGCTGATCAGATAATACTTTCCCTGCCAGATGTGGCATTCCGGGGCCCAGTAATCCAGGTCCGCCCAGAATTCGCCTTTTTCAAAACAGACCTGCGGCTTGGACCAATGAATCAAATCCTTGCTTTCCAGCACGTAAAAGTGTCCCGGTCCGATCGGCAGGTCCGGAAAACGGCGGGAATCGGCAAACTGAACATAGGTGTAATAGCTTCGGCTGGCCGGATCGGCCAGAATACAGGGATCGCTGATGTGCACATCGCGCACGTGATAAGGATACGCGCGCAGGGTTTCCGGGTCATCGTCGCAAGAAAACATCATCATTCCTCCTGCCTTTGCGCAAATCTGTGTGAGGCAAGATGATTATAACAAAAACAACGCTGCGGAACAATGCAGTTTTCTGTATTTTTTTCTTGCCTCTTTGCCGAATGAACGGTATAATATAGCCATGGAATCTGCCGGTGAAAGCAGTACCCACGTCAATGTATACGGAATTTATCCATATCAGCCAACGAAAGAATGCCGGGAGGGATGAACATGGGGTTTGACGCGGAAACGACAGCGCGCCTTGAAGAATGCGTACGGAATATCACGGGAGCCGCTTTGCCTTTCCCGGTGGAAACAGCCTTTGGCAGCGGCCTGACGGTCGACTGGGACGGCGCGGCGGCGTTCATCCAGGCGGAAGATCGGGCCGCGCTGTGCAGAGGGCTGTTTTTGCTCTCCTGCGCCGTGCTGGAAAAGAAAACCGCTTTGCACGTGAAAGAACGCAGGCATTTTGCCCACTGCGGCGCGATGCTGGATATGTCGCGCAACCGCGTGATGACGGTGGAGGGCGTGAAAAAATGGATCGACAGGCAGGCGGCTCTGGGCCTGAATCTGCTGATGCTGTATACGGAGGATACCTATGAAATCCCAGATTATCCCTATTTCGGCTATCTGCGCGGGCGGTACAGCCAGGCGGAGCTGCGGGAAATAGACGGCTACGCCGAACAAATGGGAATAGAACTGATCCCCTGCGTGCAGACGCTGGGCCATTTCAAGCAGTTCCTGCAATGGCCATCCTCCGCTCCGCTGCGCGATCAGCCGGGCATCCTGCTGATCGACGATGAAAAAACATATGCGTTTTTGGATGCGGCTTTGCGCTCGCTTGCCGGGTGCTTCCGTTCCCGCCGGATTCATATCGGTATGGACGAGGCCCACGGCGTGGGGCTTGGCAATTATCTGCTGCGCCATGGATACGTGGATCGGTTCGAGCTGCTCAACAGGCATCTGGCGAGGGTGGCGGAGCTTTGTGAAAAATACGGCTTCCGGCCGATGATGTGGAGCGACATGTTTTTCCGGCTGGGTTCCAAAACCAACAGCTATTACGATCCGGAAAGCCATGTGCCGGACAATGTGATTTCCGCGCTGCCAAACGTGGAAATGGTATACTGGGACTATTATCACACGGATGAAGCCATCTATGAACATATGCTGACCGAGCATCGGCGGATGAACCGCAGCACCGTCTTCGCGGGCGGTGTATGGACATGGTCGGGTTTCCTGCCCAACCGGGAAAGGACATTGCGCACCATGCTGCCCGCCCTGCGGATGAGTGCCCGGATAGAAACGGATACGGTGATCGCCACCTTCTGGGGCGACGACGGGGCGGAAACGGACTGCTTTATGGCCCTCGACCGGCTGGCGATGTTTTCCGAAGCCTGCTGGGAAGGGGAGCATTTTTCCCTGGAAGCCTGCGAACGGCAGGGACGGTGGCTGACCGGCGCAGCGGAGGAAATACGGAACGCTTACGACGCTTTCTACGCGGACGATTTTGAACAGAGCACGGGCAAAATGCTGATTTGGTGCGATCCCCTGTACCCCTGCGGCGTGACGGAAGAGCAAAAGGATCAGCTGGCACAGGCGGCGGAAGGAGCCATACAGACGCTGAAGACAGCTTCCCATACCCTGGAAATGGACTATGCGCTTGCTTTGTTTGAAACACTCGCCGGGAAAATCCGTCTCCTCCGGGCAATCCGCCGTTCCTATCAGCAAAAGGATTTGGAAACCTTAGCCGAAGTCCGGAAACGGGCGATCCCCGCGCTGATTCAATCCTATGACGCGCTGATGGCCGCTCACCGGGCGCTGTGGCAGAGCAACAGCAAACGGCAGGGCTGGGAGGTGCTCGCGCTTCGATATGGCGGGGCGGTTGGCAGGCTGAAGGATATTGCCGAAGAAATCGGGCGGTATGTCCAGGGCGATCTGGCCTGCATTCCCGAACTGGAGGAAACAGAGCTGCCCGACGGAAAGGGCTTCACGTATGACCGGGTTTCAACGCCTTCGGCCAAAACATGAGGACGCCCCATTCCTCCGGCCCTGCTTTGGAATAATAGCATATTCACCCCGCGGAACAGCCATTTTGCGCTTTTTGATGTTTTGTTGGATAATGTGTGATATAATATGCAGGCAATCCGCCGCAGGCAGATGATCCCTCGGAAAGCGGCGCACAAAAGGGAGATGAATGAGGCGCTATGAAACAGGCGGCAAAACAAATTGCTTTCTTCGCGCTGGCGCTGATCTGCTTTTGCGCGGTTTGCCGGATGACCTTTCTCCACAGCTATACCCTCCGGATTCCGGTGTACGATTCGGCCGTCCGGGAGAACGCGCCGGAGACGCCCGGAATACGGTTGGAAACGGAAGCGGACACCGTGCATCTGGGGAAGGAAACCTGGCATGACGGCTTTCTGAGCGTGTCTGTTCATCCGGATCAGCCCGGGAAGGCCGACCTGAGGATTATCAATGCGAATGGCGATGAGATCAGCGTTCATCTGCTGCATGTTGGGCGGCTGGGAACCGTGTATGACCTGCAGACCGGCGGGTTTACCGGGGACACCGTTGTGCTGATTGCCGTGACGCTGTTCTGGCTGGCTGTCAGCGCCATCATGCTGTGGCATTATTTTCAGGCAAAAGGAACGGCGTATTACGCGTATTCCACGATTTACTTTGCCGGGTTTTCCCTGTTCGCTCTGGTGACGGGACTGCTGATGCTGCGTGTGACGGCGGCGCACATCCTGTGGCCTGCGGATTTCAGCATGCTTGCGGCATACAGCACGATCAATGGGGCGAGCAAGCAGTTCATGATGCTGACGATGCCGCTGATGGCGGCTTTTGCCATTGCGCTGGCTGTCAGTAACGCGGCGCTTCTTCGGCATGAACGGGCCCAGCTGCAAAACGTGTTGAGCCTGATCGTCAGCGGCCTGCTGCTGCTGGGCGAAGGGATCGGCTTTGCCTTGTTTTTCCGGGACTTTATGGGCTCGGAATGGGAAGGACGGCTGCAAAACACCCTGGAGAACGTGTATGCGACGGTGTTCGCCTACTTTGAATGCATGCTGGCAGGCGCGGTGATCTGCGGCATCACGGCCGCAAAAAACCAGCCTGCCATGGACAAGGACTTCATCATTATCCTGGGATGCTGGTTCCGGAAGGATGGAACGCTCCCGCCGCTTTTGCGCGGCCGGGTGGATCGGGCGCTGGCGTTCTGGCGTCAGCAGAAAGAAGAAACAGGGAAAGAAGCGATTCTGATTCCCTCGGGCGGGCAGGGAAAGGATGAATCCATGCCGGAGGCGGAAGCCATGCGGCGGTATCTTATTTCCCAGGGCATCCCGGAAAGCATCATCCGGGCGGAAACGCAGTCGAAAAACACGTATGAAAACATGACGTTCTCCAAGGCGATTATCGAAGAAATCAAGGCGGAGGGCAAGCCTCTCTTCGCCACGACCAATTATCATGTGTTCCGCAGCGGCGTGTGGGCAAACCAGGCGGGGCTTCACGCGGAGGGAATCGGCGGGAAAACCAAATGGTGGTTCTGGCCCAACGCGTTTATGCGGGAATGCGTGGGACTGATGAAAAGACGGTGGAAGCACGAAATCCTGCTGCTGCTTATGGTGATGGCGTTCTTCGGCGCGCTGTCCATGGTGCTGGGATAAGGGAGGCAAAGCATGGACGCACAGAAACAGGCGGAGCAGCTGCTGGATCAGCCGTATTGGGTGATTGACCCGCTTCCCTGCCGGGTTCCGGCGGAAGGAGGCGGGCAATATTTTGCTGTGGAAGAGGAATGGCTGAGAGCGCCGAATATCATCGCGCTGCGAAGGCGGTTTCTTTCGATTCTGCTGAAGCTGAACTGCTATTTTGATGTGGAGGTTTGCCGCGCGGATCAGGATGAATTTGTTCGCAACCCCGCCCCGCGGCAGATGGAAGCCTGGACGGCGGAAACGGCGGCCAGCTTTCTGTTCCTTTTTTCTTCGCAGGACAGCCTGATCACGCTGTACGGCGGGGATACCTGCATGACGGTGTATCATCCGTCCGGCCGATTGTTGGCAATTCTGAAAAAACTGGTTTCCGCCGAGGGCCTGTTTTTGTGGCAGGCTCAGCCGGAAAAACGCATGGAGGAAAGAAATCTTGGAGAAGATCAGCCTGAATAACGCGCTTTCTCTTTCATTTCCCGATGGCTTTCAAAGATTGAGCGAAACGGAAATGAAGCAATTGCGCTTTGCCAAACCCGGCGCGGGGGAATGCCTGCGGGACGATGAAAGGCATATTATCGTAAGCCTGGCTTATAAAGGAGCGGGCTTTCTGTCCGGACTGCTGGGGAGCGGGGATTTGATCAAAAACGCCCAAAGCAGGATCGCCGGGGTCATGCGACTATACAGTTATCGGCTGATCGGCTATGAGGACCGCCGGGTGGGGGATCGGGCAGCCCGGAGCTTCCAATACGCTTATGTGGCCCAGGGCGTCGGCATGGCGGCGGAATGCTGCGCTGTCAAAGAAGGAAAGACCATTTACTATCTGCACTTTTATGTGCGCGAAGCTTGCGGGGAGGAAGGCTTCCGGCTGTGGAAGCAAGTGCTGGCGGACGCCCGGTGGACGTGATCGGTGCGGACAATTTGTTCGGCTGAACGTGATTTGTGAAATCAGCGTTTCCCGCTCCGTGTGAAGCGTTGAAAATAGAAAGGGGAATACGGCAATGAAAAAAATGTTTGCAATTATCCTTGTTCTGGCTTTGGCCTTGGTATCCGTGGGCTTCGCGGAGGAAGAAAAACTGCCGCCCATGCCCGAGGAAGCGGCCGTGTATGAGGGGACGTGGGTCTGCGACCGGGCCAGTATTGAAATCATATGGGAAGAAGAAGGCTTCCGGGTGTTCATCTCCTGGGGCAGCAGCGCCTCGGAAACCTCCGAATGGGAATACAACTGCTACTATGACGCGGAAACCAAATCCCTGGAAGCTATGCCTACCGGCATCCACACCGATAACGTGTACGGCGAAGACGGTGAAATCGTTTCCTCGACCGTGATCTACAACGACGGCGAAGCGACCTTCACCCTGGACGGGGAAGGGCACCTGCTCTGGCACGATGTCAAAGAGGACGCTGGCAAGGATATGCTCTTTGAGCGGTTGGCCATTCCGGATGCTGAATAACAGCATCTGAACATACAAATGAGGGAGGAACCACAATGGATATTCAATACTTGCTCTGGCTTCAGGATTTCCGAAACGGAATGAACGACGCATGGACGCCTTTCATGGAGTTTGTCTCCTCGTTCGCCGTGGACTATCTGTCTGATCCCGGTGTTCCTGTACTGGTTCTGGGATAAGCGAAAGGGCCTGTACGCGCTGGTTTCCTATTACTTCTGCATGATCATGACGCCGCTGATCAAATTGACGGCCTGTATCTACCGCCCCTGGATCCGGGACAGCCGCGTACTGCCTGCCGGGGATTCCATCCGGACGGCGACAGGCTACTCCTTCCCCAGCGGACACACCTCCACCGCGGCGCCCCTGGCGGGCGGCATGGCGGTGAATATGTGGGAGGATAAGCGCAATCGCTGGCTGTCCTTCATTTTCGTCGCGTTCATTCTGCTGACCGGCTTCTCCCGCAACTATCTGGGCGTGCATACGCCGCAGGACGTGTTCGTGGGCATCAGCGAATCCGTGTTCAGCCTGATCCTGACGGCGAAGCTGTTCCAGTACCTGGACAAGCACCCCGAAAAGGAGGACTGGTTCCTGCTGGGCGGCTTCATTCTGTGCTGGGCCGGCATCGCGTATATCACGCTCAAGTTCTATCCCGCGGACTATGATGCGGAAGGCAAGCTGATCGTGGACTCCCAGAAGATGATGAACGACGGCTACGGCGACATCGGCAAGGTGATTGGCTTCATCATCGCGCGCTTTGTGGAAAAGAAATGGATCAGGTTCCAGCCCTTCCGGCGCGGCTGGCTGGGCGCTGTGATCTGCGCTGTGCTGCTGATTCCCATGGTGATGCTCAAGAGTCTCGTGCGTCCCGTGATGACGGGCTGGCTCGGCGCGCACTGGGGCAGGCTGACCTTCTCCGTGATTCATGCGTTCTACTATATCGCGTTGATTCCGCTCCTGCTCAAGCTGTGCGGGAAGGTTTTGCCGGTCGCGAAAGCCTGACAAAGGGATGGCGGCGAGGGTATTGGACCAAGCCGGGTTTTCAGCCCCTTGGTTTTCACCCTTTGCAGTATGACTGCCAACGGTAAAATGATTGCTCCATCACTCAACCATGAACAATCTGCGTTCATGATTGTATTGGCGGAGCAGTATGAAAAGAGTCCGGCGGGAACGTTCCCGCCGGATTCTTTTGGCAATAATACTAAACTCAATCTAAAACTATATCATCTTTGGGCATCTTTTACGCCATGGCGTTGCTTCAGACGCCCCGCGCTTATCGACAAAGCGAAAGCGCGGGTTTCGGGTGGCAATCCAAGGATTGCTCGCCCTCAGCCTCACTGCGTTCGGCGCTATTCCGGTCAACGTAGCGCTGCTGTCCCGCAGGCTCAATCGTCGCAAGTCCGCAGGGCGGACATTGCTCGTTTCGCCTGATCTCACATCCGATGATAAT
>CADCJO010000010.1 GCA_902801765.1 uncultured Eubacteriales bacterium
TGCGGGTCCAGGGCGGTCACCGCCCTGGCGCAGGTCTGGGGGCGCGCAGCCCCCAGCGTTCCCTCTCCTTCGATTGTAGGTAGTGAATTAAAGTGCCCTATGAATGAACCGGAAAGGAATCCATGATGAAAACCAAGCGTATATCTGATATGGAGGCCTACATCCTGAACCGCGGTTCCGCGACGATGGAAGAATTGCGGGACGCTTTTGACGTATCCATGAACACGGTGCGGCGCGACGTGGCGGAGCTGCTGAAATCGGGCAACATTCAGAAAGTATACGGCGGTGTGCGCTCCGCAACGCAGACTGCGGTGCAGGCCGCTTATCCCAAACCCGGCGGAGCAAAGCGCGCGATATGCTTCGAGGCCGCGAAACTGGTCAAGGACGGCGACATTGTTTTCATCGATTCCGGCACCACCACCGTGCAGATCATCGAGGCCATCAAGGACAGGAACGTCACCGTCATCACCAACAATATCCAGGTAATGACCAAAGCGCTGGATTACGAAAACATCCGGATCATTATGCTTCCTGGCGAGGTGCACCGCAAAACGCTGTCCGTTACCGGAGAGGACTCCGCGGAATACCTCAGCCACATGAACACCACCATCGCTTTCATGGCGGCCACCGGCGCTTCCATGACAGGCGTGGCCAATTCCAGTCCGCTGGAGTATTCCATCAAGAAAGCCGCCGTCGCCCATGCCGAGCGCGCGGTGCTGCTGGTGTCCGGCTCCAAGTTCGGCACCGCCAGCCTGCTCATTTACGCCGGGCTGGACAAATTCCAGACCGTGGTTACAGACAGCCGCATTCCGCCTGCTTACCGACAACGGCTCAAAGAGCTGCACATCGACCTGCGTATCGTGGACGCTGAAGCGGAATAAGCAAGTATTGTATTTTTATGTTTATACATTTTTTTCGCAGTATAAAAGGCATTTTGCCGAAAACGTGACATATTTTTGACACAATAATACGTTAGCATACAAATGCTCAGGAGGATCGACAGCGGCTAAGTTTTTGCTGCCCCCTCGGCAAATGCTTTACCGCTGTTTTATTTTTTTCGACCGTCCTGGCAGTCCGCCGCTCCCCTCGCGGCGGGCTTTTTTCATACTTTTGCATCTTCCAGTTTATAGAAATAATTTAGTAAATTATACATCGTGTTCGATATTTTTTCATTTTACCGCCTGACGAGATTCCGGCGGAAGCAGCCTGCGGAAACCCCTTGCGAAAATGGTAAAAAACAGGTATAATAAAAGTAACTCAAATATGGAAAGGGGCAGATTGACATGGGCTACAAAGAAGAATATCAGCGCTGGCTGGAACTGTTCGCCAACGACGCTGAAACCATCCAGGAGCTGAAATCCATCGCGGGCGATGAAAAGGAAATCGAAGACCGTTTTTACACCGAACTGGCTTTCGGCACCGCCGGTCTGCGCGGCGTGCTGGGCATGGGCACCAACCGGATGAACGTGTACAACGTGCGCCGGGCCACCATGGGCGTCGCCAAGTATCTGATCGCCCAGGGCGTGCAGGATCAGGGCGTCGCCATCGCCTATGACAGCCGCATCAAGAGCGACGTGTTCGCCAAGGAAACCGCGCTGACGCTGGCCGCCGCGGGCGTGAAGGCCTATCTGTTCGACGCGCTGCGCCCCGTGCCCGTGCTGAGCTACACCGTGCGGCACCTGGGCTGCGCCGCCGGTATCGTCATCACCGCCAGCCACAATCCGCCCCAGTACAACGGCTACAAGGTTTACGCCGCCGACGGCGCCCAGCTGGGCCCCGAAGCCGCCGACGCCGTGACCCAATATATCCGCGCCCTCAATTACACCGACTGCCTGCCGATGGACGAAAAAGAAGCCCTCGACAAGGGCCTGCTCAAGATCATCGGCAACAAGGAAGTGGACGACGATTACATCGCCATGATCAAGACCCTGGCCCAGCGGCCCGAGCTGCTGGCTGCCCGCGGCAAGGATCTGAAAATCGTCTACACTCCCCTCCACGGCTCCGGCAACGTGCCCGTGCAGCGCCTGCTGAAAGAACTGGGCGTCAACTACACCGTGGTGCCCGAGCAGGAAAAGCCAGACGGCCGCTTCCCCACCGTGAAGGCCCCCAACCCCGAAGACCCCAACGCGTTCACCCTGGCCATCCCGCTGGCCCAGAAGGTGGGCGCGACCGTCGTGTTCGGCACGGACCCGGACTGCGACCGCCTGGGCGCCGCCGTGCAGGACGGCAACGGCGTGTTCCACACCCTCACCGGCAACCAGATCGCCTGCCTGATGCTGAGCCATATCCTGAGCAGCAAGAAGGCCAACGGCACCCTGCCCGCCAACGGCGCGGTGGTCAAGTCCGTTGTGTCCACCGAGCTGGCCCGGGCCATCGCCGAGGATTACGGCATGACCATGATCGAAGTGCTGACCGGCTTCAAGTTCATCGGCGAGCAGATTCAGCGCTTTGAGGAAACCGGCGAGCACACCTTCCTCTTCGGCTTTGAAGAATCCTTCGGCTACCTCAGCGGCACCCAGGTGCGCGACAAGGACGGCGTGAACGCCTCCCTGCTGCTGTGCGAAGCCGTGTGCGCCGCCGCCGAACGGGGCGAAACCCTGTACGACACCCTGCAGAAGCTCTATCAGAAGTACGGCTACTTCAAGGAAAAGGGCGTCTCCGTCACCCTGCCCGGCAAGGACGGCGTGGCCAAGATCGCCGGCATCATGAACAGCCTGCGCGAGAATCCCCCCAAGGAAGTGGCGGGCCTCAAGATCACCGGCGTCCGCGATTTCAGCAAGGGCATCCGCTGCGCCGACGGCAAGGAAGAAAAGCTGGACTATCCCAAGAGCAACGTGCTGTACTACGAAATCGAAAAGGGCAACTGGATCTGCGTCCGTCCCAGCGGCACCGAGCCCAAGATCAAGCTCTACGTGGCCGCCCGCGCCGACAGCCAGGCGGCTGTGGACGCCCTGAACGACAAGATGGCCGCCGATGCCCAGGAATGGATGAAGTAATTTGTCACAAGCAAGCAACCCAAACCGGGCGGCTGTTCCCTGCTGAACAGCCGCCCAATGATTTCTCATTGGCAGCGAAAGGAGCAGCTCATGACGGAATATCGTTTTGCCCGGCCGGAGGAAGAAACGGAGGTATTGGACTTTATCAACGCCGTGTTCAGCCAGGCCGCGCGGCCCCATGATTTTGCGAAATTGATTCCCAAGGTCTACGCGCATCCCGGCTTTGCCGGGCTGCACGCGGTGGCGGTGGAGGACGGCCGCATCCGCGGCGCAATCGCCATGCTGCCGATGACCGTGCACGCGGGGGAAAACACCCTGAAAGCGGGTTATATCGGTTCGGTGTCTGTGCATCCACGCTTCCGGGGAAAGGGATACATGAAGCGGCTGATGGCGATGCAGATCGACGAAGCGAAGCAGCAGGGCATGGATTTCATGACCCTGGGCGGCCAGCGCCAGCGGTATCAGTATTTTGGATTCGTCAATTACGGCAGTGAGATCCGTTTTTCCGTCGGGCAGGCGAACGCCCGCCACGCGCTGCCAAAGGACACGCCGTTTTCCTTTGCTCCGGCAGAGGAAAGCCACGCTGAAAAAATGGCTGCCCTGCACGCAAAGCGGACGATTCGCTGCGAGCGTCCGCGCTTTCTGGACGCGCTGCGCACCTACGGCGCCGTGCCTTACGCCGTCCTGAAGGAGGGTATGTTTGCCGGATACCTGGTCACATTGGGCGATGATATCACGGAGCTGTACCTGGAACGGGAAAGTGACCTGCCCGCCGTGATCGCCGCCTGGCTGCGGGAGCATAAAAGCTGCGAAATCCTTTGCTACGGAAACATGGCAGAGCGGATTCGCTGTCTGAACGCTTTTGCGGAAGCGTATGCCATCGGGCCCTCCGCCATGATCAAGGTGCTGAACTGGGAAAATGTGCTGCGGGCCGCGCTGCGCCTGCGGACGCTTCCGGACGGGGAACGGGTGCTTGCAATTGACGGCGCGGGCACATTCCGCGTAACCGTGACGAACGAAAAAGCGGAGGTGCTTCCATGCCAGGCGCAGCCTGACTACATCTGGACAGAAGCGGAAGCCATGGAAACCCTGTTTTCCCCGCTGCACGCCCTGTATATCACCGATCCGCTGCTTCGTTCCTGGCTGCCGCTGACGCTCGATATTCCCATCGCTGATCGGTTTTAATAACGTTCATTTTCTGCATTCTGAATGGTATAGCTTTTCGGCAAAACCAGACACTATTTTCCACCTCTATACAAATTTCGTTTGTTGTGATATAATCACCAATGTATTGCGAAATTTTTACGAACGCAGGAGGGGTACATGAGGCGGAGGGTCGCGGTTCGGCTGGGAGCGCTGCTGTTGGCGGCGCTGCTTTGCGTGCCCTGCATCCCGCCCGCGCTGGCGGACGAATACGACCCGCGCTATCCGGAAAACCTGGCGGAAGGGCATTTGACCGCCTCGGCGGCCATCCTGATCGAGCAGGACACCGGCCAGGTGATTTTTGAAAAGAACGCCGACGAGCGCATGTACCCCGCTTCGACGACGAAAATTCTGACCGTATGGCTGGCGCTGATGCTGGGCGAAAGCTTACCGGAAGGGATGGACACCAAATTTCCCGTCAGCGCGAACGCGACGAACCTGGCCCCGGACGAAAGCTCGGCCAAGTTCGCTATCGGCGAAGAAGTGCGGCTGATCGACCTGTGCAACGCCGCCATCCTGGTTTCGGGCAACGACGCCGCCACCGCGATTGCCGAAGGACTGAGCGGCTCGGTGGACGCGTTCGTGGAACGCATGAACAGCGCGGCTTATGCCCTGGGCTGCACCAACACGCATTTTATGAATGCCAACGGTCTCCACGATGAAAACCACTACACCACCGCCCGCGATATGGCGAACATGAGTAAGGTCGCCATGGAAAACGAGGAATTCCGCATCATCGTGCGCCGGGATGAATATACCCTGCCCCGCGATAACATTTACCGCTCCCGTACCATCCGCAACGGCAACAACTTCGTTTCAAAGCCGGACGAGGAAAAAAAGCAGGGCCGATATTACCCCTATTCCACCGGCATCAAGACCGGTACCACCTCTGCCGCGGGCAATTGCCTGGTAGCCTCTGCCAGCCTCAACGGCGTCAGCCTGATCGCCGTGGTGTTTGGGGCAACCTCCGACGCATCCCGCTATGAAGACGCGAAAAAGCTGATGGAATATGGCTTCACCCAAATTCAAAGCACGAATATTGAAGAGATTTATAACGAAAATCCCCGCACGGTGGACATTCGCGGCTTTGATCAGCATGATCCGCAGGTTGGCCGGCTGCAGCTGAACATCCGCAAAATCACGACCGACGCCTCTGATATGATCATCACCAGCAACGAAGGGAAGGAACGCTGGAAGCAGAATTTTTATAACCTGACCTTCACAGAGTTCACCCGGGAGCTGGTAGCGCCGGTCACTGCCGGGGAAGTGATGGGCAAGCTGACCTATTACAGCGAAGACGGCATTCCCATCGAGTATGAGCTGATTGCCTCGCGCTCCATCGCTGCCCGGGAAGACCTTGCGCCTTCCAGTGAAGCCATCATCGCCGCGGCGGAAAATGATCCCAATCCCTTCCCCCGCATTACGCCCGAGCTGGTGATCGTGTATCTGGTGCTGCCCGCAGCCGCCGTTTATCTGGTCATCCGCATACTCAAAAGGCTTGCGGCGCTGATAAAAAGCCGAAAAAAGGTCAAGTCGTACAAGCCGAACAGCCGGTATTACCGATAAAAGAAGCAGAAAACAGAAAAGGAGAAGGACCTGTCGGTCCTTCTCCTTTTTTCATTTTTGATTCAGCGATTATTCAGGCTGGCCATACACGCCATAGAACACGGCCATGGCCTCTTCATAGTACTGCCGTCCGGCTTCCGCCAGCTTGTCGGTGTAGTCGTAGGGATCGACGGTGCCTTCGCGGATGGCGTTTTCGATGCCCACGGTGCCGTTGTAGTCAGAGCCGTGATAGTAGTTGTTCACGAAGGAAGCGAAGCCGGGGATGGAGCGGCTGCCCCAGGTGACGGGGTTCTGGATGCCGGCCATGAAAGCGGCCCAGTCGTTCCAGTAGCCCAGGTCGGGCATGATGGCGACGTACGCGTTGACCACTTCTTCATCGGTGATCATGGGCAGGCAGTTGGGCACGTCATAGGCCTTTTCGCCGGTGCTTTCCCAGGTCAGGGTGGGGAACAGACTGATGCGTTCCATCCAGCCTTCCTTGCCCCAGGTGAGGAACTTGGCCAGTTCATAGGCTTCGCGGGGATGCTCGCAGGTGGCGGAGATGGAGAAGAAGTCCAGGAAGCCGAGCTGACCGGCGTTTTCGGCGTCAGCGCCCACGGGAGGATTGTAGGGGATCATCTTGGTGCCGCGGTCGGTGCAGATGGGCTTGGAGTAGATGTTGTTCAGGGTCCAGAACGCGTCGGTGACGATGCCCACGTGGCCGGTCTGGCCGCCCCATTCGTCGCCCAGATTCAGGGCCTGGTATTCAGGAGAGGCCACGTCCAGATCCTTGCCCAGGCGCAGGTTTTCGATCTGGGTTTCCACGGAATCCACCCAGCCGGAAGCGAAGTCGTACTGTTCGCCGTTCCAGCCGAATTCACCGATGGCGTTATCGGTCAGGGCGATGGGGCCGCCGGTGACATAGCTGTACATGCCGCCGAAGTGTCCCCAGTAGCCCTGGGAGGGATCGGCCAGCTTGTCGATCAGGTCCAGCATTTCTTCCCAGGTCCAGTTCTGGCTGGGCAGTTCCACGTTCATCTTTTCAAACACGTTGGCGTCGCAGTACACGGTAGCGGGCAGGAATTCGCCGGCCATGAAGTAGCAGCGCTTGCCGTCCAGGTAGCCCACCCGCTTGAGGGTGTTGTACAGCATGGTCTGCGCTTCTTCGTCGTTCTCGATGTACTCGGTGATGTCATACATGTACTTGCCGGCCATCAGGGGTTCCAGGTCCAGCCAGAAATACACGTCGGGCAGATCGTTGGTGGCGGCGCGGTTGAGCAGCTCGCCCGCGATGTCCGCGGTGGTGGTGCGCAGCACTTCCACCTTGATGTTCGGATACTTCTCCATGAACTGGGCGGCCAGCGCTTCGGTCATTTCAAAGTCGTCCCAGGTCATAAAGCTCAGGGTGATTTCATCGGTGGTGTTCATTTCCGGCATGTTGTAGCCTTCCGCGGACGCGAAGGACATCATGCTGAGCAGCATCACCAGCGCCAGGACGATTGCCAGGGTCTTTTTCATTGTGGGTTTCCTCCTTTAGTTTTTTATCATAAGCCTGTCCGGCTTTGATACAGTTTCATGAACCTAAGGATGCATCGAAGGGCCGCAGCCCTTCGATTGTAATCCGCAGGCGGCGGCGTGTACGTCGCCGAGGAGCAACCGCAGGTTGCTTCCTCTATCAATTCCTGGCCGTAAAATGAGCGTTTTCGTTTACGAAAATGCCATTTTACAAGGAATTGATGGATCGAATGAAAGCGGAATCCTGATTCCGATTTCATTCGCCATTCAGCGTTAGCTGAATGGAATTATTCGCCCGTGATACCGGCCTTGTCCACGCTTTCAACGAACTGCTTTTGCAGCACGAAGTAGAGGATCATCAGCGGGGCGATGGCCAGCACGGTGCCCGCCATGCGCACGGCGTCGTTGATGCGGTCGGTGGAGGTGACGCTGGAGGCCCAGGTGGTGTAGGCGTTTTCATAGCTCTTGTCGAAGTTGTTCAGCTCCAGCATCAGGGTGGTCAGGGCAGTGTTGCGGGTGGTGCCGTAGCCCAGGTAGTTGCGCACCAGGTAGGTTTCATTCCAGTACCACACGAACGAGAACAGCGTGACCACCACGATGGCGGCCCCCGCCAGGGGAATGGCGATCTGGAAATAGGCTTTCAGATGGCCCGCGCCGTCGATTTCTGCTGCCTCGATCAGGCTCTGGGGCACCTGCTTGTGGAAATTGTAGAAGATCAGGATGCACAGGGTGCTCTTGAAGCCCTGGCCCAGGATGGACGTGATGAGGAACGGCTTGATGGTGCCGTCGATCATGCGCAGGTTTTGGAACACCAGGTAGTTGGGCAGGGCGATGGTCTGGCTGGGCAGCAGGAACGCCAGGATCAGAATTCCCATCCACAGCTTTTTCAGTGGGAAGTTGTACCGGGCGAAACCGTAACCCGCCGCCGAGCAGATGAACACCTGCGCCAGCGTGGGCACCACGGCCAGATACAGGTTCTTGAGCAGGCTGTTCCAGTAGTCCATGGTCAAGATGGCCGATTCGTAGTTGTGCAGGGTGATGGAGCTGGGAATCCACATGGCGGAGGAGTCCAGCAGGTCGTTTCTGCTCATAAGCGAACGGCTGAGCATGTACAGCACGGGGTACAGGAAGATGAAGGAAATGACGATCAGCAGCAGATACACCACGAAGCTGCCCACGAAGCCGCGCTTTTCCGCGCTGCCCAGCATCAGCTTCTTGATTTTTTCCTTCCGGTTTTCAAATGCCTTTTTGCCTTTTTCGCGTTTCATATTCCTCACCTCCTCAGCCGTTCTTGACCGGCACGCCCTTGATGACCACGCGCTTCTGCTCGTAGACCACATGGCGGTCGCTCTTTTCCCGCAGCAGCAGGAACACCAGCAGCAGGATGACGGACACCACCAGCGTGTAGATCCAGCTCATGGCCATGGCGTAGGAATAGCCCTGGGTGGCCGTGTAGGTGGCGGTGTAGATCAATTCGATGATTTCATTGGTGCCGCCCGTGGCCAGCGTCACCACCGTGTAAATGGAGTTCAGCAGGATCAGGGGCTTCACGGTGGGCAGGGTGATTTTCCAGAAGGATTCCCAGCCCGACGCACCGTCGATCTTCGCTGCCTCGTACAGCGTGCGCGGCACCTTCTGCAGGCCCGCCAGGAAGATCAGAATCTGAATGCCGGAGTTCCACAGGATCATGATGAGGCCGGAAAACAGGTTGCTGATGGGCTGATAGATGAATTCCGGCAGTTCGCTCAGAATGCTCAGCAGCGCGTTCTGGCTCACCATCGGCACGCTGGACACGCCCTGGGCGGTCAGCTTGCTCATGACCGGGCCGGTGGCGATGATGACCGGCAGGAAGAAGATCATCCGGAACAGGCTGCGGCAGCGGATCTTGCTGTTGAGCAGCAGGGCGATGATGAGGCTGAAGGCGATGATGACCGGCAGCTGCAGCACCAGGCCCACGCCGAAGTTCGCCAGGATGGTGGGGAAATTCACGTCGGTGGTGAACACCTTCACGAAGTTTTCAAAGATGCCGTTTTCCAGCGGATGCAGGATCACGCCGTTGGAAAGCTCCACCTTGGAGAAGGAAAACTCCAGGCTGCGCACCATGGCGTAGAGGAAAAAGATGCTCACGCCCACGATCCAGGGAGCGATAAACAGGTAGCCGAAGCCCCATTCCCGCAGCGTCCGCCGGGTGATGCGGCGCTTGTCGTGGGGATTTCTCTTCTTTTTGCTCACGGCTTTGTCACCACCTTATATGTGCCGCCCTCCAGCGCAATGCCGTCCATTTCGCCGGGCTTCTCCCCGAAGTTCAGATACACCTGCGCGCCGTTGGACCAGGTGACCCGCACCAGGTCGCCGTCGTATACGTGATCGGTGATTTCGGCCTTCCCAAGCTGGTCGTGCAGGGCTTTTAATTCCTGATACCAGGTGGGAATCAGGTCTTCATACAGCTCGTACCGGGAGGAATAAATGTCGTTGCTGTTGGTGTTTTGCAGCTTGATGGGGTCCTCCGCCGTGAGAAGGAAGGCGGGGCGGGTGCCCTGCTCCACCAGGTGGAGGAAGTAGCGGTGGGTGTTGGCCTGGAAATTGGCGTATTCCGTGTAGTAGGGAATCTTGCCGCTCACCGCGATCGCCAGGAAGGGGATGTCCCGCTTCACGTAGCTGTAATCCGACCCGGTGATGGGCATGTCCCGGAGCGCCGCGGCATGGCGCCACAGGTAGCAGTTGGCCTTGCTGAGGGACGCCTCCAGGCTGTCGGCGGCTTCCTTCACCAGAGCTTCATAGCTTTGCATCATCGCCGCGCTGTCCTGGTAGTGGTCGTCCTCGTAATAGTCGCTCATCAGGGAGGTCACGCCGGTGAGGGCTACGCCCTGAATACCGTGGGCTGCCAGCTGGGCGAGGGCCGAGCGGCCGATCTCCAGGGTTTTCTTGGGCGTTAAGCAGTACATGGTGTCGTACACCTTGCCGAAGGTGGGACGGCTCCAGGTCTGGGAAGTGATCTTCTTGAAGCTGGAATAGAACAGCATGGGATGGGTTTCGGTGTTGAGGTGCAGGAAATCCGCTTCCAGCGACAGCCGGTTGTTCATTCCCGCCGCCGCGGTCATCAGCTTTTGCAGCCCGCTGTCTCCGCCCAGGCTGTCGCCAGGCGCGTAGCTGTCGGTGGGCAGGGCCCCGCTGAGGCCGCCCTCCTGCCAGCCCCGGCAGGTGACGCTGATGCCGTTCACCCCGCGCGCGTTCAGGTCGCTTAGAATCTCCTCCGCCTGGGCGAAGGTGGTCATGGGCACGGCGTGCTTGCCCAGCACGTAGTTTTCCGTTTCCGCGCCCAGGAAGTCCACGGCGATGTCAAAGGCGGTGGTGTCCGCTTCGCCGAAGTAGCCCTTTTCCAGCATGTACTGCCGCAGCGCGCAGGCCAGGCCCGCGTAGCTGGCCCGGTCGCCGTCCTCCAGCAGGAACTGCTGCTGAATGTCAATGTCCCGGGCGTGCTCGGTGCGCATGCTGATGGTGGAGGAATTGGGGCCGGTGGGCTGGGAATACACCATGCGGTAGAGGTACTTGGCGCACACCCAGTCAAACTTCATGCGCACGCCGTTGGGGTACGCCATGATGCGGGCCGCGGCGTCGCCGTTTTCGATGAAACCCAGCACCGCCATGCCGTCGTCCTCATGCACCATGCCGAAAGCGGGGATGAGCACCTGCTCGGCGTCCACATTCCAATCGCTGTAGACGCTGGCTTCCATGCCGATGTTGGTGCCGTACACCGGGCGGTCAAAGGGAGAGGAGAAGCGCTCCTCGTTGTCTTTCAGCTCGATCATCGCGCCCTGGCCATCGGGGATAATCATATAGCCCTTGTCCTGGCCCAGGTAGCTGTACCCCATGAAGGGATAGATGTAGAAGCTGGCGACGGTGTAGGTGTCGGCGTTTTCCTCCACGATCTTGTCGTAGGGGATGGATACGCTGAATCCCAGCTCGTCCATTTTCAGCGTCACTTCATAGCTGATGGACAGGTCGGGATAGGTGACCCGGGCCACGTAGCCGTCCCCGGTCAGGGCGCAGTCGATCTCGTTGGGGGTGTTGATGAAGTCCGCCTGGAGCGGGATGTTTTTCACGCCCTCCAGGTATTCCATCACGATGCCGCTCTGGTAGAACCCCTTCCAGGCGGCGTTGTCCTTCATGTCCTCGGGGTTCTGCACGGTGGAATACATCACCTTGCCCGTGGCCTTGCTTTCCACGATCAGCGCCAGGGTGTCCCGCCGCAGGTAGAGATTGAACCGGCTGTTCTCGGCAATCTTCTCGTAGGCATCCGGGATCGCGGAGCCCGGCGTTTCCTCCGCCCAGCCGGGCAGAACGGAGACGGCCAGCAGGCACAGCGTCAGGAGAAGAGCCAGGATGTTACGTTCTCCGAACAAAGCGATACACCACCTCTCCGTAAATGCCCGAAATGAAATTGACCAGCTGCACGATCAGCACATAAATCACAAACAGCAGGGCAACGGTGACCAGCACGGTAAACATCGTCAGAACCAGAATGCCCAGCGTACGCTTAAAGGAATAATCGTTCAGGTACATCAGCGCCAGGATGATCAGCAGCCCAGTCCAGCCATAGGAGATCACGTCGATCAGCGTGATAAAGAAGGCCTCGTTGAAGGTGAGCACGTTGGTCAGCAGGATGCGGATGGGCAGGAACACCAGCATGGGAGCCAGCACATACGCCCCGCCGATGAACAAATCCTTGAAGCGGGATTCGCCGTCCTTGATGGTGCACACCAGGTAGCAGCAGATCACCAGCAGCAGCCAGGAGGCAAAGAAGGTGATGAAGTCGTTCAGGACCTCAAACTGCCCCTCCTGCACGGTTTTGAACAGGAAGCCGCTGTAATACTTGCTGATGACGCTGAGCACAAAGTAAATCAGCAGCACCAGCACGGCGCTCAGATACCCGGCCCGGCCCTCGTGCTTGATGCCGTAGCAGCAGTCGTAGGGGTTTTTCAGCATCCGGAACACCCAGCCCGTCTGGCTGACAATGGGGACGCTGCCGATCTTTTCCTTTGCCCGGCCCAGCGGCGCGAGGAAACGGGTCTTTTTGTTGATCGCTTTTACGACCTGGATGACGACCACCAGGGCCACCAGCGCGATCAGAATCTCCCCTACATGGGTATGCAGCCAGTTGGAGCGCAGCTCCCAGAACGCGTCGGAATAGCCCTGACGGCTGCCGCTGTTGCGGAAGTTGGTGAGCGCCTCGGCGTATTCGCCCTCGCGGTAGAGGGCTTCGCCCATGCCGGTGTTGGCGTAGGTGAACAGGCTGTTCATACGCTGCACCTCGGCCCAGGGCGCTTTGCTTTCGGCGTATTTGCCATCCTGGAACAGGGAGAAGGCCCGGTGCACCAGGCTGGTGAATTCGGTGGGCTCCAGCACCTGGATGCTGCACAGCACGCTGTCCAGCACGTACAGGCGGCAGTCCTCGTCCACCACCAGGCCGGTCACGGATTTAAACGTACCCACTCGCTGGTCGCCGCTGTCGAACGCGCCGAACACGAAGAGCATATCGCCCTCAGAGGTGTATTCCACGATGCGGCCGTTGGCGTTGGCGGTGAACACGGAGCCCTGGTCAGTCACGGCCACGGCGCTGGTCAGCTCCGTCCAGTAGTCGGGGCTCATGGTGTTGCGCCCGGCCACGTTCAGACGGCGCAGGCTGCGTTCGTCGTTGGTCTGGGAAACGGCGTACACCATGCCCTTGTCGTCGATGCACATGTTTTCCACGCTGATGGGCACGATGCCTGCCATGGAGGAAAGCTGCTCGTCGGTGAACACGGCCTTTCTCAGCGCCGTCAGGAAGGTGACGCTGGACTGGTTCGCGCCGTAGTAACCCAGGAATTCGCCCTCGCCCGCGGGAGAAATCTGCACGATGCCGTTGGTGTTGCCCTTGGAGCAGATGTACAGGTTGCCGCGCTTGTCGATGACCACCTTGCGGGGCTTGTAAGGCGCGGTTTCGCCAAAGAGGGGATGGGTGGGCTTGCTCCAGGTGCGGATCAGCTTGCCCGCCTGGTCGTACACCAGCACGGCGCGGGCGCTTTCATCCGCCACGTAGATGTTGCCCTCCGCGTCCACGTTGACGCCGCTGGGGGTTTTGAAGTTCTTTTTATCCTTGATTTCGCGGAGCAGCTCGCCGTCCCGGGAGACCACCAGCACGCGCTTGTTGCCCGTGTCGGCGATGTACAGGTTGCCGTCCGGCCCCATGCGCAGGTCCTGGGGATCCTTCAGGGTTTCGTCCCCGAAGCGGATCATGGAGCGCACCGGCTCATAGGCTGTCTGGGTTTCCACCAGGTTTTTGTTCACGCCCAGGGTGAAGGTCTTGTAGGGCATCCGCGCGAAGGCGGAGGCGCATGTGCCAAGCAGCAAGATCAGCGCCAGCAGGAGGACAATGACTCTTTTCTTCATCTTGCGCCTCCTTACTTGAGCCCGCTGTGGGCCATCGTGTTCATCACGCTGGACTGCATCACGATAAACAGCAGCAGGTTGGGGATGAACATGATCAGCGCGGCGGCGGCGGCCATGCCCTGGCCCTGCACCGTGCCCGCGGTGCTGAGGGTGTTCATGTAGAACGCCAGGGTGCGCACGCCCTCGGAGGTGGTGAACAGGGAGGAGGTTTCGATGTTGTTCCACACGTTCTGGAACACCAGGATCGCGCCCGTGGCGATGGCGGGCTTGATCAGGGGAATGATGATTTTGCGGTAGATGGTGAAGCTGCCCGCGCCCTCCAGCTGCGCCGCTTCGATCAGCGAATTGGGCACGCCGTCCACGAACTGCTTGATCAGGAACAGGCACACCGGCATGGCCACCTGGGGCAGGATGTGGGCCCAGTAGGTATCCAGGATGCCCAGGTTGGAAATGGTCAGGTAGCGCGGAATGGTGACCGCCGTGGCCACGAACATGAGCGCCAGGTTGTTGACCTCAAAGATGGTGTTTTTGAGCTTGAAGTGCATCTTGCTCAGGGCGAAGGCCGCCATGGTGCTGATGAGCACGCTCAGGAACACCACCGCCGCCGTGACCAGCAGGCTGTTGAACACGTAGCGGCTGATGGGAATGGTGGAGGTGCCCGCCGCCTGGAACAGGTTCTGGAAGTTGATCAGCGACGGGTGAGACACAAAGAATTTGGGCGGGAAAGCGAACAGCTCGTCCATGGGCTTGAAGGCGTGGTTGATGATATAGACGATAGGCAGGCCCATGAAAACGGCGATGGGAACCAGATACAGGTAAAAGGGGATTTGATTTTTATGGAACTTTTTCGGGTTGACCCGCGTTCCGCCGATTGCAGCCATTTTCTTCTCCCCTCCTTATTCTTTTTCCGCGAACAGCATCCGCGCCACGTAAGAGAACGCGTAGATGAGCGCCAGCAGCCCCACGGACACCGCGGCGGCGTAGCCCATTTCGTAGCGGGTGAAGCCGTAGTCCTCGATGTGGTTGGTCATCAGCTGGGCCGCGTACTGAGGCGTGGGGTTGGAGCCGGTGAGCATCACGCCGATGTTGCCCGCCTGGAACGCGTTCACGATGCTCATGACCGCGCCGAAGAGCATCTGGGGCTTCATGCTGGGGATGGTGATGTAGAAAACTTCCTGGAACCGGTTGCGCACGCCGTCGATGGCGGCGGCCTCATACAGCTCGGGGTTCACGTCCAGCAGGCCCGCCAGCATCGCCAGGAAGCCCACGCCCATGCTGCCCCACAGAGCCACGATAATCACGATGGGCATAATGTAATTCGTGTTTAGCATCCACACGATGGGCTCGGTGATGATGCCCAATTGGGTCAGCGCGTAGTTGGCGATGCCGCTCTGGTTGCCCAGGAACACCACCCGCCACATCACCGTCATCGCCACGCCCATGGTCATGCTGGGGCTGTACAGGATCAGCGCCAGGATGGTGCGGGGCAGCTTGGTCAGCTGGCTCAGGGACCAGGCCAGGAAGAAGGCCAGCATGTAGCCCACCGGCCCCACCACCAGGGAGAACAGGATGGTGTTGGGCAGCACGTACTGCAGGAAAATGGTATCCTGGGTGAGCAGGTTGATGTAGTTGGTCAGGCCCACGAACCGGGGCGTCTGCACCGCGTTGTAGTTGGTGAAGCTCAGGCCGATGGCCATGGCCGTGGGGATAATGATGAACACGGTGAACAGGATCAGATAGGGCAGCAGGAAAAGATAGGGGGTTCTGCGCTTGGTAATCATTTTTCCGCCTCCTTCTTCTGATTGTATTCATCAATGAGCTTTTGCACGACCGTCGCGTCCGGCGTGGGGAATTCCCGGAGCATCACGCCGTCCTTCCAGTAGCCGAATTCCTCCAGCTTGCGATAGGTTTCGCGGTTGATGCGCTTGACCGCCGTATCCAGGGCCCGGCGGGCGTCCACGCCGTCCACAGCCACGGAGATAAAGGCGTTGGAAAGCTCACGTTCCAGCATGTAGGTGCCCAGCACCCAGGGCGCTTCGGTCATCCATTCCATCTGGGCCAGGATGATCTTTTTGTGAGCGGATTTGAGGGGCAGGGTCTCGAAGGCTTCCCGGTTGGCGGTGGGCCAGATGTATTCGCTGCCGTAGGTGGACTGCAGCAGGTTTCCGAACTGGGCCTGCACCTCCGCGCTGGACCACCATTTGAGGAAGGTCCAGGCTTCCTGGGGCATTTTGGTCTGGGAGAGGATCGCCATGGTTTCCGCGCCGCCGGTGGTCCAGCGCTGCACGTTTCCGTTTTCGTCCAGGAGACCGGGGAACAGGGTGATGTCCCACATGCCGTCCAGCTCCGGCGCGGCGTTGAGCAGCAGGTTGTAGGTGGCCAGGTCGGCAATGCCGATGGGCAGGGTGCCGTCGCGGAACTGCTGGTAGAAGCCGGGGGAGGGCACGTCGGTGGGCATGTTGTAGATGGTGAACAGCTCCGTCATTTCCCGGAAGCCCCGCAGGCTTTCCTCGCTGTCCAGGGTTGTGTCCCCCACGGTGGGGCCGTAGATGCTGCCGCCGCTCTGCAAAATCAGGGGCAGCGTGCCGGGGAACACCTTCATGCCCGCCATGCCGGCGGTGGGGAAATAATAGTTCATGTTGCGCCGCTGCAATTCGGGCAGGATCATCTTCACCTGCTCCATATTGTCCGGCGGGGTGATGCTCAGGGCGTTTAAAATATCCTTGCGGTAAAACTGCACCCAGAAGTTTACCGTTTCCGGCATGGCGTAGATGCCGTCCCCCAGGGTGTAGGGGATGAACAGGCCGGAGGAAAAGCGCTGGGCGACTTCGGGGAAGTCCTCAAACTGGGTCAGGTCGTACAGCGCGCCGCGGATATTCAGGTAGCTGGGCACCACGTACTGCAGGCTCAGCACCGCGTCCGGGGCCGTGCCCGCCGCGTTGGCCAGCACCAGCTTGTTCACGTCCGGCATGATGGACAAATCCACCTCGATGCCCGTTTCGGGGGTGAACATGGCGTCCACCATGTTCTGGGCGATCTCCAGGTACTGGCGGCTGCGGCCCATCCACACCTGCAAATGACCTTTCTTGCCGGTGCCCGCCGCGTAGTCCTGGCTGCCGAAGGAGGTGAAGAACCGCTCCACGCTCTTGCCCGCGCTCTCCACGAAGGACACCTTTTCGGGCAGCTTGGCCGAGGACTGGAACAGCAGGATTTCGTCGATGGCCAGATCGTTCTGGGAAATTTCCTGCAATTGCTGGGCCAGCATCCGGGCGGCGCTGTTGCTGCCGGTGGACAGCTCCGTCAGGCGGCGGGGCAGATCCTCCGGCTTCAAGGCCAGGCGGCGGAGCTGGTCGGCGGCCAGGGTCAGGTTGCTGAAGGCGCTGCCGGAGCCGGTGGCGGAGTAGACCTTCATCTGCTCCACCGTGGCGTCCAGCTCGTCCGCCCAGCCGGTGAGCACCTCCACCAGATTGGGGATGTAGGTCAGCAGCTCGTAATCGCGGTAGCGGTCCGTGGTGACGCCGCCGGTCAGGCGGATCACCTCCAGGCTCAGGCCGTTGATTTCGCCCAAGACCCGGTTGATGACCCCGTACACCGGCAGCAGCGGCGCGCCGTTCAGCCGCAGGGACAGGGTATGTTCCCCGGCGGTGAGGAAGAAGGTCTGGGGGTCGCCGGAGGCGGTGGTGACAAAGCTGGTGGCAAAGGACGTGGCGTAGTCAAAGGGCACGCGGCGGGCTTCCGGGCTGGGCAGCGCGCCGTCGATCAGCACGTCCGCGAATACGGGAAAGTCCGCTTTCACGCCCTGGCGGTAGGTGAAGCCCAGCTGATACCAGCCTTCCTTCTCCGCCGTGAAGCGCCAGGTCACTTCGTCCCCGGCGGCGTCAAAGGACGCGCCGTCCAGGAAGTTCATCCTCCGATGCTCGGTTTCATAGGGCGTCAGCTGGGGATCAAATTCCCCCGCCGCGCGGATGCTGGATTTGTTGCGGGAATCAATCTTTTCCCCTTCGATCACGATGAGCGCGTCGCCCGCCGCGGGCTGCCCGGCGTAGGCGGGCGCTTCCTCCGGCGCGCGCAGGGAAATGCTTTCCAGGGTCATGGCACCTTCCTGCATGTCCAGGGTCAGGGTGTGTTCCCCGGCGGTAAGCTCCACCAGAAAGGGCCGGTCCGTCCAGCCCGCGCTGTCCGTCATCCCGGCGGTTTGCAGCACGTGCTGAGCGGTGGGGGTGACGGCGATTTCGTTGCCGTAGCGGTCCAGGGGGAACACCCCGTCGTCCTGCCACAGGCTCTTCCACTTCACGCGGCGCAGCTCGTAAAAGGGAATCGCGCCGTCGATGGACACCGTCATTTCGCTGGGCAGAGCGCTCTGGGTTTCGGTGAAGTAGGCAAACCAGATTTCATACTGTCCATCCTCCGGCACTGTGACGGCAAACTCCGCCCGGTCGCCCATGCTCAGGGTGCGCTGCACGCTGGATTCCACGGGTTCGCCTGCGTATACGGGGAAGGTGTAAGCCGCCGACGCTTCGCTGTAATACGGCTCGGTGCGGCTGGCGAACATCATCCAGTCGGTGCTTGGCGTATCTTCCGCGCAGGCGGAGGCCAGGCAAGCCAGCGCCAGCAGCAGCGCCAATGTCAGAATGCCCCATTTTTTCATGCCGTTTTCCTCCGCTTCAGTTTTCATGCGCCGCGTGGGAGCCCCACAGGGCGGCGCCGGTTTCATCCAGGGCGGTAAAGCAGATGACCCATGCGTTTTCCTTGCTGTCCAGCGCCTCGGTCATCGCGCCGGTATAGCGGACGCCTTCCAGCGTGCAGCGGAAGGTCAGGCCTTCGCTTTCCCAGGCGCCGGTCAGGCCGCCGGTCACGGTGCCGTCGGCGTTCAGGGTGATCAGCTGGCTGGTGTGCTCCGTGGTGTTGATGTCCCGTCCATGGAGAATCACCTTGTACAGGCCGGTCTGCTTCTCGGCGGGCACGGCTTCCGGGGTTTCTCCGGCGTAACGCTGGGGCAGAACCACCGGCCAGCCCTCCTCGTTCATCACCATCTGGTGCACGCGCACCTTGAAGGCTTCGCCGCTGCCCGCGAACCGGGTATGGAACACCAGGAAATAGCGGCCCGTTTCTTCGTCGTAATACGCTGAGTTGTGGCCGGGGGAGCGGTAGGCCAGGCGGAACTGGTTGGTGTCGCTGGGAACGTTCTCAAAGCAGTAGCCGCCCATCAGCTTGACCCCGTAGCCTTCGTAGTCCACATCGTGGAAGAAGGTGCCGGGCTTGCCGCCGCAGTCGATCATGTCCTGGCCCAAAGCGTCCTCATAGGGCCCGTCGGGGCTTTTGCTGCGGCACACGCGGATGTTGTAACCGTCATTCGCGCCGAGGCCCCCGAAGGAAAGGAACAGATAATAATAATCGGTGTCCGGACTGTACAGGATGTACGGCCCTTCGATGCGGGCATGATTTTTGCCCAGCAGCTTTTTGCCGTAGCCCTGGCCCTCCAGCGGAAAGCCGGTGTCCGGGTTCATTTCCAGGATGAAGATGCCGCCGGAATAGCTGCCGTACACCATCCACAGTTTTCCTTCCTTATCAAAGAAGGTGCAGGGGTCCACCACGTTGGGCAGCCGGGTGGCGTCGTAACCGGGATAGCCGCTCTTTAAGAACACGCCCAGGTTTTCATAAGGCCCTTCCGGGCTGTCGCTGACCGCCAGGCCCAGCATGGACAGCGGGCTGTCGCCCCGGCAGGTGCAATAGTACAGGTAATATCTGCCGTCCTTCAGCCGCTGCACGTCGGGGGCCCAGAAGGTGGTGGTTTGAGCGTATTGCAGGGCTTCCTTCATCTGCTCCTGCACGTTTTCCACCAGGGTGCAGCCCCGGCCCGCGTCGGTGGAAATCATCTTCCATTGGATCAGGTCGCCGCTTTTCGCCGCAGCCATGTGGCTGCCGAAGATATAGAACGTGCCGTCCTCCGCCCGGATGATGGAAGGATCATGCACCGACACTTCCTTGAATTTGGGCACGGGCAATTCATCGACTTCCGCCCACGCGGCGGCAGGCAGCGCCGTCAGCAGCAGGAGCATCAGTCCCGCCATCCACCATGAAGTCATCCGCATTGTTTCAACCTCGTTTTATGGTTCATCCCGGAAAATGGGCGTGCCGTCCGCGCCGTAGCGCACGCGGCGCAGGAAGCAGTGACGGTTGGGATCGCTCAGCGCCGTGCCGTGGAAGCCGGGATAGGGCCGGGCGTGGAACACCAGAATGTCGTTTCCTTCCTCGTCCACGGTGAAGGAATTGTGCCCCGGGCCATACAGGCCGTTCTGTTCCTCCGTCACCATCACAGGCATGGGGGATTTTGACCAGTCCGCCGGGTTCAGCGGGTCGCCGCCGTCTTTCAGCGTCAGCATCCCCATGGCGTAGCGCTCGTCGGTGGCGCTGGCGGAGTAGGTCACGTACAGTCTGCCGTCATGGATGAGGCATGCGGGCCCTTCGTTCACCAGGAAACCCTGGCATTCCCAATCGTATTCCGGCACGCTCAGCCGCGCGGCGGGGAGCTTCAATTCCAGCGCGTTTTTCATCTCGGCGATGTACAGGTTGCTGTTGCCGGGAATGGCGTAGTCCCGCTGGGCCCAGATGAAGTAGCGTTTTCCTTCATACAATACGGTGGTGGAATCCAGGGAAAAGCTCTCCCACCCGGTTTTCACCCGGCCCATTTCGGTGAACGCGCCGTCCATGGGATCGACGCTGGCGTTTTCCAGCACATAAATGCGGTGGTCATAGCAGCCCTTTTCGTCCGCCCCGGCCCGGGCTGCGGCGAAATAGATGCGCCACGCGCCGTCCACAAAGTGGATTTCCGGCGCCCAGATATTGCAGCTCATATCCCCTTCGGCATGGCGCACCCACACCACCTTTTCCACAGCGTCGGGCAGCTCCTTGAGGGTGCGGGCTTTGCGCAGCACCAGCCGGTCAAATTCCGGAACGGAAGCGGTGAAATAGTACCAGCCATCTTTCCAAAAAATGTAGGGATCGGCGCGTTGTTCAATGTATGCTTTCAATGATCTTTCCCTCGCTTCGTCTGGATGGTGGGGTAAAAGAAAAATGCAGTTTCTGGCAAACGTGAACGATAACATTAACGTTAATGTATCGAATTGAGATAATTCTATCATGTTATAGGAAAACTGTCAAGCGTTTTTTGTCCGTTTTCTGACATTTTTTAACGCGTTTATTTCGTTTTAAGCGTTTATCCTGAAAGCGTATGTTTTTCCACGGTATGCGCATACTAAACCCGAACCAAGTAAAGGAGGTCAGAAAACCATGGTGGATAAAATTGCGCTGCTGCTTGTGATTATCGGAGCGATCAACTGGGGCCTGATCGGCATTTTCCAGTTTGATTTGGTGGCATATCTGTTCGGCGGCCAGGGCGCGCTGATCAGCCGTATCATTTATACGCTGGTCGGCGCGGCGGGGCTGTGGTGCATTTCCCTGCTGTTCCGCGACCGTGACCCGGTGAAGGAATAACGCGCTTTTCACGGAACAATCAGCAGAAGGATCGGCCGGACCGGGCCGGTCTTTTTGAATTGACGGTGAATGCTTATCCAGCGAAATGTTCAAAGCGCCTTCCGTTTTTCCCGGCAGGCGCTGTTTGCTTGTTTTATTCTGTTTCCCGCTCCTTCCGCGGCGGGCGGATGGTGTGAATCCCCTCCAGTGCGGAGATGTTCTCGGCTTCCTCCTCGTTCTGCACCTGGACGGCCAGGAGGCCGGTGCATTCCGTGGCGCTGGCGGCCTGATCCAGATTGAAGAAGGAGCTGTCACTCTTTTCCAAGTGTTTGTTTTTATGCTTTTTTCCCGGCACGGAAGCATCCGGGGGCGGCGGCGCGGGCTTCGGCCGCGGCGGTCTCACGGAGCCGCTCATTTGGTTTCGTAGCTCTGGCACATGCTCTCGTCAGCGGGGTCGCCGGAGTAGGCCATGGGCGTAGGGGCCACCTGGATGGCTTCCAGGGAACAGATGCCCTTGTCCTCCCGCAGGTGGCGGCAGGATTCCACAGAGCAATGGATACACTGGTTTTTCGGGTCAGTCATGAGAACATTTCTCCTTTCGGTGCTTATGCTGTCTGACGCGCGATCCTGCGCGTCAATCATAACATGCGCCAAAAAAGAGCTTGCTATACGCAAAAAACTGTGATATGCTCTTAACTTGCCGACTGTATTCGGCAGCGGATGATGCGCGTTTCCCCGCGCCACCCATCCGAAAAAACAGGATGCGCCAGAGCGCCATCCTCATGAAAGGAGATTTTGACATGAAAAAATTCGATGTCAAAACCTTGACAATCGGCGGAGCCATCGCCGCGCTGTATGTGGTCCTGACTTTGGTGGCGAACGCCTTCGGCCTGGCCAGCGGAGCCATTCAGGTCCGCCTGTCCGAAGCCCTCACGATTCTGCCCTGCTTCACCGCCGCCGCGATACCGGGTTTGACCGTAGGCTGTGTGCTCGCTAACCTCATCACGGGCTGCGCTCTGTGGGATGTGGTATTCGGCAGCCTGGCGACCCTCATCGGCGCCGCCGGCACCTACCTGCTGCGGAAAAAGCCCCTGCTGGCATGGATTCCCCCGGTGCTGAGCAACGCCATCATCGTGCCCATCGTGCTGCAAAAGGTCTACGGCGTGCCCGATTCCTTCTGGTATCTGATGCTGACCGTCGGCGCGGGCGAAGTGATCGCCTGCGGTATCCTGGGCCTGCTGCTGTATAAAGCCCTGGAAAAGACCAAGATCTTTTAAGCAAAGATAAATCCCCCCTGGCCCTATGACATGGCAATCGCTTACGAAATCAGCACGCTGCAAATCCACGGAAAAAAGTAGGGGCGGATATCATCCGCCCGCTCTGTCGGTCAATCGTCAAGATTTATTTTACAATCATTCTGGTTGATGAAACGATCGGGCGGATCATATCCGCCCCTACACAATGTGGTTTTACTTCTTGCTTTTTTAATCATTTCTTTAATAAAGAAATACTCGATTGCCATGACCCTGTGAATAAACCGCTTGACAAACAGGGTTTTATTCATTAAGATAGAACCGTATATGCGAGGAAGGGAAGAGTACCGCGCCTGAACGCCCAAAGAGAGCCGCGCAAGGTGAAAGGCGGCGGCGGGACGCGCGGGAACATGGCCCCGGAGCATGCGCGGGCAAGCACGTTCAGCCCGCGCCGGGCAGCGCCGATATCCGCTGAATGAAGGCGCGTTTCTTTTGGGAAATAAAGTTTTCTGGGGGAAACCGCTCTTTGGAGGCCAAAGAGCGGTTTCCCCCAGACCCCCTTCCGAGAAAGCCGTAAGGGAGATTGTTTTATCTATTGTGATATGAAACAGGCTTTATTTCAAAGAAGCGCGTAAAACCAGGGTGGTACCGCGTAAGCATTTACGCCCCTGCATCGAACACCGATGCGGGGGCGTTTGCTGTTCTGCCGCATCAAGACCTAATCCCTATTCCATAATCCCTATTCCCTAAAAGGAGTGATTCCCATGGATCAGAAAAAGACCTACTACATCACCACGCCCATCTACTACCCCTCCGGCAACATGACCATCGGTCACACCTACACCACCGTGGCCGCCGACACCATGACCCGGTTCAAAAAGATGCAGGGGTATGACACCTACTTCCTCACCGGCACCGACGAGCACGGCCAGAAGATCGAGAAGAAGGCCGCCGAAGCGGGCGTGACCCCTATCCAGTACGTGGATAAGATCGTGGCCGAAACCAAAGAGCTGTGGAAGCTGATGAACATCGACTACGACGATTTCATCCGCACCACGGAAGACCGGCACATCCGCATCGTCCAGAAAATCTTCCGCCAGTTCTACGAGCAGGGCGACATCTACAAGGCCGAATACGAAGGCATGTACTGCACCCCCTGCGAATCCTTCTGGACCCCCACCCAGTTGGTGGACAAGGACGGCGAAAAGGTATGCCCGGATTGCGGCCGCCCTTGCCAGCCCATGAAGGAGGAAAGCTATTTCTTCCGCATGAGCAAATATCAGGACTGGATGATCGACTACATCGAAACCCATCCTGAGTTTATCCAGCCCGCCAAGCGCGCCAATGAAATGATCAACAATTTCCTCAAGCCCGGCCTGCAGGATCTGTGCGTCAGCCGCACCAGCGTGAAGTGGGGCGTGCCCGTGGACTTCGACCCCAAGCATACGGTATACGTGTGGATTGACGCCCTGTCCAATTATATCACCGCCCTGGGCTACGGCACCGACCACGACGAGCTGTTCAAGAAATACTGGCCCGCCGACGTGCATCTGGTGGGCAAGGAAATCGTGCGCTTCCACACCATCTACTGGCCCATCATGCTCCACGCCCTGGGCTTGCCCCTGCCCAAGCAGGTGTTCGGCCACGGCTGGCTGCTCTTCGGCGCGGACCGCATGAGCAAGTCCAAGGGCAACGTGGTCTATCCCCAGCCCATCGTGGCCCGCTACGGCGTGGACGCCCTGCGGTATTACCTCATGCGCGAAATGCCCTTCGGCGCGGACGGCAACTACACCAACGAATCCTTCCTGACCCGCATGAACGCCGACCTGGCCAACGACCTGGGCAACCTGGTCAGCCGCACGGTGGCCATGATCGAAAAGTATTTTGACGGCGTGATCCCCGCCTGGGACAAGGAAGCTGACGAGCCCGTGGGGAACGAGCTGCGCGCCCATTGCGCCGCGCTGCCTCAGGCCGTGGCCGAGCAGATGGACAAGCTGCAGTTCTCCCAGGCCCTGGCGGAAATTTGGAAGGTCATCGGCGAATGCAATAAATACATCGACCTGACCCAGCCCTGGGTGCTGGGCAAGGACCCCGAAAAGAAAGGGCTGCTGGGCAACGTGCTGTTGACCCTGGCGGAATGCGTGCGCTTTGTGGCCGTGCTCATTCAGCCCGTCATGCCCTCCACCCCCGCTCGGATCTTTGAGCAGCTGGGCCTGACCGATGAAAGCCTGAAAACCTGGGAATCCCTGGCCTGCTTCGGCATGCTGCCCGACGGCATCAAGGTCTGCAAGGGCGAAGCCCTGTTCCCTCGCATCGACGTGAAGAAGGAGCTGGAAGCCCTCAGCGGCGGGGATAAGAAGGAAACAAAGGCCGAAGCCAAACAGGAAAAGAAAGAACAGAAAAAGGAAGAAAAGGCTGAAAAGAAGGAAAAGAAAAAGCAGGAAATCCCCGAGGGCTGCATTGCCTTTGACGACTTTGAAAAGGTGCAGCTGCGGGTGGCCCGGGTGCTGGAATGCGAGCGGGTGGAAAAAAGCGAAAAGCTGCTGAAATTCCGCCTGTCCTTGGGCAATGAGGAACGCACCGTGCTGTCCGGCATTGCCAAGTTCCATGCTCCCGAAGACCTGATCGGCAAGAACCTGATTCTGCTTGCCAACCTGGCCCCCCGCAAGATCATGGGCATCGAAAGCCAGGGCATGCTGCTGTCCGCCGTGGCCAAGAACGAGGACGGCACCGAAACCCTCCGCCTCCTGACGGCTGATCCCATCATGCCCGCCGGCGCTGAAATCGGCTGATTTCCCTTTTCTACCAACAAAAAAGCAGGAACGTTTCGCGCGTTCCTGCTTTTGTTCTATTCTCTGGATCAGTCCATCAGCGAATCAGAGATTTCTTTCCTTCCCAATTCTCCGAAGTTCAAGGGAGTTTTTTCAAGATCATATAGCAAAAGCCCTTCTTTTTCTCTTTCCAGCTCGTTCACCATCCAACCTGATCGGTCAAACATACCGGTCGGAGCGGTCTGAAAAGGAGCGCAGGTGTTGCAGGTGAGGGTATAGCATACGTTTTCGACCGCTCTGGTTTGAATATGCCCCTGAATCAGACGGTATCTGTCCGGGTTTTCCTGATCGGTTCGGTCGTAAAAGAGGATCAGGTTCAGATCGGTCTGCGCCCGGTAGAGCTCTCTGAAATATTCAGGGAAACGGACTTCAAAACAAATTCGGATACCGATTGTAAACGAATCCGCATGGAACACACCCGCTTGACGGCCTTGGGAAAAGTTGTCCCGATCCCAGCCCCATAGCGCGCGCTTGCTGTAAACCTCCCGCTTTCCATCCGGACAAAAGACAACGGCGCTGTTATAATATTTTTCGCTCTCTTTGACGATGGTTCCCGCGACGATGTACATTTGGAATTGTTCCGAAAGAGCCTGAATCTTATGATGGACACGCAGGACTTGATCGAAATCCACATCCGCTGAGGAGGCAACGCAATGGGGCGGATACCCCGTTACCGCGCATTCCGGAAACAGGAGCAGCCTGACGCCGGATTGAAAAGCCTTTTCGATTCCGGCTTTGATATGGGCGTAATTGCTTTCGATGTTTCCCGTTACAGCAAATTGATAAGCGCCGATTCTCATGCTATTCCTCCAGAATGTCATACCCCGCTGCTTTCAGGGCGTCCAGCGCGGCGGGTTCATGCTGTTCCCGGAACAGGATATAATCCGTGTTGTAGGTGGACACGGCGAACAGCGGCACCGACGCTTTGGCCAGACAGTCCGCGACACGGGCCAGGATGCCGATCAGGGAAAAGTCCAGCACGCCCGCGATGCGCAGGCAACGCCATCCGTCCTGACGGTTCAGCGCGCTGGAGGGACAGCTCTGAACCGGACACACCAGCGAGATTTCCTCATCCGTGCGGGCCAGGAACGTAAATGGCACGGACAGATCGGCGTCGGAAATATGGTTTAACTGGCAGACGGTAAAGGTCTGATTGAGCAATTGCAGGGTCATGCTTTGTTCTCTCCTTCCTTGGCGTCGGTCGGCATCAGCAGCTTTGCCGCCTGTTCTTTTGCCGCTTTCATGGCGGTAGGGATGGGCAGGGCGTTCATTTCGTTCAGGGTGACAAAACGGCCTTCCCTGCATTCGGCGGATGCCGCTTCATAATGATACAGCGTCATATTCCATACCCGATGGGTGAAGATGTGGCGGGCGCTGCCGAGCCCCGATGTATAAGAAGCCCGGATGCCCAGGGCTTTGATGGCTTTTTCCATATCCTGCCGGTTTTCATCGTTTTCTGTCAGGTGATACACCCACAGGTTTTTGAGCAGGGTTTCTTTCCTTTGATTCATCCAAATCCTGCCTTGGCAGGTGATCAGCGCCACGGCCATCTGGATTTCCTTCGGCGGCTTGGCGGCGGCTTTGATGGGCAGGGTTTCCGCGTCGCCCTCGTGGTATGCGTTGCAGAGCGGACGCAGGGGACAGACTTCGCAGTCCGGGGTGCCGGGGGTGCAGACCGTTGCGCCTAAATCCATCAGCGCCTGATTGAAATCCCCGCAGCGGGTGTCGGGCATGTCCTCCCGGCCCAGGTCGGCCAGGCGGCGCTTCACGGCGGGAATGTCCACGTCCTGCCGGATGCCGTGGAAGCGGGACAGCACCCGGGTCAGGTTGCCGTCCATGGCGGGGGCGGGAAGGTCAAACGCGATGGACGCCACCGCAGCGGCGGTGTAATTCCCCACGCCGGGCAAGGCACGCAACTTTTCCAAATCAGCGGGGAACTTTCCTCCATATTGTTCTGTAACTGCCTTCGCCGCCTTGTGCAGATTCCGGGCGCGGGAGTAGTACCCCAGCCCTTCCCAGCATTTGAGCACGTCCTCCTCCGGCGCGTCCGCCAGGGCGAACACGTCCGGGAAGCGGTCAAGGAAGCGGGAGTAGTATCCCGCCACCGTTTCGGTGCGGGTCTGCTGGAGCATGATTTCGCTGACCCAGATGCGGTAGGGGTCCTTCGTGCCCCGGAAGGGCAGCGCGCGCTTGTGCGCATCGTACCAGGAAAGCAGCAAGGCGGAAAACATGGCGTCGCCTCCATTCGGAAAACCGGGCAGAATGTGATTTCCATTTTACCACAGAATCCCGTAATTGGAAAGGAAATTTAAAAACAGGAGAAAATCGAAGATATTTTAAGATAATATGATTAAATCAAGAAAAAATCATCAATAAATCGTTTTAATCGAATAAAATTCAAGAATTTGGGGAAAATGCCATTTGCACCAAATCCGTTTATGAAGTACACTATGCAAGGATGATTTAGCACTCAATGATTATGAGTGCTAACAATCCCCAAGAATCGCTACCAATTGTTTAAGGAGGAGCCTTATGAACGTTAAGCCTTTGTTTGACCGCGTGGTCATCAAGAATGTGGAAGCGGAAGAAACCACCAAGAGCGGCATCATCCTCACCAGTGCTGCCAAGGAAAAACCCCAGATGGCTGAAGTATTGGCCGTTGGCCCCGGCGGAATGGTGGACGGCAAGGAAGTTGCTATGCAGGTGAAGGTCGGCCAGAAGATCATCTATTCCAAGTACGCCGGCACCGAAGTGAAGCTGGACGGTCAGGAAATGATCATCGTGCGGCAGAGCGATATTCTCGCTGTGGTTGAGTAATCATTTTAGTAGATAAGAGTTCTGAGTTCAAAGTTTTAACTTCTAAGCAGAATAGAGACCATTGGCTTAGAACCCGGAACGTAGAACTTGGAACTGCCAAATATGAAAAAGGAGATTGAATTATTATGGCAAAGCAGTTGAAATATGGCGAGGATGCCCGCCGCTCTCTGGAAGCCGGTATTAACGCTCTGGCGAACACTGTGAAGATTACCCTGGGCCCCAAGGGCCGCAATGTGGTGCTGGACAAGAAATACGGCGCTCCCCTCATCACCAATGACGGCGTGACCATCGCCAAGGAAATCGAGCTGGAAGACCCCTTTGAAAACATGGGCGCTCAGCTGATCAAAGAAGTCGCCACCAAGACCAACGACGTGGCCGGCGACGGCACCACCACCGCCACCCTGCTGGCCCAGGCCATCGTGCGCGAAGGCCTCAAGAACCTGGCCGCAGGCGCGAACCCCATGGTGCTCAAGAAGGGCATCGAGGACGCTGCCGAAGCCGCCGTGGAAGGTCTGAAGGAAATCTCCCGTCCCATCAGCGGCAAGCAGGACATCGCCCAGGTCGCTTCCATTTCCGCGGGCAGTGAAGAAATCGGCCAGCTGATTTCCGACGCCATGGAAAAGGTCGGCAAGGACGGCGTTATTACCGTCGAAGAATCCAAGACCATGAAGACCGAACTGACCACTGTGGAAGGCATGCAGTTTGACCGCGGCTACGCCTCCGCTTACATGGTCACCGACACCGACAAGATGGTGGCCGAGCTGGATAACCCCTACATTCTGATCACCGACAAGAAGATCAGCAACATCCAGGAAGTGCTGCCCGTGCTGGAGCAGGTGGTGCAGGCCGGCAAGAAGCTGCTCATCATCGCTGAGGACGTGGAAGGCGAAGCCCTGGCGACCCTGGTTGTGAACAAGCTGCGCGGCACCTTCACCTGCGTTGCCGTCAAGGCCCCCGGCTTCGGCGACCGCCGCAAGGAAATGCTCCGCGACATCGCCATCCTGACCGGCGGCCAGGTCATCAGCTCTGAGCTGGGTCTGGAACTGAAGGAAGCCACCATCGACATGCTGGGCCAGGCCCATCAGGTGAAGGTGGACAAAGAAAACACCACCATCATCGACGGCGCCGGCGACAAGCAGGAGATCCAGAACCGCGTTGGCCAGATCAAGGCCCAGATCGCCGAAACCACCAGCGATTACGACCGCGAAAAGCTGCAGGAACGCCTGGCCAAGCTGGCCGGCGGCGTGGCTGTGATCCAGGTTGGCGCCGCCACCGAGATCGAAATGAAAGAGCGCAAGATGCGCATTGAAGACGCCCTGGCCGCGACCCGCGCTGCCGTGGAAGAAGGCATCGTGCCCGGCGGCGGCGTGGCCCTGCTGAACGCCATCGCGAAGGTGCAGGCTGTGCTGGAAAAGAATACCGGTGACGCCAAGACCGGCGTGCAGATCGTGCTCCGCGCCATGGAAGAGCCCATGCGTCAGATCGCCGTGAACGCGGGCATCGACGGCGCTGTGATCATCGAGAACATCCGCCGCAGCGAAAAGACCGGTTACGGCTACGACGCCCTCAAGGGTGAATACGTGGACATGATCGAACGCGGTATCATCGACCCCACCAAGGTGACCCGTTCCGCCCTGCAGAACGCCGCCTCCGTGGCCGCCATGGTGCTGACCACCGAATCCCTGGTGACCGACATTCCCGCGCCCGAACCCGCCGCTCCCGCCGCCAACCCCGGCATGGGCGGAATGTACTGAGGTAATTGAAAAAAGACCGCTTCGGCGGTCTTTTTTTGACGGTTGAATTAGTCCCCAGGATGCATCGAAGGGCCGCTGCGCTTCGCTTTTCAGCGGAACCGGCGGGGGTCTTTTTCATTTTCCGGGTCGATCCAGAAAAAGGGACGGAAGGGCTCGTAGCTATTGCCCAGCGTGTGGAGCAGGTGCACGGCGTCATGCTCGGACTGGTAGCCGTGCTCCGAAAACACATCTGTGGCCTGCAGGCCCGGCTCCTTTTTTTCCAGCAGCCGCATCAGGCGTTCCTGGGCGTGGGCCATGTTGGCGTTGGCGGCGTAGATGTACAGGCTGGTACCGTCCGGCAGCCCCGCCTGGGGCCGGATCACCGTGCGCAGGCCGCGATGGGCCAGGGAGGAGGCCAGCGCTTTTTCAATGCGGGCCGCCTGGCCGCCTGCCGTCACCACCTTGATGTATACGATATCCTCCGGCGCGAACCGGTCGTCGTCCAGGTATTGGCGGTAAGGCGAGCGCTTGAGCCGCTGATACACCACGGCTTCGGCGTCGGTCATCCGGCCCCGGTGGTAGATGCAGTTGCGGTTTTTATGCACAGTGTAAATAAAATAGGAGATGCCCAGCGTGTCCAGCCGCTTCATCAGCCAGCGGGAGGAATCGGGAGGGAGGGTAACGGTGGACAGATATACGTTTTCATTGGCGTCGTAGATGCCAGCCCCGTCCATCACGATCATCGGCACGCTCAGGCTGACGCCGGTCATCTGGCTCATAAAGAAAGCGGGCGCGTGCTCGGACATGAGGCAGACCTTCGCGCCGTCATTGTACAGGTAATTCAGGCGGAACAGCACGGCGGAGGGAATCTGGGACAATTGGTCGGAGGCCAGGTCTTTGGTGCGTACGAAAAACACTTTGTTCCGCTGCTTCACCCGGGGCAGACGGAAAATGTTCACGCCGACAGCAATCGCCGTGCCCACCAGTACGTCCAGCACACGGTGGAACGCCTGATCCAGCGGGTGCTCGATGTCCGGGTAGGCGATAACCACGCAGACGAACACGATCGCCGCCAGGCTGGAGGTGTCCGGCTTCCGGATAGCCACCGCGCTGTACAGCGAAATCAGCACGCCCAGGCCCATCAGCGGGTACAGCGTGAAGGGGTTCTGGCCCAGCGCCGGGAAAATCGGCATGATGAGCAGAAACAGAAAGCCCCACACTGCGCCGATCAGCGTGCCGGCCAGCCGGTTCAGGGAATATTCCTTGGTGTCCTCCACATAGGGCTGCATACAAATGATGGCGGTGATGGCCGCCTCGGCGGACATGGTTTCGCCCCGGTATCCCCGCAGGCGGTAAAACACCAGGCAAAGAAACACCGCGACGGCGGTTTTGACGATGCGCTGCCCGAGCGGCGGGAGATAAAAATGCTTGTGAGAGAGTTTGAAAAAGCGTGAGATCATCATGCGCTCCTTGTTTGAAAAAGGATCATTTAACAGGAACGTGCCCTTGACTTCATTCTGTTCATTTCTGAAATGCCTTATTTTGCCAGCTCCACCGCGATGCGGCTGGCCAGGCGCACGTTATTGAGCACCAGCTGGATATTGGAGGCCAGGGAATCGCCGCCGGTCAGCTCGCATACCCGGGCCAGCAGGAAGGGCGTGATGGCCTTGCCCTTCACGTGCTGTTCGTTGGCTTCGCGCAGGGCCTGGTCGATGGCCGCGTTGATCACGTCGGCGGGCATGGCGTATTCTTCGGGAATGGGGTTGGTGATCAGCATGCCGCCGGGATATTCCATTTCCCGCTGGGCGCGGATGAAGGAGGCGATTTCCGCGGGGGAATCAGCCCGGTAATCCACGGAGAAGCCGGAGTGGGGGGTATAGAAGGCGGGCAGCTCTTTCGTCTGGTAGCCCAGCACCGGTACGCCCTTGGTTTCCAGGTATTCCAAGGTCAGCCCCAGATCCAGGATAGATTTGGCTCCGGCGCAGATGACGGCCACGGGCGTTTGACCCAGTTCTTCCAGATCGGCGGAAATATCCATGGTTGTTTCCGCGCCGCGGTGCACGCCGCCGATGCCGCCGGTGGCGAAAATTCTGATGCCCGCCAGGGCCGCGATGATCATGGTGGCCGCCACGGTGGTGGCCCCGTCCGCTTTTTTTGCTACCAGGATGGGCAGGTCGCGGCGGCTCGCCTTGGTCACCTTGGTGCCCTCCCGGCCCAGATAGTCGATTTCCTCTTCGGTCAGACCGGCACACAGCCTGCCGCCGATCACCGCGATGGTGGCGGGTTCCGCGCCGCATTCCCGAGCCGCCGCTTCACAGCGCAGCGCCGTTTCCACGTTCTGGGGATAGGGCATGCCGTGGGAAATGATGGTGCTTTCCAGCGCGATCACCGGGCGTCCTTCCCGCAGCGCCGCTTCCACCCTGGGGGAGAGCTTCAAGTGTGGATTCAGATTCATTTTCAATCAGTCCTTTTCATAGCAATCTCGACTGAAATTCTGTCTGTATTGCTTATATATGGCAAAGCTCCGGGTCGATGGCGCCTAACCGGCTGATGTTCAGCACGGCGTATCTGCCGTCCTGCACCGCGCCGGGGTTCAGCAGCAGGATGCCGTTTTCCCACTTCATGGTTTGCACGTGGGTGTGGCCGTAGAGCGCGGCGTGGCATTTTTCCTCCATGGCCAGTTGCAGCAGGTCATCCGTGCCTTCCTTGATGTGCTGGTAGTGCCCGTGGGTCAATAAGATTTTGGCGTTGGACAGGGTCACGAAGTCCAGGGTGTCGCTGCGGAAATGGTCGCAGTTGCCTGCTACCTGATACACCGGGGGTAGTTCAACCTCCAAGTCCCGCAAATCCCAATACCCATCGCCCAGGTGCAGGATGGCGTCGATGGGCCCGCCCTGCTCCGCCGCCATGAGCACCGTGGACAGCCTGCCCGTGAACCCGTGGGAATCGCTGAGTACGATGACGCGCAAAGATGTATTCACCCGCTTTCTAAATTTCACCTACGGCCAGCAGATTATCCTTCCCCATGCCGCAGACGTATGGATTGGAATCGAAGCGGTAGCAGAAATCAAGGAAGTCCTTCTTCTGCTCCGGGTCGTTCATCAGCCTGACCAGAATATCCCGGGGAATCGTGCGGCCGTAAGCGCCGGGGCCGGACAGCTGAATGTTTCTGACCCCGTATCCCTGCAGGATTTTTTCCAGTTCATCGGGCAGAAAGGTGTAGGTAATACACCACGGCGCGCCGCCGCGTTCATATTCGTCGATCTCCTGCTGCCCGCCCAGCAAGCCGTCAGACGCCACCCTTTCGGCATTCTGCTTATCAAACCTGAAACCGCTGACCATCTTGTCCCGGTTCGTCACGCACCACAGCACAAAGGGGTCATCCGATTCTTCGTCCAGGATGAACTGGTTCTTCTGGATGGGATTGCACAGGTAGGGCAGCGACCCCAGGCGGCTGGACACGCTGAACATGATTTTTTTTCGGGCAATGCGCACCAGCTCGCCAATGACACGCTCCTGGTTCGGATAGGTATAGGAAATCGGCGCGTCGAAAGAAATCACCAGATCGAAGGAACGATCCGCATAATGGCTTAAATCCTCCAGTGCTCCCTTTACAAAGGTGATGCGCTCCGTCACGCCGGCTTTTTCCGCCAATTCTTTGGCTTTGTCAATCATGGACTGGGATATATCGTAGTGCGTCACCCGGCAGCCCATTTTCGCCAGCAGGATAGAAAACCGTCCGCTGCCCGCGCCGCCATCGAAGACCGTTTTTATCCCGTCCAGGTTTTCCAGCAGCTTCCGCTGGAGATGATCTTTCTGGATGATGTCGTCGATGTAGGTCGCTTCCCGACGGCTTTCCAGTTCTCCTTTGTCCGGCAGGTTCCATTGCCGTTCGGCGATTTTTCGGCTGTAATCCATCATAACTCCTCTAAATACGGGATCATCAGCTGCATGGCGTTGGCCCGGTGGCTGATGTGATTCTTTTCCTCCTGGGCCATTTCGGCAAAGGTTTCGCCGCTGAGATACTCAAAGTAGGGATCGTAGCCGAAGCCGCCGGTGCCGCGGGGGGTGAAGGTGATCACGCCGGGGCAGGTGCCGCGCACGGTTTTGACCTCGCCATTGGGCAGGGAAAGGGCCAGGGCGCACACGAATTCCGCCGTTCTGTCCTCGGCGGGCACGTCGGCCAGGTTGGCAATCAGCAGGTCGTTATTGGCCTTGTCGTCGCCGTGGTGGCCGCAGTAGCGGGCGGAGTGCACGCCGGGCGCTCCGTCCAGGGCGTCCACGGAAAGGCCGCTGTCGTCGCCCAAGGCGCAGTAGCCGGTAGCCTTGGCCACTGCCCGGGCCTTGATGACGGCGTTGTCCTCGAAGGTTTCGCCGTTCTCGTCGATGTCGTCGGTGAAGCCCGCCTCACCCATGGAAATGACCCGCAGCCGGTCGCCCACCATCCCGGCGATTTCCTGAATCTTATGGGCGTTGTTGCTGGCGATGACCAGCGTGCGCCTGGGAGAGATGACCTCCGCCCGTTCGCCCAGGGCTTTGCGCTGGACGGCGTGCAGCTCGTTGATGCCCTTTTCGCCCAAAACCAAAATCTCGTTCAGTTCCGCGCGGGTGAACGCCCGGCCCTCGCCGGTGCCCTGCAATTCGATGAAAGCTCCGGTTTCATCCATGACAAAGTTCATGTCCGTCTGGGCGGCGCTGTCCTCCAAATAACAGAGGTCGAGGCAGGGCGTATCGTCCACGATGCCCGCGCTGACCGCGGCGATCTGGTGCACGATGGGGCTTTCTTTTAATTTGCCGTTTTTGATCAGCTTGTCCACCGCACAGCACAGCGCCACAAAGCCGCCGGTGATGGACGCTGTGCGGGTGCCGCCGTCGGCTTCCAGCACGTCGCAGTCGATGGTGATGGTGCGCTCGCCAAGGAAGCGGCGGTCCACTGCCTGGCGCAGGGCCCGCCCGATGAGCCGGCTGATTTCCACGCCGCGCCCGTCCTTCTTGACGCCGTCCCGGGCCTTGCGCCGGCCCGTGGACGCGGGCAGCATGGAATATTCGGCGGTCAGCCAGCCCAGGTTCTTTCCTTTCAGGAAGGGCGGCACGCTCTCCTCCACCGACGCGGTGCAGATCACCCGCGTGCCGCCGCAGCGGATCAGGCAGCTGCCGTCCGCCGTGTGCACAAAATCGGGCGTGATTTCGCAGGGACGCAGTTCGTTGGGTTTCCGGTTGTCAGGACGGGACATGGAAATTCCTCCTTTGATGAAAAGTTGATGTGGGAGAAACCGCTCTTTTCCTCAAAATAAAGGGAAAATTCGTTCTGCGGAGAATCAATCATAAGGAATCAATCTCCCGGAGGTGCTTATGCAGCAACCCATCAAGCGGAACTACCAATTGGAAATGGAAGAAGAAATCAGGCGGCTGAACGGGCGCAGGCCCACGCTGCTGCTGCATTCCTGCTGCGGGCCGTGCTCCAGCGCGGTGCTGGAAAGGCTCACGGCGCATTTTGACGTGACGGTTTTATACTACAACCCCAATATCGAGCCGGAGGAGGAGTACCGCCATCGGCTGGCTGAGCAGGAGAGGCTGCTGTCGCTGCTGCCGGGAGACGTGAAGCTGCTGCCCTGCGATTACGACCACGGCGCTTTTTCCGCTTTTGCCGAGGGCATGGCGAACTGCCCCGAGGGGGGCGATCGGTGCCTGGCCTGCTTTGCCCTGCGGCTGAACGAAACGGCGAAGCAGGCAAAGGCTCACGACTTTGAATACTTCACCACCACCCTGTCCGTCAGCCCCCACAAGAACGCCGACAACGTGAACCGCATTGGCGAGGCCGCCGGACGGCAGGCGGGCGTTAAATACCTGTTCGCGGATTTCAAGAAGAAGAATGGATACCTGCGTTCCCTGCAATTATCCAAGGAGTATGATTTGTACCGGCAGGATTACTGTGGATGCCTGTACAGCAAGCGGGAAGATTAACATAATCCGAAAAATCCTTGGCTTCCCAGACTCACTTCCCCGGTGCGGAGAATATGATCTCCGGAATCGTTCTGAATCATCAGGCCGCCGTCGTCGGAGACGCCCGTCACCCGGGCGTTTTTTTCTTTCCCGTCTTTTTGGTAGCGGATTTCCTTTCCGATCAGGGGCATATGGGCGCGGTAATAGGCGATGGCGTCGTCGGTGTCCAGGTTTTCCATCCCCTCCAGAAAATACCGGGCAATGGTTCCGGCCAGGGCGAAGCGGTCAACCTCCGCATCCAGCGCCCCGGCCACGCCCGCTTCGGGGGGAAACCCAACCGGCGGCGTTTTCAGGTTCACGCCGATGCCCACAATCACGCCTTCGTCGATGCGCTCGGCCAAAATGCCGCAGACCTTTTTGCCCCGCAGGAACAGGTCGTTCACCCATTTGATTTTGGGCTGCAAGCCGGTCAATTCGTGAATGGCCCGGCACACCGCCACCGCCGCCAGGACGGTGATTTTTCCCGCGTCGGTGTTTTCGGGCGGGGAAATAAGGATACTCATATACAGCCCCGTACCGGGCGGCGACACGAAACGCCGGCCCAGGCGCCCCCGGCCCGCCGTCTGGCTGTCCGCGGTCAGCACATAAGGCGCGGCAATTCTTCCTTCCCGCGCCCACTCCTTGAGCCGGGTGTTGGTGGAGTCCGTTTCGGACAGGGCCTGCATAGGAACGTCCGCCCAACGGGAGCCCATGCTTTCATGAATGATTTCTTCCAAGTGGTTCATGTTTCTGTTCCATCAATTGAATTATTGGGTACTTTAATTCACTAAGTGAAACGAAGCAGGGGCCTGTGCGGCCCCCGTACCCCCGCACCAGGGGACTTTGCCCCCTGGACCCATTTAGTGGATACTGCTTGACAGAGGGAATCAAATTGGTTTCCACTGTAGCAGAAAGGAACGCGGAAGATGAACTTGGTGCCGTTG
>CADCJO010000011.1 GCA_902801765.1 uncultured Eubacteriales bacterium
AATCTATGAATCCATTTTGAAAGAACTGCAAAGCGCCGGTTCCTCCGGCGAGTTTTACACGCCCCGCGCCGTCACCGATTTCATGGCGCAGATGATTCAGCCCCAAATCGGGGAAAAGATGGCGGATTTTGCCTGCGGCACGGGTGGGTTCATCACGAGCTGGCTGAAAGCGCTCCAGCCCCAAGTAAACACCACCGATGATGAAAGGCAGTATAGCGAATCCATTTACGGCATCGAAAAGAAGCAGTTTCCCTATATGCTGTGCGTCACTAATCTGCTGCTGCATGACATCGACCTGCCCCAGGTTTACCACGACAATTCCCTTCTGCGGGATGTGCTGGACTACACGGAGGACGACCAGTTCGACGTGATCCTTATGAATCCCCCTTACGGAGGCAGCGAAAAAGCTGACGTGAAGAACCATTTCCCGGCAGACCTGGCTTCCAGCGAGACCGCCGATCTGTTCATGTCCGTCATCATGTACCGCCTGAAGCAGAATGGCCGCGCCGCCGTGATCCTGCCAGACGGCTTCCTGTTCGGCACCGACAACGCGAAAATCAACATCAAGAAAAAGCTGCTTTCCGAATTCAACCTGCACACTGTCATCCGCATGCCAGGCAGCGTGTTTTCGCCCTACACTTCCATCACCACCAACATCCTGTTTTTTGACCGCACCGGCCCCACGAAAACCACCTGGTTCTATCGGCTGGATATGCCGGAGGGCTACAAGCATTTCAGCAAAACCAAGCCCATGAAGTTGGAGCATTTCGCCCCGGTGGTGGCCTGGTGGAATGACCGGAAGCCCCTGACGCAGGACGGCTTTGACAAGGCGAAGGAATACACCGTGCAGCAGCTCACGGAGGAGCTGGGCTACAACCTGGATCAATGCGGATATCCCCATGAGGAGGAAGAAATCCTGCCACCTATGGATCTGATCCAGCGCTACCAGGAGGAACGGGCCTCCCTCAACGCCGAAATCGACCGCGTGCTGGCCGAAATCACCGCCAAGCTGGGAGGAACTTCTTTCTAAGCGTAAATGCCTCCCCTATCAGGGGAGGTGGCGCGAAGCGCCGGAAGGGTTTCACCCTACAACATGATTCTTGGAGGAACACATGACCCCACAGGAATTAAAGAACAGCATCCTGCAGCTTGCCATCCAGGGCAAGCTGGTGGAGCAGCGCCCCGAGGAGAGCACCGCAGAAGAATTGTACCGGCAGATTCAGCAGGAAAAGCAGGCGCTGATTAAAGCCGGTAAAATCAAAAAGGAAAAGCCGCTGCCGGAGATCACGGAAGATGAGATTCCATTTGAGATCCCAGAGAGCTGGAAATGGATACGTTGGGGGGATATTATAAATATAGTTTCTGCTCGGCGTGTTCATCAGTCGGATTGGCAAAGCTCAGGTATTCCGTTTTATAGGGCACGAGAGATTGCCAAATTAGCTGAATATGATGTCGTTGATAATGAGTTATTCATATCTGAAGAACTATATGAAGAATACTCAAAATCTGGTGTTCCACAAGCAGGAGATTTGATGGTAACAGCAGTTGGAACACTTGGGAAAGCATATATAGTAAAAGCTAATGACCGCTTCTACTATAAAGATGCTTCCGTCATTTGCATTGAGAATTATGGTCATCTATCCTCAGAGTTTCTTAAATATTTAATACAGTCTGAAATGATGATGCAGCAAATACGCAGTAATTCAAGTGGCACAACAGTTGCCACACTTACAATGGTGCGAATGGTTGAATACTTATTCCCTCTTCCACCTCTTGCCGAACAAAAGCGCATCGTTGCCAAAATCGAAGAGCTCCTGCCCTATATTGACCGCTACGAAAAAGCCTGGAACCGCCTGGAGGACTTCAATAAGCGTTTCCCCACTGATATGCAAAAATCAATCTTGCAGCTTGCCATCCAGGGCAAGCTGACGGAGCAGCGTCCCGAGGAAGGCACCGGCGAAGAACTGTACCAGCAAATCCAGAAAGAAAAACAAGCCCTCATCAAAGCCGGAAAAATCAAAAACGAAAAGCCCCTGTCGGAGATTTCGGAGGATGAGATTCCGTTTGATATTCCTGAAAGCTGGAAATGGGTGCGCGTTGCTGAAATAACAACATTAAATCCGAAAAATGAATTGGATGATAATCTTGATGTTGCATTTATCCCCATGCCATGTGTAAGTGACGGATACAGGAATACACATACTTTTGAAATTCGGAAATGGAAGGATATAAAAAAAGGATTCACTCACTTTGCCGACTATGACATAGGGGTGGCAAAGATTACTCCTTGTTTTCAAAATCGAAAATCTGTGATTTTCCAAAACCTGATAAATGGCTATGGGGCAGGAACAACAGAATTATCCATCATAAGGGTAATAAACAATAGCGTATCCCGTGAGTATCTCCTGTGGTTCTTTAAAACAGATTATTTCATTTCAAATGGCGTGAAGTCATTCACTGGTACAGCCGGACAACAGAGAATCCATAAAGATTATCTTTCCAACTGTTTAATCCCCCTCCCACCCCTTGCCGAGCAAAAGCGCATCGTCGCCAAGCTGGAAGAACTGCTGCCGCTGTGCGACAGATTGAAATGAGGTGCATCGCATGTTGCTTTTTGATTATGTTTTCAATCTTTGCTGCGATTTTATCAAGGATGGAATAGCAAATAAATCGAAAAAGAATGAATTGCATGATGCGTTAGAGGAGTATTTTTCAAAGAAAAAAATAGAAAATTATGATTGTTCATTAGATGATGAAATCGACTTTACTGGTTTGATTGATTATATTTCACATGAACTACACGGTAAACTTGAACAACGATTGTTTGGAAGGACTAGTGAAGAAAGGGATCAAGCTCACCAAGATATTACTAATCAGGCGATAGCATATTCCCACGCACAATCAGAAGAAGCGCAAAAAAAGATAAAGAAAATAATTAATGACATCTTCGGCATTCTTCAAGATTTTTACTGGTCGCAAGCTCCCCAAAGTACACAGTTTGCTGTTGCAACAATTTCTGATGAAATGCGAGAGCAAACGAAGGAATTAATTGCAGTCATTAATAAAAAAAATACTCAAATGCCAAGTCAACACAAGCGGAAACTATCTTCTATACAGGGGGACAATATTCCGAGTTTCAAAGATGTGAACTATATCCTTCGATATATTGTTCGTATTGACCATTCTGATTGTAATGATAATAATGATGATATACCTTTACCTTTTGATAGGCTGAAACAGGAAAACTGCATTGTTCTATTGGCGGATGCTGGACAAGGAAAGACATTTACACTATATCAGATATATCATGAAGCGGAAAAGCAAGGGTATCATCCATTCTTTTATCACCTTCGTTCATTTCCAAAAGAAAATGCGCTGTCTATGTTTGAGCAAGATAAAATAGATGTGGATGAAAACGCTGTCTTTATTCTGGATGGCTTTGATGAAATGTCGGAAGCGAATAGGGTGCATTTGAATCAAACAATAGATGGGATTATTGCTCATAACCCGGAAATCCTAATCATTATGTCTTCACGGACTAATGTATATTTTGAGCATACTGGAAAAAAGAAACTGTTCACAATTAAACCAATTACAAAACAAGACATAGAAAGATTTCTACTTAAATTCGGTATAGATGCAGCGCGATGGAATCAGCAGGTCGCAGACCGTGGCTTGGAACAGTTTTGCGTAAATCCTTTTTATCTAATGCAATTCGTAAATATATGGCAATCAGATAGATCTTTGCCCAATCGATCGGACCTTATGCAAAAAATTGTTGATTCGAGGCTGGAAAAAGATACTTCTCGAATTCTGGATCAAGCTTTCATTTTGCAGCAAAGATTAGGCGAGACAAGAAAAGCATTTGAGCGGGTTGCCTTAATTATGCAATGTATACAGCGATATTACCTGACACAAGATGAACTTGATAAGTTATATGACCGGGAATTTCAGAAAAAAATGTCATGCCATGGTTTATGGATTAGAGATGAAGAAGGTTCTTGGATTTTTGCTCATAATAATTTTCGTGAATATTTTGCAGCCGTTGCCTTATCACATATGACCCTTGAGCAAATAAAACAGTTTATCACCGGCGATTCCAAGTGTGAGCATATAAGACCCGCGTGGATCAATGTATTATCATATTTGGTTACAGCATATAAAAAGCGTGTTCTTCAGGATTGGATCTATGAGACTCAGCCCACTTTGATAACACTATTCGAGAAAGATCGCCTTGATGATGACATGCTCACAGATGCCATCAAACGAATAATGAGTTTTCACAAAGAACGCAATACCTGGGTGGATCGTAACTATTCTACGCTTCGTAAGATCGCCTCTTTTTGCTCTACTCCAGAAGCAGTACAATACATCACTGATGAATTGCAGATGGAACAGACAACTCGGCATAAACAGAATCTGTTGCGATGTCTTGCTGATTTTGATTCTTTTTATCATTTGGAAGAAACAGTTAAAAATCTTGTTAGCAATATTGCATTTAATAAGGCAGAAAAAATACAGGTCAGGGATGATGCGTTTTATGTAATGAGAAACCATCCGGATGCATTTATGGAGTATATTGATAAGGCAGCGAGTATTTGCATGGAAGAAACTGACGAATTTATTATCCATGCCATCCTCGCGTTTATTCAACGAACAGGCAAAGCTGAGCAATATATTGATGTAGTAATTGATGCCTTTGATAAATACGACTATCACAGAAGCAGCTTTATTAGTTATGAAATCATTATAGATCGCATATTTAAAGAGGTTCAAGGTCTTGACGCTGCAAATAGAATATTATCTTACTTGGTTGATCATAGAAAAAAGCTCCATGAGGAAAGAACCAGTGAGGAATTTATTCTTTGCTGCAATGTTGGTATGAGATACTATGATAATGAAAACAACGTCTTCTTGCAGACATTGTTGCGTTTGTTTAATGAGTATGATGCATTGCTAAGCCTTAACATTTATTCTTCACTTGCAAACTATATCGCAAACACGCATACTGAATCTATATTTGTCAAACATATTATTCTGCACCAGCCAATTTATCATTGTGGTTTCATTTTAAGTCGCCTAATCGGTGATCCAATGATTGATGTTATTATAAAGATGATAGCGGATAAAACTATTAATTCACAAATTGTAAAGGATCTTATTTCAAATTTATCATATGGTGATCCAAAACAAGCGAAGCTAATACAATGTATATTCACATATACTGGAGAGACAATTCAAATAACGCCTCCTAAAGACTATGCTGGAGAGCGAGATGCAGAACATCAGAAATATTTTGATGCTCTTTTCAACGAAAAACTCTTTGATGCTTTGATTCATGAAATGCTTATGATCCTTGGCGACGAAGCTCAAATATGCAAGGAAAGCATGCATGCACTTATTGAGAAAAATGAATATTACTCAAATGGCGCTTTGACTGCATGTTATTTTGCACTTCAAGCCTATATTCCGAATACTAAAAAAATACTCATAAGAGACTATAAGAATTATATTAAGGACTGGAATACATTTTGTTTTGAGCGTGCAGCAGACTCTCTGGAGAGATATCATATACATGTGAACGCAGAACAGAAAGATTTTCTTGTTCGTTTCTGTATACAATACCTTAGCAATACAGATTTCAGTTCTGTAATAGAGATAAAAGAAAATGGCTTATCAGCGCCAGCATTACTAATCTCTGCAACGCGTATATTCAAAAAGCTTGATGTGCTTGTTTCGGAAGAACTGGCTCTGAAGCTACTGCTCTTACCATCCGAATTCTTTGATAAAGATTATTATGACCAGCTGCCTGAATGTGTTATCACACAAATATCGCCTGAATACTTAAGAAAACAAATTGTTGAATTGGTTTTCACAGATAGTTGGAATCAATATAATGCTAATGAATACATACGTTACTGTTTGGAAAATCATATAACAGAGTGTAAAGAAAAGGTGATACAGTATGTGCTAAATAGAACATTAAACGGCGGGTCCACATATTGGGCTTTAGAATACTTAGAAAAAGAATTTGGACTAAATGTCATCCTTTCGGATGTGCTTCCATCCTGCGAGGATGATGACTTATTATCAAATCTTGCTGCAAGAATACCATGTAATATACATTCCACCATATTGGACAACAAACTATGGGACGCATATCGCAACCATCACGATATGCGTTGGCTCACAGGTTTACTCAAGCGCAGCAACAAAGAGGCATTATTGGAATATTATGAACAAACTCAGCAACTGATGACTCTGCCCGATATGGTGGCAGAGCCCGTTGTGCCTGAAATAACCTATGCTATTTGCAAAATTGGATCAACGGATTGCTTACCTGTGCTAATAGACTTGTTAAAGCTCTCTTTTGATCCAAACTTCAAAGATAGGGAACAATTTGGATTAAGGGATTCTTGTTTGAATGCCATCGCGGCAATAGGAAAAGTAGATTATGATATAGCACACGATGCTTTATTATCGGCAAGAACGGATGAAAAAACAACTGTTGATACCGCTATCCTTGATTTGATAGATGCTATAGAACGTGATCTCCCATATGTTCTTGATAAACCAATGAGTTTTGAAAACGCTGTTTTATTAATCCCACGAAATTGATTTGACAAATAGATGGAACCTGCAGGTGACTTGCTGAAGCAAAATGCTTGAAGATACAAGACTTATAGAAGAATTTATTTCTAACTCAATTCAATATTTCTGTCTTATGGAAAATTACCCTTGACAAATATTCTATTCCTCTTCTAAATTCTTAACAAGTATATTTTCAAGGGCGAATTTCAAAGCCGACGAGGAGGAGACGCTGGGGGCTGCGCGCCCCCAGACCTGCGCCAGGGCGGTGACCGCCCTGGACCCGCAACTGGCAAAATAACGTAGTTGAGGTAAGCGGACAAGCTCCGCCTGCCGCGCTGGGGTTACGGAAAGTTTGAGGGCTTCTGGCCCAAGAAAGCCAGGGAACATCCGAGGGGAAAGTGAACTTTCCACCTCGGATGATTCCCTGGCTTTCCCCGGATGCAAAGCATCCGGGCTGGCGGCTTCGCCGCCGGGCCAGCGCCCCGTCGTTTGATTTAACCCTTTACAACATGACTGTTAGTATTTTAGAAGATGAATGAGCATTCGCTGTGAATGATGATCAGCCGACGACTTCGTAGCCCGCGTCGGTGACAGCCTTTTTGAGCACGGCGTCGTCAACGGCTTTGGTGAGGGTCAGTACGGCGGTGCCGGTTTCATGGCTTACCTGGGCGGCTTCCACGCCGTCGATGGCTTCCAGGGCCTTCTGCACCCGACCGGAGCAATGCATGCACATCATGCCTTCGATTTTCATGGTCTTTTCCATTTTCTTTTTCTCCTTTTTCGCTTTGATTTTTCTATCCCGTTTCGCGCTGTACAGGTCAAAGAAATTGAGCCGCAGCGCGTTGGATACCACGCAGAAGCTGGACAGACTCATGGCTGCCGCGCCGAACATGGGGTTCAGCGTCCAGCCGAAGAGGGGAATGAATACGCCCGCCGCCAGGGGGATGCCGATGCTGTTGTAGAAGAACGCCCAGAACAGGTTTTCATGAATGTTCGTGAGAGTCGCCCGGCTCAGGCGGATGGCGGCGGCCACGTCGGTAAGCCGGCTGTTCATCAGCACCACGTCCGCCGCGTCGATGGCCACGTCGGCCCCGGCCCCGATGGCAACGCCCAGATCGGCCCGGGTCAGGGCCGGGGCGTCGTTGATGCCGTCGCCCACCATGGCGACCTTACCCTTTCTGCTCAGGTCGCGGATCACCTGCTCCTTGCCCTCCGGCAGCACGCCCGCGATCACCTGATCCACGCCCGCCGCCTTGCCGATGGCGTCGGCGGTGCGCTGGTTGTCGCCCGTGAGCATCACGACCCGGACGCCCATATTCCGCAGCTGCTGAATGGCCTCCGCGCTGTCCGCTTTCATCGTGTCGGCCACGGCGATCACGCCCAGCGTCTTGCCGTTCCGGGCAAAAAACAGCGGCGTCTTGCCCTGGTCGGACAGCGCCTCCGCCCGCTTTTGCAGGGCTGTGGAGACTGCGCCTTGAGTCAGCATGAATTTCTGGCTGCCGCCCGTCAGCGTGTCGCCGTTCAGCGTGGCTGTCAGGCCGTTGCCGGGCAGCGCGGAAAAGCCGGTCACTTCTGGAGCGGTCAGGCTTTGTTCGTTGCCATAGGCCACAATCGCTTTCGCCAGAGGATGTTCGCTTTTCTGCTCCAGTGCAAAGGCAGCTTGCAAAAGTTCTTCCTGGCTCACGTTTTCGGCGGGCAGAATGTCCGTCACTTTGGGCTGGCCCTCGGTGATGGTGCCGGTCTTGTCCAGCGCCACGATCTCGGTTTTCCCCGCTTCCTCCAGGGACACGGCGGTCTTGAACAGGATGCCGTGCTTCGCGCCTAAACCGTTGCCCACCATGATGGCGACGGGCGTCGCCAAACCTAGCGCGCAGGGACAGGAGATGACCAGCACGGAAATGGCTCGGGCCAGGGCGTAGCTGAATTCCTTGCCCACTATCAGCCACACGATCAGGGTGACGACCGCGATGGAAATGACCACCGGCACAAAAATGCCCGACACCTTATCGGCGATCTTGGCGATGGGCGCTTTGGTCGCCGCCGCGTCGCTGACCATTTTGATGATCTGGGACAGGGTGGTGTCCTGGCCCACGCGGGTGGCGCGGCATTGCAGATAGCCGCTTTGGTTCACCGTGGCGGCGGACACCCGGTCGTTCGGCGCTTTGTCCACGGGGATGCTCTCCCCCGTCAGCGCCGCTTCGTTCACCGCGCTTTCGCCGCTGACCACCACGCCGTCCACCGGAATGTTTTCGCCGGGACGCACCACGAACAGGTCGCCCACCTGCACCTCTGCGATGGGCACTTCCACCTCTTTCCCATCCCGGATCAGTGTCGCGGTCTGAGGGGCCAGCTTCATCAGGCTTTTCAGCGCATCGGTGGTCTTGCCCTTGGAACGGGCTTCCAGCATCTTGCCCACGGTGATGAGCGTCAGAATCATGGCGGCGGACTCAAAATAAAAGTCCATCATATACCCCATGACCGCTTCCTGATTCCCGTCCACCACCGCGCGGGTCATGGCGAAGAGCACGAACAGGCTCCACACGAAGGATGCCGCCGAACCCAGGGCCACCAGGGTGTCCATGTTCGGCGCTTTGTGCCAGAGGGATTTAAAACCGCTGATAAAAAACTTTTGGTTGATGACCATGACCAGCGCCGCCAGCACCATCTGCGCCAGCCCCATGGCCACGTGGTTGCCGTCAAAGAACGCGGGCAGAGGCCAGCCCCACATCATGTGCCCCATGGACATATACATGAGGGGCAGCAGCAGGCACAGGGAGGCGATCAAGCGCTTTTTCAGCTTGGGGGTCTCCTTGTCCTCCAGCGCCTTTTCGTCCATGGAGGCGCTTTGCGTTTGCGCCGTGCTGTCCTTGCTGGCCGCGCCGTAGCCCGCTTCCTCCACGGCCCTGATGATTTCGCTGTCGGGTGCCGTGCCCTCCACGCCCATGGAGTTGGTGAGCAGACTCACCGAGCAGCTCTGCACCCCCGGCACCTGGCTGACCGCCTTTTCCACCCGCGCGCTGCACGCCGCGCAGCTCATGCCGGTGACGGTATACTGTTTCATCGTTCTTTCATCCTCACGAAAAATGAATTATTTCATCAACTTTTGTAGCGTTAAAAGAAGTTCGTCAATCGTCTCGTCCTTGCCCGCCAAAATGTCCCGCTTCACGCAGGTTTTGATGTGTTCGCCCAGCAGCTCCCGGTTGAACGCCGCCAACGCCGCGTTCACCGCCGCCACCTGTACCAGAATGTCCGTACAGTAGGCGTTCTTTTCCACCATCCCGCGGATACCGCGAATCTGGCCTTCGATGCGGTTCAGCCGATGAATCAGCTTTTTGTATTCTTCCTCGCCGCGCTGTTTGGTTTTGTGGGAGCAGGCTTCTTCCCCGCCCAGCATTTCCCCGCAGCAGCATGTTTCTTCGTTCATGGCGTTTCCTCCCATCAGATACCCCATCAGGGTATCTGCATTATATACCCCATTGGGGTATTTGTCAAGTATCTTACAAAACATGCTTGCTTTTTCCCGCCGTTTCGGGTATAATGAACCTGAAAACAAACGAAAGAGGTGGAAGGATGCGCAAATAATGGTTCTGCCGTCGTGACCGGATGAGGTCATAAGACAAGCGGGCAAAGAGGATGAAGCATGTTTTCGCATGCCTTGTTTTATTGTGCCCCGGCAGGCCAGAAACGCGCGTCTTTTTTGTGTTCATTCCGCGCGCTTTTTTCGCGCCGTCATGCAGAATAAAGACCGTACCGGCCTGCGAACGGATGATTCGGAGGTTTTTTATGGCGCGGATACAGGTTTCGCATTTAACGTTTGCTTATGAGGGCAGCCCCGATCTGATTTTTAACGACGCTTCTTTTGCCGTGGATACGGACTGGAAGCTGGGCTTCATCGCCCGCAACGGACGGGGCAAAACGACCTTGCTGAAAATTCTCTGCGGCGAGCTGCCCGACCACGGCGCGGTGAGCGCGCCGGTGCAGTTTGACTATTTTCCTTTTGCTGTTTCAAATCCAGAAAAAACGCCGCTGGACATCGCGGCGGACATGGACGCGGAAGGGCAGATATGGCGATTCTTAAAGGAAATCGCCTTGCTGGACGTGGCGGACGACATTCTCTCCCGGCCTTTTTTTTCCTTATCGGGCGGTGAACAGGCCAAGGTGCTTTTGGCCGCGCTATTCGCCCGGGAGCACCATTTCCTGTTGATTGATGAGCCCACCAACCATCTGGATATGAAAGGCCGCGAAGTGATGAGCCGCTACCTGAACGGCAAGAAGGGCTTCATCCTGGTGTCCCACGACCGGGCATTCCTGGACGGCTGCGTGGATCATGTGCTGTCCATCAACCGGGCGAACATCGAGGTGCAGAAGGGCAATTTCTCCACCTGGGAGGAAAACAAGCGGCGGCAGGACGAATTCGAGTTGAACGAAAACGAACGGCTGAAAAAGGAAATCGGCGCGTTAAAGGCTTCCGCCCGGCAGGCATACGCCTGGGCCGATCACGCGGAAGGACAAAAGATTGGCATCCGTCCGGGTGGACGGGAAAAAAGCTTGGATGCAAGAGCCTACTATGGTGAAAAATCCCGCCGGATGCAGCAGCGGCGAAAGAACCTGGAAAACCGGATGGAAAAAGAAATCGAAGAAAAGGAAGGGCTGCTCAAAAACCTGGAACGGGCGGACGACCTGAAAATCTTCCCGCTCTCCCATCCTTCCGGACACTTGATCGAATGCCGGGACGCGGTCATCCGCTACGGGGACAGAACCATTCTGTCCGGCTTAAACTTCACTTTGTTCAACGGCGATATTCTGGCCCTGACCGGCAAAAACGGCTGCGGCAAAACCAGCGTGATCAAAGCACTGACGGGCGAAGTGCAGCCCTCCGCAGGGGAAATCAAACTGGCCAGCGGCTTGATTCTGTCTGTTGTGCCGCAGCAGGCGCATCTGCGCGGCGATATGCGCTCCTTCATTCAGGAAAGCGGCATCGACGAAACGCTGTTCAAGACCATCCTGCGGAAGCTGGATTTCAAACGGGAGCAGTTCGACAAGCCGCTGGAAGCGCTCAGCGCGGGCCAGCAGAAGAAAGCCCTGATCGCCCGCAGCCTGTGCCAGCAGGCGCATCTGTACGTGTGGGACGAGCCGCTGAACTTTATCGACCTGCTTTCCCGGATGCAGATCGAACGTTTGATTTCTCAGTTCCGCCCCACGATGCTGCTGGTGGAACACGACAAAACCTTCCTGGAGCATCTGAACGCCCGCATCCTGCGGCTGGACGCGGAAAAGGAGATGGACAAAACCGGAAAAATGTAATATACTGTGAAAGGTTTTTGAAAGCAATCCCAGGAGGTATCAGATATGAAGAAACCGCAATTGGTGATCATGGCCGCGGGGCTGGGCAGCCGCTTCGGGGGGCTCAAGCAGATGGCGCCCGTGGACCCGCAGAATCACTGGATCATCGACTATTCCATTTTTGACGCCGTGCGGGCGGGCTTTGGCGACATCATCCTGATCGTGAAGCCTGAAAACGAGCAGCTCTTCCGCGACACGCTAGGCAAGCGAATCGGCGGCGCGGCGAATATCGTGTACGTGCATCAACGTCCCGAAGTACTGCCCGCGGGCTTTTCCGTGCCCGAAGGCCGGGTGAAGCCCTGGGGCACCGCCCACGCCGTGCTCTGCGCCAAGGACGTGATCGACGCGCCCTTCTCCGTCATCAACGCCGACGACTTCTACGGCAAGGATTCCTTTAAAACCATCCACGATTATCTGGTATCCGATCATCCCGCCGACGAATACGCCATGGTGGGCTATCAGGTGGAAAACACCCTGACCGAAAACGGTCATGTAGCCCGCGGCGTGTGCGCCATGGACGAGAGCGGCCGGTTCCTGACCGGCATCGTGGAGCGCACCCACATCGAGCCCCGGGACGGCGGCGCGGCCTTCACCGAGGACGACGGCAAAACCTTCACCTTCCTGCCCAACGGCACCACGGTGTCCATGAATTTCTGGGGCTTCACGCCGGAAATCCTCAAAGAAATCGAAGGAAGGTTCGCTTCGTTCCTGGCGGAAAACCTGCCCAAGAATCCGCTCAAATGCGAATACTTCCTGCCCCTGATCCCCAATCAGCTGATTGCCGAGGGCAAAGCCAAGGTGCGGGTGCTGCCCTGCCCCGAAAAGTGGTACGGCGTCACCTATCAGCCCGACATGCCCCAGGTGCAGGCCGCCATCGCCCAGATGAAGAAGGACGGTCTGTATCCTCTTTCCCTCTGGAAATAAAGCAATTTCCCTTCCAAGCTCTTGCGAAGGATATAAAAAGCCTTTCAGCGCGGCCGTTCGCACGGTCAAGACTGAAAGGTTTTTTGTTATACTGATGCTATCCTATACGGTTTAGGAACAGGATTATTTTTCCGCCAGTTTCAGGTCGCCGCTGGTTGTGCTCACCGTCACGGCAGAGGCGCCGTCGCCGATCACCTCATGATAGGATTTTGCCCCGCCCTTTCCGTTCAGGCTGCCGCTGTTTGTGGTGTAGTCCACCGTCATGCCGGAGCCGTGCACTGCGGACAGCCGGATATCGCCGCTGGTGCAGCCAATCTCAACCTGTCCGCACCGATACAGGCCGATCGTGATGTCGCCGGAGGTTGTTTTGATCCTGGCTTCTTCCGCCTTGACCGCATCCAGCTCAGTGTCGCCGGAGGTGCATTGCGCATTGAATGTTTTGGCGTCAATCGGTCCGCTGGAAATGTTGCCGCTGGTGCTTTGCAGCGCCACCGCGTCTGCCATGGCGTTGACCAATTTGATTTTTCCAGAGGTGCAGTTCATTTTGATCTGCTTCTTTGCCCGAAGCGCCCCGGCTTCAATGGAACCGCTGGTCACTTCCACGAGGATTTCCTCAGCGTCGAGAGCGCCCAGCTCGATTTCACCCGAGGTGGCTTTCAGGGCAACGTCCTTCAGCTGGTGGTCGCCGGTGATGATTTCACCGCTGGTCACATTCACCGTCAGCGCAATATCCTTGGGGATTTCGACCGTGACGCGTTTTTGTACGTCTTTCAGCGTTCCGGTATACCCCGATTTCCAGTACTGGATGCGCAGCGTTTTCCCATCCAGCCACCAGCGCATCAGCTGATCTTCCGTCAGCTTGTCCGTTTTTTCCGTAACGGACAGCGTCGTGCCGGTGCTTTCCTTCACTTCCACACGTCCCGCCGTCCAATTGATTTCCACCGCTTCCACGGCGGCCGCGTCGTAGGTGAAGTTCCCGATCGTATACTTGTCGGCGTTGGGATAGCTGTCGCGCACCGCGAATCCGCAGCCGCAGACCGTCAGGCACAGCGCAATCAGCAGCAGTCCGCATACCATTTTCTTCATCGCTTTTTCCCCCGTGTATCCATCATGCAGAATTCCCGTTCTTTCGTTCTCTATCATAGCACAGCGCGGACATTTCGTCCAGTTAGAAATTGATGAGAAAACCGTGATATCACGCTTTCTCATATCATTCATAACAGCATAAAAAGGCGTTTCCAAGCAATGTGCCTGGAAACGCCTTGCTGATTGATAAAACGGAAGGATGGATTACGATTAAATGCCCAGGACTTCCTTGACTTGAGCGAAGAAAGCCTGCAGGGATTCCTGGTCGTCTTCCACAAGCTGCTTCGCGGCTTCCACCAGCTCGGCCACCTTCTTGGTAAATTCGCCTTCCGGATCCTGTTTCTTCGCTTCCTCGAGCAGGTCGTTCAGGAAGGAACGGATCTGTTCCACCTCGGACGCAGTGAAGGACTTGGTTTGTTCCACATTCTCGTTCAGTTCGCCGAGCATGGATTCCAGGCCGCTGCCCAGCTCGTTCACAAAGACGCCAAAGCCTTCCTTCAAGGTATCAAGGAAGCCGCCGGAGGATTCCTTCAGGTTTGTCAGCGAATTCTTGACTTCGCCCACCAGGGAGGAAATTTCCGCTTCGTAGCCGGTGGTGTCGAGGCCCAGCTCGCCCAGGAGACCCAGCACGAAGGATTCGGCGGATTCATCTTCGGCCGCAGGCGCTTCGGCTGCAGGTTCTTCGGCAGCGGGCACTTCCGCGGCGGGAATGGGGTCGGTCGCCGCTTCGTCAAAGGGAACGAAGGTGCAGCCCTTGTCAAATTCGATGGTGCCCTTGTAGTTCTTGATGGTGCCGGTAACGGTGATGAGGTCGCCTTCCTTCAGGGCTTCCGCGCCTTCGCCGGTCAGGCGGTAGCACTGCACGGTGTAGCCTTCCAGGCCGGGCACGTCGATGTTGACGGTGATATTCTTGTATTCATCGCTGTAGGCGGAGGGGATGGCGGAGATCGCGCCGGTCATGGTGGATTCGTGGCTCAGGGCCGCGCCGTCTTCCAGACCATAGGCGAACATAGCCACGCGGGCGCTCTGGGCGTACGCCTGGGGCAGCGGGTATTCGCCTTCGGCGGGCAGCATGAAGCAGGCCTTGTCGAATTCGATGGTGCCCTTGTAATTCTTGATGGTGCCCAGGACGGTGATGATGTCACCCACTTGAAGCGCGGCGCCGCCGGTCAGACGGTAGCACTGGATGATCTGATCGGCCAGATCGCCCACCTGGATGTTGACGGTGATATTGTTGTAGTCCGCGCTGTAAGCGGAAGGAATGGCTACGATGGTGCCGGTCAGAACCGTGGGCGTGGGCAGGGCCGCGCCGTCGTCCAGGCCATAGGCCACGGCCACGATTTCTTCATCCGTCATCAGGTCCAGGTTGATGGCGGCGGGGACCACGCGGTCAAAGGAAACGCTGACGGAATTGCCCGCGGCGTCCAGAATGGTGGCGGTCAGCTTGTAGCTGACTTCCTTGGGGTTGTCCTCGTTCACGTCGATCTTCACCAGGCCGCTTTCCTCGCGGGTCACGGTGATGGTGTCGGAATCGGTGGTCCATTCGACGGTGTAGTTTTCGTCCTCGCCGGGCACGGTGCCCACCAGCTCATAATCCTTGGGGGTGGAGGCGGGCTTGTTCTTGTACATCAGGTTGATGTAGCTGCGGGCGTCCTTGAGGGCCTGGGTTTCGTCGGCCAGGGCGGAGCATACGCTCAGCGCCATGCACAGCGCCAGGAGCAAAGCAAGCGTTTTCTTCATGATTTGCGTTCTCCTTTATCAGTCGTTATGGATGGTCAGACCATCCGGGGTGTATACGCGGAGATAGAAGGTGCTTTCATTTCCTTCCGCAATGCCGCGTACGTCAATGATTTTGTCGTAGAAGTCCGTATCGGCAAACGTCCCGTCGGCGGCCAGCGTCACCAGCACAGGATATTTCGTGTCCCCGCCGCAGGTGAGGTAGCGCAGCAGGCCGGAATCCGAATCGTGCACGGCGGTCACATGCAGTCCGCTCATGGCGACGGACGTATCCAGCACCAGAAAGGGATAGGGATATTCTTCCTGAACGCCGTCGGCTGTTTCCAGGGAGACGGCGCTGCCCCACGTTTCCGGTGCGGTTTCCTTCCAGCTGGGTTCATGGCCTTCGCTGAGCTTCTGGATGTTGCCGGGGTCCTTGGGCTTCATCATGCGGTAATTCAGCCCGGCCACCTGCCAGGAATGGCCCGCTTCGTAATACTGCACGGTGCCCACGATGCGGGCCTCGTTGCCCACGTGGAGCACCTCCAGCCCGCCGCCGCTGAGATTGAAGCCGTAATAGGCGGTGAAGCCGAAGTACAGGCCGGTTTCCTCGTCGTAGTCCTCAATGAATACGGCGTTGCTGTGGTTCACGGTGATGATGCCGCTGAACGCCACCTTTTTGCCTTCGTAGGCTTCGGGGTGGAGCCGCAGCTCCTTGATGGTCAGCTCGATGGCGTCGCCGTAATAGAAGTCTGGGTCCTTCTCGCCGGAATAGATATGCAGCTTGTTGGCCCTTGCCTGGGCCGCCGCGGCCAGGCAGGCTTCGCCATAGCGGTTGCCGCCCGCGTTGTTGGGCAGGGCCAGGCCGGTTTGCAGCAGCTCGATGTTCAGGTTCCGGTAGTTTTCTTCCCCGGCGGGTTTGTACCACACCCACACCAGGTCGCGGGTGGAGGTGGAGTCCGGGTTCCAGGCGGCGGTGTCCGATTCGATCAGGATCGCTTCGGCGTTCTCCAGCTTGTCCCGGGTGAAGGCGGAAGCCTTCTTGCCCCACTCCTCGATGCGTCCGGTGGATTCGGGCGTGTTGATGGCGATGTAGCGCGCTTTCAGCACGCCGCTTGATTCGATCTCCGTCGGCACGTTGAAATGCGTGGTGTCGCCGTCCACAAAGGTGCGTACCGTGACCTCCTGCTTGGCGGTTTCGGACTGCATGTCCAACGCGACGGAACCGGCCCAGTCTGCCTGGGTCGCCAGCTCCGCCGAACCGGAGGCGCAGAGGGAAACCGCCAGCAGGACGGCGCAGGCCAGGAGGGCCATGGTTCGCAGGTTACAGAGCATCGCAAAGCCCTCCCTTCCGGCCTTTACAGGCTGTAGTTGCACTTGTCAATAGCGGTCTGGAACAGTTTTTCGATTTCGGCGTCCACGTCGGTGCCGTCGGGCACGGTCAGGCAGGCGGGCAGCAGGGCGGCCGCTTCGTCACGGGCGGTGGAGGAGCCGTTGAAGGCGGGAGAGGTGTAGTAAGCGTCCTGCTGCTCCAGGCAGACCTTGGCGCTCAGGGCGGACACGTAGTCGCCGCCGTCAGCCTTGGCCAGGAAGTCGGCGTACACTTCGTTGCCGGTGACGGACTTGATGACGGGCACATAGCCGGAGGCCATGGAGAATTCCGCCTGGAAGTCCACGTTGGTGGTGAGGAACTTGACGAACAGCCAGGAGGCGATCACTTCCTGCTCGTTGGCCTTCTTGAAGATGCACAGAGAGGGGCCCTGGGAAATGACCTTCCGGTTGTCGGGATTGGCCTGGGGAATGGTGGCGATGCCCACTTCAAAGGGATAGTTGCCATCGTCGCCCTTGGCGGGACGCTGATAGGTGGCGCCGGCGGAGGAGCCGATGGACATGTAGCTCTTAATGTCGCTGGTGGAGGTGAACAGGCCGGAGGTGTAAGCGCCGTACAGTTTCTGGGTAGTCAGGTAGCCTTCCTGATACCATTCGCGGAACTGCTTGACGAAGGCGCGGTTTTCTTCGGTGTTGAACAGGAAATGGGGTTCGGTGGCGCTGGTGTAGGGGGTCTGCAGCTGTTCGGTCATGGTGATGAACCAGTTGGCTTCGCTGTCATAGCCCAGCGGGATGCTCATGGGGTCGATCTCCACGATCTTGGCGCAGACCTGCTCCAGTTCGTCCCAGGTGGTGGGAACGGGAATATTGTTGGCATCAAAGAAGGTCTTGTTGTAGTACAGCACTTCGGTGGACTTGCTCAGCGGCATGGTGTACATTTTGCCGTCGCCGAACTGCAAGCCTTCGTTGTAGTAGCCTTCGATGAAGTCGGCCTTCTGCTCCGCGGTCAGGCCCAGGATCTCGGTGGTGCCGTCGGCGCGGGTGATTTCGGCGTCGCTGTCGATGTACTTGTCCAGGGTCTGCACGGCCTTGGCCAGGTTGTACAGGGCCACGTGGTCGGGATAGCAGTAGGCGATGTTGGGCTGCGTGCCCACGGTGATTTCGGTGGACACCTGGTCGCGCACATCGTCATAGCTGCCCACGGCGGTGTACTGCACGTGGATGTTGGGATACAGCTTGTTGAATTCTTCGATGTAGGCGTCCAGCACGCTGACCAGGTTGGCGCCCATGGTGTGGTAGAAGGTGATAGTCACGTCGCTGCCGTCATAGGCGGGAGCGGCCTCGGCGGAGGCGAAGCTGCATACGCTCAGCAGCATCACGAGAAGCAGGAGCATGGAGACGATTTTCTTCATCTTGATTTTCCTTCCTTCCTTTTTTGAGTAATGATGGATATGTTATAGGCAAAAAGCCAAATAACCAATAGAGAAACAATGCAAGCTCTTATCGGCTTTTTCGGAAGGGGGTCTGGGGTAAACCGCTTTTTGGCCTGCAAAAAGCGGTTTCCCCCAGAAACTTACCCCTTAATGCCGCTCCTGCTCACACCGCTCATGATGTACTTGCGCAGGAACACGAACACCAGGAACAAGGGTGCGCTGACCAGGGCCACGGCGGCCATCTGGACGGGATAGTTCACGTCGCCCGTGGTGTCGGTAAACGCGTTGCGAAGGCCGTTGGTAATCAGCCGATGCGCCTCGTCGTTGGCCACCAGGCGGGGCCAGATGTAGCTGTTCCAGGCGCCCATCATTTTCAGGATGGTGATGGAAATCAGCGTGGGCAGGGCCAGAGGCACCATGACCTTCCAGAGGTATTTCATGTCGCTGGTGCCGTCTACCTTGGCGGCCAGGTACAGCTCATTGGGGATCTGCAGGAAGTTCTGCCGCAGCAGGTAAATGTAGAACACGCTCACCAGGAAGGGCACGATCAGCACGGTGTAGGTATTGCGCCAGCCCAGGTTGGTGACGGTGGCGAAGTTGGTGATGGTGAACAATTCGCCGGGGATCATCATGGTGGCCAGCAGCGCGGCGAACAAAAGCTCCTTGCCCTTGAACTCCAGCCGGGCGAAGGCGAAGGCCGTGAAGATGGTGATGACCAGGGAAAGCAGGGTGGAAACAACGCCCACGATCATGGTATTTTTGAACAGGACGCCCAGGCTGGCCGTGGTGAAGGCGTCGGCGTAGTTGGAAATGAGCACCTGCGTGGGCCAGAAGGTGGGCGGGCTCAGGCGGTATTCCGCCAGGGACTTGAGCGAGGAAATAATCATCCAGTAAAACGGGAACAGCACGATGGCCGCCATGATCAGCAGAAACAGATACACGCCCGCCAGGGACAGGGCCTTGCTGATTTTCTGCCTGCCGGAGGTTTTCTGCATATCCCGGGCATGCATCACCTGCATGGTATTCTGTGACATACCGAACCCTCCTTCTTAATAGTGCACGCGCTTCTTGCTCACCCACAGGTTGATCAGGGTGACCACAAGAATGATGCCGAACAGGATCAGCGCCGCGGCGCTGGCCCGGCCCTGGTTGTTGCTGGCCAGGGAATCATAGATCAGGCCCACCATGGTGTTGAGCCGGTGGGCGTCGTGCACCGGGCCCATGGATTCGCCGAAGATACCCACGATGGAAGTATACTCCTTGAACCCGCCGATGAAGCCGGTGATGACCACGTAAGCCAGCATGGGCGACAGCAGCGGCACGGTGATCTTGGTCAGCACCCGCCAGCGGGGCGTGGAGTCCACCTTGGCGGCTTCGTAATACTGCTTGTTGATGCTGGTGAGTCCACCCAGCAGAATGAGGATTTTGAAGGGCAGGGCGTTCCAGACGATGTACACGATCAGCACGAACATGTTGGCCCAGTAATCCGAGCCGGAGTTGATCCAGTTGACCCAGTTTCCGCCGAAGAAGCGGATGATGTCGTTCACGATGCCGTAGCTGCTGATCAGCGGACGGCGGGTGCCCACGCTGCCGATCACGTTGAACATGGCGGCGAACACCATGCCGATGGCGATGGAGTTGGTCACGTAGGGCAGGAAAAAGATGGTCTGCAATGCTTTCTGCAAAGGCTTGATGGCGTTGAGCGCTACGGCGATCAAAAGCGCCAGGACGGTGGAAACCGGCACCGTGATCAGGCACAGCAGGATGGTGTTGGTCAGGGCCTGCTGAAACTCCGCGTTCTGGGCGACCTTGGTAAAGTTGCCGATCCCGAACCTGAACGACGCTTCGCCGCCGATATTCGCCAGGCCGCTGTAATCCTCCATGAACGCCATGGCGACCGTGTTGATGATGGGCCACACCGTGAACACCAGCAGCAGCACGATGGCAGGCGCCAGGTACAGCCAGGCTTTCCATTGCTGTTTGCTTTCTACCATATCACTTCACCTCAAAATAAATCCGTTCTTCGGTTTCTTTGTTGAAAATGAAGATCTTATGGGGCTTGATGTCGTAGCGGACGAAATCGGTGGTCACGTCCACCTTGTTGTCGGCGTTGATGATGGAGCGCACGAAGGGGTTGGCGCTGGCGTCGTGGGTGGAAACGATGCTCACGTCGCGGCCCATGACCTCCACGTTGACGGGCTTGCATTTGAGCGCGCCGTTTTCGCTGAGCACGAAGCCCTCGGGCCGGATGCCGATGATAACCTCCTGGTCGGGCACGGGCTGGATATTCATGACGGCGTCGGAGCCGATGTACAGCGTGCCGTTCTTCACCCGGCCGTTGAACACGTTGATGGGCGGCGTGCCCAGGAACTTGGCCACGAACAGGTTGGCCGGATCGTCATACACGTCCTGGGGCTTGCCGATCTGCTGCACGAGGCCGGTCTTCATGACGACGATCATGTCGGAAATGCTCATGGCTTCTTCCTGGTCGTGGGTCACGAACACGGTGGTGATGCCCGTTTCCTTCTGGATGCGGCGGATCTCCTCGCGGGTCTGCAAACGCAGGCGGGCGTCCAGGTTGGACAGGGGCTCGTCCAGCAGCAGCACCCGGGGCATCTTCACCAGAGCGCGGGCGATGGCCACGCGCTGCTGCTGGCCGCCGGACAGCTCGCTTGGCTTGCGGTCCAAAAGCTGCTCGATCTGCACAAGCTTGGCGGCCTCGTAGGCGCGCTTGAGCATGGTGTCCTTGTCCAGCTTGTCCTTGCCCTTGAGGTTCTGCAGCGGGAACAGAATGTTCTGCTTCACCGTCAGATGGGGGTACAGCGCGTAGTTCTGGAACACCAGGCCGATGCCGCGGTTCTCCGTGGACAGCTCGGTCACGTCGTCATTGCCGAAGAAGATTTTGCCGCTGGAGGGCTTTTGCAGTCCGCTGATCATGTACAGCGTGGTGCTTTTGCCGCAGCCGGAGGGGCCCAGCAGGCCGATCAGCTTGCCGTCGGGAATTTCAAAGTTGAAATTGTTGACGGCAATCACTTCCTCGTTGGACTTCTTGTTGCGGCTGGGGAAGATCTTGGTCAGGTTTTGCAGGACGATTTTCATTGGATATCCCTTCCTCCTTTGCAAATGAGGTGATGGAGCAAATATACTTCACGCGCGCCCCGCGCAGGGCGGCGGCAAGATACAAATTTCAATACTTTTCCCGCTGCGCGATCTCCGCGGCGATTTCCGCCTTGAAGGCGGCCAGTTCTTCCGGCGTTTCAAAGATTTTCTGGCTGGCCTCGTCAATGGCTACCGTGCCCGCCAGCAGGTCGTGAATCAGGGAATGGGTGGGTGTGGCGGCCATGACGATGATTTCCGTCATCAAGATCAACCCAATCACCACCGGGCCCACGATGCCGATGGTGCCCCAGTAGATCATCAGAAGAATCAGCACGGGGATCATGGTCTCGATGGTGTATTTGCCCAGGATCGCGCGGATGAACAGCGTGGGGCCGTGCACCCGCGTGCCGTCCGCTTTCATCAGACCCAGCCCGAAGATTTTTTTGCCCACCGTCTGCCCGTCGCCCAGCTTCAAGGGAATCAAAAATTCCCAGATCAGATATGCAAAAAAGAAACCCAGAGAGAGAATCAGCACGGACAGTTGCAGCATCATCTGGTGAGCGCGCAGGGCTTTCACGTCAGCGTTCATGGCGGCAAAGGCTTCATCCACTCGTTGGGCTTCTTCGGGGGTCAGGGCTTCGTATTCCGTCAGGGTCATTCGCAGATCGACCTGGTACTCCTGGCCGTAGCGCTCGTAGCTCTCGTTTACCGTCCGGTTGTACCCATCGTATCCCAGCAGCGCGGACAGGCCCCAGGCAATCAGCACGGTGATCACGCTGAGCAAAATACCGTCAAACAAAAAGGCGGAGATACGCTTCCACATGCTGGCCTTCTGCAAATCATACACCATGGGCGCGTCTCCCCCTCTCCCACTTTTCCGCGAACGAATTCTGTACATAACTTACTTGATTTTATTATACAAAAAATCACGCAAAAAATCTATATTGTAACAAAATTTTTAGAATTAGACTGTTAACATTCATGTTGTGAAGGGTGAAAAACAAAGACGAGGCGAGGGCCTGTGCGGCCCTCGTTCACCTGCACCAGGAGATTTCATCTCCTGGACCTCAATAGCGGATATTGCTTGATTTGTAACATCTGCTTGCTTCCCGCTGATATTTGGAGAAACGCGAAAGTTTGGCTTGGTACTGTGGTGCTTCTGGCCCGGCGGCTGAAAGCCGCCAACCCGGATGCTTTGCATCCGGGGAAAGCCTGGGAACAATCCCGAGGGGAAAGTGAACTTTCCCCTTGGGATTTTCCCGGCTTTCTTGGGCCAGAAGCCCTCAAACTTTTCGTATCCCCAGCGCGGCAGGCGGAGCATGTCTGCTTATCCCGAAAACGTAATATCGCCAGTTGCGGGTCCAGGGCGGTCACCGCCCTGGTTGGGGTCTGGGGCGAACAGCCCCAGCGTAATCTACTCTTTGGATTTGAAATTCATCCTTGAAAGCAAACTTGTTAGTAATATAAATAGTGAAGGAAGCCGTCTTTTCAACAGCTTCCTTCAAAGCATTACAATTCCACGATTTCCGTATTATCGATAGCGGCCTGAATCAAAGCTTCCTGGTCGAGGGCGTTTTCACCCTTCTGAATCAGGGCTTCCTTGGGCTTGGTGGCTGGATGGCGGGGAGTAAAGACCGTGCAGCAGTCCTCATAGGGCAGGATGGAGGTTTCATAGGTGCCGATCTTCCGGGCATACTCCATGATGTCGATTTTGTCAAAGCCGATAAGGGGGCGATAGACCGGCATAGTCTTCACCACTTCGTTGGTGGTGATCAGCGCTTCCATGGTCTGGCTGGCCACCTGGCCGATGGATTCGCCGGTGATCAAGGCCATGGCCTCTTCCTTTTGCGCGATGCGCTCGGCAATGCGCATCATGTAGCGCCGCATAATGAGGGTGGTGTAATCCTCCGGGCATTTTTCGTGAATCTGCATCTGAATCTCGGTGAAGGGCACCACATAGACCTTCAGCCCGCAGCAGTATTCGGACAGGATTTTGGCTAAATCCAGCACCTTCTGCTTGGCAAATTCGCTGGTATACGGGAAGGAATGATAGTGCACCGCCACCAGCTGCACGCCGCGCTTGGCGATCATGTAGCCCGCTACCGGGCTGTCAATGCCGCCGGAAAGCAGCAGCGCCGCCTTGCCGCCGGTGCCCACCGGCATACCGCCCACGGCGGGGTACACCGTGCAGTACAGATACGCCTGATCGCGGATTTCGATGGAGAGCACGTGCTCCGGCTTGCGCACGTCCACCTTCAAATGGTCTTCGTTACGCATCAGCACGTATTCGCCCACCTGCATATTGATCTGGGGAGAGGTGAGGAAATAGTGCTTGTCCGCCCGGCGGGCCTCCACCTTGAAGGTGCCCGAGAGGCCCTTCATCAGCTCGTTGGCCTGTTCGCAGATACCCTCGAAGTTGTCCTTTTCCATTTCAATGGCGGGTGCGATGGAGTGCACGCCGAACACCTTCGCCACCCGCTGCATGCATCCCTCAAAGTCCTCCGCGTCGCTGATGAAAATGCGGGCGTCGTGGAGCCACACCTGGCCCCCGAAGGGCTTGGCCGCTTCCCTGACCCGCTTGACCAGGGCTTTCAGAAAGTAAGGCCGGTTCAGACCCTTCAAATAAATTTCGCCGTAGCGAACCATGAGCAGTTTTCGCATGGATTCTGACCCCTCTTATCGACGTTGGTATTTGGACAAAACTGCGTATTGCCTTTTGATGGCCTCCACCGTCTGGCGCATTTCCTCTGCTGTGTTTTCCGGCGACAGGGAGAAGCGCAGGGCGGATTCGGCCAGCTTTTGCGGCGTGTGCATCGCCTTGAGCACCGGGCTGACCCGCTGTTTGAACGATGAGCAGGCTGACCCCATGCCCACATAAACGCCTTCGCCCTCCAGCGCGTGGAGCATGGTTTCCGAACGCACAGGCGGGAGAGACACATTCAGGATATGCGGCGCGGACACGTCGCTGTCCGGGGCCGGGCCGTTGACCGCTGCCTCCGGAATCGCTTCCCGAATCAGCTGCCACAGCAGCAGCTTGTTTTCCCGCATTCCGTTTTCTTTGGGGTAGGCTTCTATCGCCGCCAGCAGGCCCGCGATGCCCGGCGTGTTTTCGGTGCCGGAGCGAAGCTGGCCCTCCTGTCCGCCGCCCACCTGCCGGGGCGTCAGCTGCACCCGCGGTCCCATCACCAGCGCGCCAATGCCTTTGGGCCCGTGGATCTTATGGCCGGACAGCGCGTAGGAATCCGCGCCGACGGCGGTCATATCGAAAGGCACCCGCAAAAAGCCCTGTACACCATCCACATGGAAATGGGCAGAGAGGGATTTCTCCTTGATGAGCGCGGCGATTTCTTTCAAAGGCTGGATCGCCCCGGTTTCATTGTTCACCTGCATACAGCACACCAGCGCTACCCGGTCGGACAGCAGCCCTTTCAGCGCCTCCAAATCCACCAGACCCAGGTGATCGTAGGGCATTTCCACTGGTTCCAGTCCGCATATTTGGCAGGCTTCCTTCACCGCCGGATGCTCTCCCGCGCTGAACAGCACCTGGCCGCCCCGGGCCTTGCCCGCCCGGCCAAAGATGACCAGGTTGTCCGCCTCCGTGCCGCCGGAAAGGAACACGGTTTTGCTCCCCATCGGCGCGTGAACGGCTTTTAAAACTGCATCCCGGCAGTCCCGCATTTTTTTCTGCGCCGCCAGCGCGGGAGCGTACAAAGCGGAAGGATTGTAAAACTCCTCCCGCATACATGTCGTCATCGCTTCCACCGCCTGGGAACACACCCGTGTGGTGGCGCTGTTGTCAAGGTAAATAGGCATCGTTAGTTCTCCGAGTATAAGGATTTGAGTTCTAAGTTCTCAGTTCCAAGTTCTAAGCAAAGAATGGTGCGCTGTCAGTTTACCAGCCAATCCAAGCTTGGAACTTGGAACTTGAAACTTATACTAAACTCAAGCTGAAAATGTATCAGATTTGGGATGGATTTTGCGCCGTGGCTATGCTGAATGGAGGGAGGCGTAGCAGCGCTACGTTGACCGGTTTAGATTGAGTTTAGTATTAGAACTGAAATTAGTTATTCTGCCACACGCCCTGAGCCAGGGTTTTCTTGATGAGGCCGGTCATTTCCTCGCTGGGCTCGATGATGATGATGCGCTTCTGTCCGTCCTTCTGGAAGAAGAAATACAGCAATTCGGCTTCCCGGTTCAGGAACCAGTTGGTGCGCTTGATGCCCTGCATGTTGATATAACGGTTGAAGGAGCCGGAAGAAACCAGTCCGCAGGCTTCCACGTTCTTGATGTTCATGGTGCCCAGGTTCTTGCGCTTTTTGTTGTTGAACACCTGGGCGAAATCCATCTGGCCGTTGGTGAAGGTGTATTCATATTCCATCTTCACCCGATCCCGGTAGAGAAACATGCCGAACGCCGCCGCGCCAAGCACCAGCATTCGGGCAAGCACCAGGAAGAAATCCAAGCTGAAGCCCGTCTGCTGCAATACCGCGCCGATGGTGGCGAAGTCCAGCAGCGCCAGCGCACCGAAAATCACCATGATTACGTTCGCCAGAATGTAGAGCGCTGTCTGCGTTCCCCGGTTCTGCTTCGTTACCACTTCTTCCAGAAAAGCGTCCATTTGAATAGCCCTCCTTTAATCGTTTGCCTGCATTCCGTATCAAATAAAGAATAACGTTACCAATGATCCCACGATCACGCCGCCGATCACTTCCAGGGGGGTGTGACCTACCAGCTCCTTGAGCTGTTTTTCCGTGATGGGTTTTCCTTCTACCAGCACCTGGGACACGATCTGGTTGAGCACCTCTCCCTGCTTGCCAGTTTCGCGGCGCACGCCCATGGCGTCGTAAATCACCACAGCCGCCAGGGCGAACGCCAGGGCGAAGTGGGTCGAAGCCACCGTTTCCTTCACGGCGACGGACAGCATCAGCGAAAACACGAACGCGCTGTGGGAGGACGGCATGCCGCCCATGCCGAACCACCGCCGCCAGTCGAACTTCTTATCCAGCCACAGTGAAATCAACACCTTAATCGCCTGGGCGGCCCACCAGGAAACCACCGCGCATTTCAGCGGCATGTTATTCCATAAGTCCACAAAAAACTGTCCCATAGTACCTCTCTATCCTTATTGTGCCATAACGCTCGGCGTCTTTCCCTTGCGGGAGCCGCCGAGACGGTTAATTGGCTTTCAGCCAATTTCCTCGTTATTGAACCCGATGCAGTGTGGACAGCGCCAGCGCCTGCAAAAACGCCGCCTTTTCGCCAAAGAGAGCAAGGGCTTCCACAGCCTGTCCAATGTGCTTTTCTGCGTCCCGTTTCGCTTGCTCGATCCCCACGCAGGCGGGCCAGGTCAGCTTCCCTTCCGCCTGATCCTTGCCCAGGGTCTTGCCCATCAGCGCGGGATCGCCCTCCAGATCCAGCAGATCGTCCATAATCTGAAACGCCATGCCCAGGTGAAAGCCGTATTTCCTGCCTGCCTCCACCCGTGCGCCTTCCGCCCCCGCCAGAATCAGCCCGGCGGTCAGCGGCGCGGTGAGCAGCGCGGCGGTCTTGCCCCGGTGGATTTCCTCTACCAAATGAATGTCCGGTTCGGCGCCTTCGTTGGTCACGTCCAGGGTTTGTCCGGCCAGCATCCCGCCGACACCCGCCGCCCGGATGATTTCACCCAGGGCCGGGAAAGCCCGGGGATGATTGGACGCCGCCATGATTTCCACCGCGTGGGTCAGCAGCGCGTCCCCTGCCAGGATCGCCAGCGCTTCGCCGAATACCACATGATTGGTGGGCTTGCCCCGGCGCAGGGTGTCGTTGTCCATGGCGGGAAGATCGTCGTGGATGAGGGAATAGGCGTGGATCATTTCCAGCGCTGCGGCGAAGGGCAGCGCCGCTTCCGCGTCTCCCCCGCCCAGCTCGCACGCTGCCAGCAGCAGGCAGCCCCGCAGCCGCTTGCCGCCGTTCAGCAGGCTGTACCGCATGGCTTCCCGCAGCCTGTCCGGCGCGCCGGCCATGGGCAAGTTCTTCAAATACGCTTCCAGCTGCGCTTTGTAAGCGTTCAGGGTTTCTGTCTCACTCATGGCGCGTCCTCCATGGGCTTTGTTTCTCCGCCGGACAATTCCAGCATCTTCTTTTCGGCGGCAGCCAGCTCTTCGGTGAGCTGCTTGCTCAGCTTCATTCCGGATTCATAAGCGGCCAGCGCTTCGCTCAGGGGCAGCGACCCGCCCTCCATCTTCCGCACCAGCCCTTCCAGCTCCGTCAGTTTTTCCTCAAACGAGGCTTGCTTCTTCGCCAAAGGGATCCCCCTTTCGTTTGTCCAGCACGCGGACGCTCAGCCGCCCATCCTGGAGCAGCACGTCCATGTTTTCCGGCGCGTCCTCCACGCTGGTGACGGCCTGTTTCCCGTCCAGCAATACCGCGTATCCCCGGTTCAGCGCCTGCCGCGGTCCCAGCGCGTTCAGCTGCTCGGACAGCTGGTTCGTCTTGTTTTTCAGCGCCGTGAACTGACGCTCCATCATCGCTTGCAGGCGGTGCTCCAGCAGAATGGCCATGGCCTGCACATTCCGCATCAGCGCCGCGGGATGGCGCGCGGCCAGGCGCTTTTCGCACAGCGCCAGCCGGGACTGACGGGCCAGCAGATCGTTTTTCGCGGCGCGGGTCATGGCGTCCCGCATTTTGCCGATGGTGGCGATCAGCGCTTCCCTCTCCGGCACGCACACCTCCGCCGCAACGGAAGGCGTTGCCGCCCGCACGTCGGCGGCCAAATCCGATAAGGTAACATCGACTTCATGGCCCACGGCGGATACCACCGGCACCGGGCAGGCCGCAATGGCGCGAACCACGATTTCTTCGTTAAAGGCCCACAGGTCCTCCAGCGAACCGCCGCCGCGCCCCACGATCACCACATCCACCTCGGGCAGGGCGGAAATCTCCGCGATGCCCGCCGCAATGTCCTCCGCCGCGCCTTCCCCCTGCACCTGGGCGGGCCGCAGGATGATCTGCATGGCGGGAAAGCGCCGCCGGGTGACGGTGGCGATATCGTGAATCACCGCGCCGCTGCGGCTGGTGACCACGCCAATGGCCCGGGGAAGCAAGGGCAGGGGCCGCTTTTTCGCAACGTCGAAGAGCCCTTCCTTCATCAGCTTGTTTTTCAGCGCTTCCAGCTTCAAATACAATTCGCCCACACCGTCCCGGGTCATGGACTCGGCATAAAACTGGTATTGCCCCCGCTCGGCGTACAGCCCCACGGCGCCGGCGAGCACCACCTTCATGCCGTTCTCGGGCCGAAAGTCCAGGCGCATATTATACTGCCGGAAGCAGACGCACTGGATCATGCTGGTTTCGTCCTTGAGGGTAAAATACCAGTGCCCGGAGGAATACCTTTTAAAATCGCTGATTTCCCCCCGGATGCTCAGGAACCGCAGGCTCGGGTCGCTGGCGATGGCGCGGCGCACATAATCGTTCAGCTCGGATACGGAAAGCGTCCAGGCCATATCAGCAGACCTTTCGTTCGGCGGCTTCGATCACATTTTCCATCAGCATGCAGATGGTCATTTTCCCCACGCCGCCGGGCACGGGCGAAATATAGCCCGCCACCTTTTCCACGCTTTCAAAGTCCACGTCGCCGACCACCTTGCCGTCCACCCGGTTGATGCCCACGTCTACCACCGCCGCGCCGGGTTTCACCATATCGGCGGTCACGAACCGGGGCTTGCCCACGGCGGCAATCAGAATATCCGCCCGGCGGGTGTGCGCCGCCAAATCGACGGTGCGGGAATGGCAAATCGTCACGGTGCAGTTTTCATTCAGCAGCAGCATAGCGACGGGCTTGCCCACAATGTTGCTGCGACCGATCACCACGGCTTCCTTCCCGGAAAGCGGCACGTTCCAGGCCTTCAGCATGGCGATCATGCCCTTCGGCGTACAGGCAATCACGCCTTCCTGGCCGGTGAACAGCTTGCCCGCGTTCTCGATGTGAAAGCCGTCCACGTCCTTTTCCGGCGCGATCAGCCGCAGGGCTTTTGCTTCGTTTAAGTGCTTCGGCAGCGGAAGCTGCACCAGGATGCCGTCCACGGTTTCGTCCCGGTTGAGCTTCTCGATCAGCGCTTCCAGCTCTTCCTGGGTGGTCTGCTCGGGCAGCAGGATCGTATCGCCGCGGATACCCAGGGCTTCGCACGCCTTGCCCTTGTTCCGCACGTATACTTGGCTGGCGGGGTTTTCTCCCACCAAAATCACGGACAGACCGATGGTTTTTCCCTTTGCTTTCAGGGCGTCCACCCGTTCTTTCAATTCGCCCATCCGTTTTTCAGAAAGCGCTTTGCCATCCAGAATCACCGCCATGGTCAATCGACCTCCAAGAGATTATGTTCAGTTAACCCCTCCGCCTCCTGCGGAGGCACCTCCCCTGATAGGGGAGGCATTATTCGCTTCTTGCGGAAGTAACTCCCTCATAGGGGAGGCAGCATTAGGCTCCCCTGTCAGGGGAGCTGTCGGCAAAGCCGACTGAGGGGTTATTATGTATTTCTATTTCCTTCTGAATTCCTATCAGCGCCACGCCGACCGCATTGTCCCCGGAGAACTCCGGGCGGCCGAAGAAAAAGTTCAGCCCGGTGCGGCGCTTTTCATTCCGTTCCAGCAGCAGCTTCCGCAGCAGCTGCGACGACGCCACGCCCCCGGCGACCAATAAATCTTTGACGTTCACGCTTTCCGCTGCTGCGGTCAGCAGCCGGTGCACCGTGCGGCACAGCACGCTGTACACCTCGGCGGCCACGTTTTCCTTCGGTTCCCCTGCCGCGATCATGCGCATGAGCTGCGCCTCCGCGCCGGACAGATGGCAGTTCAGCCCCTCCATGCTGACGGGCACGCGGTGTTTACTTTCTCCTTTGAGCGCCAGTTTTTCCAAATACGGCCCGCAGGGAAAGGGCAGGCCCAGCGCCACGCCGACCCTGTCCACCAACTGGCCCGCGTGCAGATCCACCGATGTCCCGATGGGCCGGATTTTATCCCCATCCATCAGCAGCACGTCCGTGGTGCCTCCGGACAGATGCAGGGCGATGAACCGTTCCGCTTCCAACCCCGTGCCATACTTCGCGGCGGCGATGTGGCCCCGCTGGTGGGTGGTGGTGAAAAACGGCACCCGCAGCGCCGCGGCCAGGGCTTTTCCCTGGCTGACCCCCACCTGGAACACGGGCATATAGGAATCCTCCCCGTCCCGGGGGGATGCCGAGGCGCACACGCAGGAAATGGGTTCGGACGCCGTTTCAAGCAGCGGGAGAAGCACCTGAGAAATCTGCCTTACATGCGCAAAAACGGCCTCGCTTTGGCGAAGGCCGCGTTCCCCTGCCGCAACGGGCAGCAGCCGCCGTTCCTGCCGGGGCTCCTGTCCCGGCGCGCACAGCGCGGCGGAGGTGGTATAGCAGCTTGTATCCAGGCCCAGCGCCAGCATCAGGCGTTTTCCCCGGGCTGCTTTTCCCCCGCGTTCCGCTGGCTGAGCAGGGTAGACAAAACGCCGTTGACAAACTTGCCCGCCGTGGGCGAATCAAACTTCTGGGCCAGGGCCACGGCTTCGTTGATCACCACGGCGTCAGGCGTTTCCTTGGCATGGCAAAGCTCCCACGCCGCTACCCGCAGCACGGCCAGGTCCACCCGGGCGATACGGTCCAGCGTCCAGCCCTTCAAGCACTTTTCGATGGCGGCGTCCAGCGTTTCGGCGTTCTCTTCCACGCCCGCCAGGATGCTGTCGATGTACTCTTGGTCATTTTCCTCGGGGGCAAACTCAATCAGGCCGCGCAGCGTTTCTTCGCCGCCGTCGCCGCCCAGCATGTTTTCAAATACCATCTGTACCGCGGCTGCCCGCGCTGATTTCCGAGCCATGGGTTATTCTCTCCGATCTTACGTGATATTGCGGGATGGGAAGCGCTTTATTCCTGGGGTTCTTCGTACTGGTATTCCTCGGGAATCGGCGTCACTTCTTCCGCTTCCGGCTCCGCCCTGCGCGGGGTCCTGCCCGCGCCGTGGCGCGGTTCGCGGACGCTGACGGGCGGCCTGGCGGGAATGAGGCGGTTCAGCGCTTCGCCAAGCCATTCGCGCTTGTCCTCCACGCCGCCGATAAACATTCCCAGGAGCATCAGGCAGAAAATCAGCAGCGTTTTCCAGAACCCGATCCACAGAAACAGCAGTCCCAGCAGCATCGCCACCCCGGCGCAAAAAACCGCGCATTCCGGCGTGCCGATCCGGAACGCCTGATGCAGGAACGACCTGCCATCCTTATTGTTCATCCTTCTGTTCCTCCGTTTGCGGCTGAGAGACCACGCGGCTTTCATGCAGGAAAGCACTCGCCGCCATGCCGGTTTCTTCGGGCTTTGGCGGGGCGGGCACGATGGCGGGCTGTTCCGCCTGGCAGAAAAGCCGCTGATGCAAGGGCGCTTTTTCGGGTTCGTTTTCCTCTTCTTCCTCGATTTCAGCCACCAGCAGCGGCTCGTCCTTCGTGTTTTCCACGATCACCCGCACCTCGCGCACCTCGATGCCGGAGGAGGCGACCAGGTATTGCTTGATCTGCTTTTGCAGGGAAGCGACGGCCAGCGGGATGGAAATGTTGTTGGCAAGAGAGATAAACAGTTCGACCACCACGCCCTCCCGGGTGTTCGTGATCATCATGGAAATCAACTGGATTTCCTCATGCAGATCGACGCATTTTTCCACCAGGTTTTCGATGGCCTTCACCGCGATGCGCAGTTCGCCCGTGTCGGTGCGCTGCACCACATAGTCCCGGCGCCGCATGGCATTGCGGCGGGGCAGCAAAATCAAATAGCAGCCAAAAACCGCGCTTGCCGCGCCGAATACGATGCCCAGCATCCGATGCGCCGCGGACATATCATCGTCTCCGCGCAAACCGCCGATAAACACCGCCAAGCCGACCAGCAGAACCGCGATTGCGCCGACCAGCAAAATGATTTTGTCCCAGAATCGAAGCTTCATGGGGACTCTCCCTTCTTTGCCAAAAGTTTACCGGAGCGTCAAAAGGAGAAACGCCCCGGCGCCTGCATCCGCCCGGCGGTCAGGAACGAAGCCGCGCCTTCGGCGGGCGTTTGGGCTTCCTGGCTTCTTCCGCGGCGGGTTCCTCCGCGCCGTCCACCGCCGCTTCTTCTTCCAGCACATCGGCGTCGAATTCGCTCTCCTCGGAGATCACCCCGTCGCGGACGGTTTCATCGTCGCCGTCGGCGGGCTTTTCCTCGGGCTTGGCGGCTTCGTTCTGCTCCGGCTTCTTGGAGGCTTCCAGCAGGTTCTCCGTTGCCTTCTTTTCCATTTCAAAGCTGACGCCCTGCACATGCACGTCCACCTTGACCACGTGCAGCCCGGTCAGGCCCTCCATGGCTTTGCGCACGTTTTCCTGCACCTCGGCGGCCACCTTCTGGATGGGCTTGCCGTATTCCACGATGATATACAGGTCGACGGCGGCCTCCTGGCTGCCCACTTCGACCTTGACGCCTTTGGTAATATTCTTGTTGCGGCTCCAGATATCGCCGATGCCGCCCGTAACGCTCATGCCCGCGACGCCGTCCACCTCGTTGGCGGCGACGCCCGCGATGGTAGCGATCACTTCATTGGCATAGCTGATGGTACCGCCGTTTGCCAGATCCACGTCCACCTTGACGGGGAGGTTTTCTTTTTTGGGTTGTTTCTGCGCCATGCGAAAAACACCTCCTTACATGGATACTTTAGTATAGCAGATTTTCGGGCGTTTGGCAACTATTCATTCAGAGTACAGATTTCAGAGTGCAGAGTTCAGATTGATTTGTCCATTTCATTGACAATGATTTATCTGACAAACTATATCTGAACTCTGTACTCTGCACTCTGCACTCTCAAATCATCACGGCGTGATGCGGTTCGGGCCGCGGAACAGGAACATGACTTCCTTGATGCTGATGCCCAGCAGCAGCATGGTCAGGCGATCCACACCCAGGCCGAAGCCGCCGTGGGGCGGGCAGCCGAAGCGGAAGAAGTCCATATAGAACTTCACGTCCTCACCCAGGCCCTTTTCGTCGGCCTGCTTGCGCAGCTGTTCATAGCGGTGCTCGCGCTGGGCGCCGGTGGTGATTTCGGTGCCGCGCCAGATCAGGTCGTAGCCCAGGGGCATCCCGTGCTCGTCGCGCATGTGGTAGAAGGCGCGCTTTTCGGGGCCGTAGTCGGTCACGAACAGGAATTCATGGCCGAACTTGTCCATGCTCAGCTTGGCGCAGAGGTGCTCGGCGTCGGTGGTCAGGTCATTCTTTTCGCTGTCGTCCACCTTGTAGCCGTAGCGTTCTTCCAGTTCCTTGTACACGTCGGCCAGCTTCATTTCGGGGAAGGGCAGGGTGGGCACGATGGTGTCCAGGCCGTAGAGCGCCTTGATCTGGTCGCCATACTTTTCCTGCACGCGCTTGAGGGCGTATTGCAGCAACTCGGCCTCGAAGGCCATCACGTCCCGGAAGGAGGTGATGTAGCTCATTTCCACGTCAAAGCCGGTGAACTCGGTGGCGTGCTTGTTGGTGAAGCTCTTTTCGGCACGGAACACGGGGCCGACCTCGAAGATGCGGTCAAAGCCCGCGGCCATGGCCATCTGCTTGTAGAACTGGGGGCTCTGGCTGAGGTAGGCTTTCCGGTCGAAGTATTTCAGCTCGAACACGTCGCTGCCGCTTTCGCTGGCCGCGCCGATCAGCTTGGGGGTGTGGATTTCCATGAAGTTCTTGGAAAGGCAATATTCGCGCATGGCCCCCACCAGCTCCGTCTGGGCCTTGAAGATCAGGGTGTTCTTGTCAGACCGCAGGTCGATCCAGCGATAGTCCATGCGGCTGTCGATGGCGGCGTCCTTGGTGAGCGGCAGCGGCTCGGCAATGGACAGGATTTCCATTTCCTCGGGCAGCATTTCCTTGCCGCCCATCTTCACATATTCATTTTCCACCACAGGACCCACGCAGGTGACGACGCTTTCCACGGTCAATTGATCCACGATCGTCGCCAGGTCGGGGTGCTTTTCCTTTTCAATCGTTACTTGCAGGCGGCCGCTGTGATCCCGGATCACCAGGAAAGCCATGGTGCGCTTGTTCCGCAGGTTCTCCACGAAGCCCTGAATCTTGTTGTTTTCGCCGCAGACGACGTTGGCGATGAGGGTACGTTCCATGTTGATGCAACTCCTTTTCTTGTAGATTTCTGGGGGAAACCGCTCTTTGAAGGTCAAAGAGCAGTTTCCCCCAGACCCCCTTCCGAGAAACCCGAATAAGGGGCGGTACATTGAACACATTAAAGCAGGATGTTTTTGATTCCCTCCGCCGCGGTTTCCAGCGGCAGTTCCTTTTCTTCCTTGGTCTGCATATCGCGCAGCTTGACGACGCCGCGCTCGTATTCCTCGCCGCCGACGAGGACGACGTACTTCGCCCCGATCTTATCGGCGAACTTGAACTGGGCTTTCAGGCTGCGGCCCGCCAAATCGGAATCGGCCTTGACGCCCAAATCCCGCAGGGACTGGGCGAAGGTGAAGGCGGGAATCTTCATGTCCGCGCCGAGGTTCGCCACATACACGTCGGTGGTGGAGGGCATATCGGGCAGCAGGTTTTGATTCTTCAATTCCATCAGAATCCGTTCCGCCCCGATGCCGAAGCCCGCCGCGGGGGTGGCGGGGCCGCCCAGCTGCTCCACCAATCCGTCGTACCGTCCGCCGCCGCACAGGGCCAGGCCCTCCCGGCCCGCCTGCATGATGATCTCGAACACGGTCTTGGTGTAGTAGTCCAGGCCACGCACGATATGCGGGTCGATTTCAAAGGGAATCTTCCGGGCGTTCAGCAGCGCCTGGAGCTGTTCAAAGTGCTCCCTGCACTCGTCGCACAGGCAATCCAGGATCACCGGCGCGTCCTTCACGATGGCCTTGCACTTTTCTTCCTTGCAGTCCAGGATGCGCAGGGGATTTTTCTGGAAGCGCTCCTGGCAGGTGGGGCACATGTCGTGGATGCGCTCGCCCAGGTAATCTTTCAGCGCCTGGTGATACTTGGGACGGCACTCGGGGCAGCCGATGGAATTGATGTGCACGCACAGATTTTTGAGGCCCAGCCCCTTCAGGAACCCGAACAGGGTGGAAATCAGTTCCGCTTCCACGGTCGGCTCCTTGCCGCCGAAGCACTCCATGCCGAACTGGTGATGCTCGCGCAGGCGGCCGCTCTGGGGATTCTCATAGCGGAAAATGGGCGCGTTCAGATAATACACCTTGCAGGGCAGGGTTTCGGCGAACAGATGGTTTTCGATAAAGGAGCGCACGGCCCCGGCAGTGCCCTCGGGCTTCAGGGTGATGGAGCGGTCGCCCTTGTCCTTGAAGGTATACATTTCCTTCTGCACGATGTCCGTGGTGTCCCCCACGCCGCGCAGGAACAGTTCGGTGTGCTCAAACACCGGCGTACGGATTTCCCGATACCCGGCCTTCGCCGCCGCTTCCCGTTCCTTTTGTTCGATCCACTGCCACAGATACGCGTCCTGGGGGAGCATATCCCGGGTACCCTTGGGCGCTTGCGTCAACATACAATCCCTCCTCAAAAAAAGCACGCCCATGCCATGCGCATGGGCGGAATCTGTACCGTACTTGCCCGGATAGGCATAACCATTATAAAAGGAAAAGCCTGATCTGTCAACAAAAAATGGCATTTTCATCGGTCAGCCCGAAACCGTTTCCAGCCGGGCGATGTGGCCCGTCATAGCCTCGCAGAAGGCAGGCAGCAGGGCGGGGCGCTCCTCGGGCGGGTAGCCCAGGAAATCCTTGCAGTCCGTCACCGCGGCCTTCACCGCCAGCTGTAAATCCTCCAATTGCATCATCAATAAATCCCGCTGCACTTTCAGCCGGTCGCTTTCTGTCTGATCGCTCCGGGACGCCCGTCGCAGCAGGCCGTGCATGCCGTTCAGGATGGACAGCGCGTCCGGGTCGTTTGTTTCCGGCGCGGGGGCCGGGGCGATTTCCTGAATCGTGACCGTCATATCGGGGCAGGGCTGGCCCGCGTCCTTTAATTCCTGGCAAATCTGTTCGATCAGGTCGGGCCGCTTGCGAAGCAAAGCGCGGTATTTATTCTGATACCGCAGCATCAACGTTTTATCGCCGTGGGACAAGTCCATTACCGACGCGCGCACCGACTGGCCCTGGCCCTTCGCCGCCAGCACGTGGCGCAGCAAATCATGAATTTCTTCATCGGTAAAGGTTTCAAACGGAGCGGCGCGCTTGCAGTCCTCCCCCTCTTGGTCCCGAAGCTGCATATAATAATAATTCCGCACGCTGTTGGGCTTGCGGCCCAGGGTTTCCCCCATCCGCTCAAACACCACGCGCAGCGGCGCGCCGGTCTGCGCCGCCTGTTTGACTTCGTTCCGCAGTAAATCCGCTTCCTCCCGCGTCCAGCCGTTATGGGTCATATGCATGGTCTGTTCCATGAAAAAACCTCCGCGATGTTATTTCCTTCCATAGTATGCGCGGAGGAGAGAATAAATATGCGTAGGATCAAAAGACTTATTTCCAGCCAGCGCCTAAAGCGGCGGCGGTTTTGTCCGCGTCGGGGGATACGGACAGCACCAGATACGCGCCGTTTTCCATCACCCGGGCGTTTTCCAGCTTCACCACCTGGTCGGGCTGATAGTCGCGGTAAACAGTGATCTGCTCCTTCCGGTAATCCTCCAGCGCTTTCTTCGCTTCCGCCTGGTTCACTCCGGCTTTCACCTTCACCACGCAGATCATTTCCGGCGTGGCTCGGGTGTTGTCCATCCGCAGGCAGAAGTCCTCCAGGCTGTCCGCCTCCACCATCAAATGCTTTTCCAGATACTTGGCGTTGGCGTCTGCCAGCTCCTGAAACCCGGCGGAGGCGGCGATGGCGTCCGCCCACTCCGCGCAGGTTTTGGGCGCGGCTTCCTCGGCCTTTTTTTCCGCCGCGCAGCCGCACAGCAGGCATACCAGCAGCAAAGCCATCAAAAGCAGCTTTCCGTTCTTCATTGTTTCTTCCTTCTTTCGCTTCTTATTCCACGGCCACGGTGTGGGTGCGCACCATTTCTTCAATCAGCTTCGACCCCTCCAGCTTCAAGTGAAACCCGTCGGGCGCGGCGAGGTCCTCCCGCAGGTATCCGTCCTTGTCGGCCAGCAACGTGAAGGCGTCCAGGAAATACAATTGCTTTTCCTCCGCCAGTTCCAACAGCCCTTCCCGGAATTTCCAATAGCGCTGAATGTCCAGCCGATCTTTTCTGACCCGCGCCCGGTTGGGCGACGTGGGACACAGAACGTAAAAGATCGTATCCGGATACTCCTGAATCATCCGGTCCATCATCACCTGATAATCGTTCAAGGTGCCCTTATAACTCTTATGATCCAAGGCATTGCTGCCCAGCAGGATGAAGATTTTCTTGTGAGGATACTCATTGATCATATCATAGGCGGTCACCCAGCGGTCATCCTTTTTGCGGATGAACAGCTTTTTGTCCATGGAGATGGGGCTCATGCCGATGAGGGTGACGAAGTTGGCTGTGGGGAACAAATCGAGCATTTCGATATTTTCCATGATGGAATCCCCCAGGAACAAAACGTCCTCGAAATATTCGTCCCCGGTCGGCTCATGCTCCGGCGGGAAGGGCGGCGGCACCTGCGGATTGAACCAGGCGGCGCTTTCCTCCGCGCAGGCGGATACCGCCAGGCACACAAGCAGCAGACAAATTATAATCCGCCCAGCAAGGCCAGATTGCGGCTGGAAGCCAGAGAAGACAGGCCGCTGACGCATAGGATCACCTCACAGTTGCAGTTGTTAACTTCCTCCACCACATTGCCGGCGTAGTACCGTGGGTCGATGGCCACGATGCGATGATAGTGGCGGGCCAGCAGCGGCAGCAGGGCATTGGCGAAGGAGTCCTTGATCACAAAGAGGGTACCGTCGTTTTGATTGTCGTTGATCAGCTCCATCAGGCCGTGATTGCTGTACAGCAGGGCAGCATAGCGGTCACGCTTCTGCAGCTGGCTTGTATCGACCAGGCCGCACTTTTCTTCCCCATCGGCGATCAAGCGGATGCCAGTTACATCGGCAAAGCAGAAATCATCGGGCTTTTGCCAGGGCAAGGGACACCGGGCATAGAAGCTGCCAAAGAAGGGGAGCGTTTCCGTCAGCGCATCCACCGGCAGCGCGTTCAGGCCTAAAGCCTGGCACACGATCTGATACCCCACCTGCGTTCCGCCCATGTTCCAATGGTGGTCGGTGTGGTAATACAGCTCCCCGCAGCCCCGCACATCGCAAAGCGAATTGATCAGCGGAAGCAGCTTGGTTTCCTCCCCCGCCGCGTTCAGCAAGGCGCTTTCATCGGCGACAGGCGCATGGTTGGGAACAGCTTCGGGATAGATCACCGCGGCGGAGGGAATGGCAAGCAGGTACGTGGGCACGCCGGTCTGCTCAGACAGGCCGCGCAGCGCGGCGGCGTTCAGGCGCACATTGCGCTCGCTGTAACCGTCTGTGCGGTCAAACATTCTGCCGTCCTGGCCCAGCAGCACCCCGTCCATGAGGCGCCGTCCCGTGACCGCTTCCATCGTCATGTACAGCGAAACGAAGGCGTCCCGCAGGGGGATCTGGTCGGCGGCGAAGGCTTCAAAGCGGTCGGCCCACCGACCGTTTGTCAGGGAAGAAACAGACACTTCCGGCGCATGAGCCAGCACCCGGTTTTCCATTTCGCTGAATTCCCGCCGGGGCAGCAGCCATTGACCCGCCAGCAGCAAAAGCAGCAGCGCCATGGAAACAACGAACAGAGGCGATTTTTTCATTCCCATCCGCCTCCTTAAAACCTGAAATAGAGGAAGGGGTTGTAGGAGCTTTTTGTCAGCGCGGCCAGGCTGAGCAGCAGCAGTGCCAGCATCACCGCGAAGCGAAGCCATGTAAACCGCTTCACCAGCTTTTTCGCGCCGTTCGCCAGGACGGGTACGCAGCAAAGCACCGCGGCGCACAGCACCGGCGCCATTTCCCGCAGCCAGAACAGCGCGTGGCCTTCCGAACGAATCGTGACCAGGCTTTGCAGCATGGGCAGAATGTGCTCCGCCCCATTGGCGCTGAACATCATCCAGCCGATGCCGACGCTGAAATACATCGTCAGCCGTCGCAGGAACCCCGGCGCTTTCAGCCGTTCCAGCAGGTATTTATCCAGAACAAGCATCACGAAGTACCACAGGCCCCACAGGATAAATTCCCAGCTGGCCCCGTGCCAGAAGCCCGTCAGCGACCAGACCGTCAGCATATTCAGGATGGTTCTGGCCGTGCCGCGCCGGTTGCCGCCCAGAGGGATATACACATAATCCCGGAACCAGCCGCTCAGCGTGATGTGCCAGCGCCGCCAGAAATCCGTCACGGAGGCGGCGGCGTAAGGATGGTTGAAATTGCGCGGGAAGGAAAAGCCCAGCATCCGGCCCATGCCCACCGCCATGACGGAATAGCCCAGAAAGTCAAAGTAGATTTGCAGGCTGTAACACAGCATGTACAGCCAGGCGCAGACCGTGTCCCGCTCCATCAGGCCGCGCATTTCCTCCGCGAACGCGCCTAAGGGATTCGCCAACAGCACCTTCGCCGCCAGCCCGCCGATAAACAGCGCCATGCCTGTTTCCAGGGCTTTGTGCGCCGGTCTGCGTTTTTCATGCAGGGCGTGGGACAAATCGGAATACCGCACGATCGGCCCGGCAATGAGCTGGGGAAACATGAACAGGAACGTGCCGAAGGCGAACAGGTTCCGTTCGCATTTCGTCTGTTTCCGGTACACATCCACCAGATAGCCCGTGGCTTGGAAGGTAAAGAAGCTGATGCCCAGCGGCAGGGACTGTCCAATCGTCACGTTCATACGAATCAGCGAAGCAAAGAAGCCCATATACTTGAACAGGAACAGGCTGCCCATATTCGCCAGCACACCCAACGCAAGAACCAGTTTTCTTACGCTCTGCTTTTCCGCTTTTTCCAAAATTAGCCCGCAGCCCCAGTCCATGAGCAGCAGGCCGAAAAACAGCGGCACGAATCGGGCGTCGCCCCAGGCATAAAAAAACAGGCTGGCAAAAAACAGAAACGGATTTTGCAGCCATTTGGGCAAAAACAGATGAATCAGTACGACAGGAGGCAAAAAGTAGAGCAGGAAAGAAAGGCTTGAAAACAGCATGCCTGTTCCTCCTCCCATTTCTTCTGAATGTGTGAATTATACCGTGGATTGCTTTTCCTGTCAATCGGAGGGCAGCTCGTCCAGGCGGACGATCCTTGCGCCCATCAATTCCGCTTCCTGCGCGTCATGAACGGACAGAAGGATCAGTGGAAATTTGCCCTTGATCCGTCCCGCGATCCTCGCCCGCAGCGCTTCATCCAGGCCTTTAAAGGGCTCGTCCAGCAGCAGCACGTCGCCGCCAAAAGCCATGGCCCGAGCCAGGGCAACCCGGCGCTGCATCCCGCCGCTCATTTCCCGGGGCAGCTGATTCCCGTCTGGGATCTCCATCTGGTTCAGCCAGTGCTTCGCTGTGTTGGCATCGCTGACCAGCTCCACATTCTTTTGAGCGCTGACCCAGGGCAGCAGCCGGTCTTCCTGAAACAGGAAGGAAATTTTCTTGTTTTCCAGGCCGGAGAGTTCTCCCGCGTCAATCGGCTTCAAACCTGCCAGCACCCGCAGCAGCGTGGTTTTGCCATACCCCGAGGGGGCCATCAGCGCCACCGCCCCGGAATCGGGCAGGGTCAGGGAGAGATCGTCAAAAACAGTTTTATCCGGGTACTGTACGCGAACATGCGAAAGGCGAATCATTTATCCACCCCCTTCCGTTTCCGGGCCAGGGCTTTCAGCCCCGCTTCCAGCGCCATGGACAAAAGAATGACCGTCAGCGTCCAGGCGAACAGGTCGGGATACTCCAGATAATTCTTCGCGTCGCTCAGGTGCTTTCCCACGGAATCGGGCGTCAGGGCGATGACCTCCGCTGCGATGCCGCTCTTCCATGCGAAGCCCAGCCCCGTCATGCACGCCGCCATAAAAGCGGGCCGCACAGACGGGATATACAGATACCGGATTTTTTTCCACCGGGAGAAGCGGTACATCCGGGCCATTTCCCTGAGATCGCCATCCACCGCGTCCAGCGCTTCCTGGGCCGCCGTCCAGATGATGGGCAGCACCATCAGGAAGGAAATGAACACCGGCACATGCGCCCGTTTCAGCCACAGCCACACCAGCAGAATAAAGGAGGATACCGGCGTTGCGCGAATCACCGTGCGCAGGGGGGACAGCAGCGTTTCCACGCCCCTGATCCAATGGCACCCAGCCGCCAGCAGCACCCCGGCGGCAACCGCGAAGCCATACCCCAGCGCGACCCGCAGCAGTGTGAACCCTACGCTGCGCCAGAATTCCGCCGTTTGGCACAGACGCGCAAAAGCCAGGGCCGTTTCCTTCGGCCCCGGCAAGAGCTTCGGCAGGCCCACGAAAAACGCGATGGCCCACCAAACGCCAATCCAGAACGCGCCCACCAGCGCCCGACGCAGAAAAAGCTTCATTTGCTTCATAGATAAGAAATCATATCGGCCAGCCGCCCGAAGGTCAGTCCCGGCTTGATGGGCGATTCCGCCGCCATCTGGGCCGTGGTTTCGCCGCTCATTACCAGGATGGACAGCATCCCGAAATTCACGCCCGTGGCGATGTCGGTATACAGCCGATCCCCCACCATGGCCATTTCTTCTTTTTTCAGGCCCGTTACCCGCAGCGTTTCTTCCACGATGCCGCTGTTGGGCTTGCCGATGATCACGTCCGGTTCCCGGCCTGTGCTGGCCTTCACATAGGCAATGGTGGCCCCAATGTCGGGGATGAAGCCTGTTTCCGTGGGGCAGTTGAAATCCGGATGGGTGGCGATATAGGGCAGCCCGGCGCGCACATGGTCGCAGAGCATCGTCATCTTTTTGTAGTCCAATTCGGTGTCAAAGGCGATCAGCACATAGTCGGGGTGCTCCTGATCGATCTGGACGCCCAGGGCTTCCATCTCTTTTGTTTCGATCTGATTTGCCAGCAGGAACGCTTTCTTCCCCGGGAAACGGTTGGTTACATAGCGGGCCGTTGCCTGGCCGCTGGTGAGCACGTTGCGGAATTCCTCCGGCACCCCCATCCGCGCCAGCTTCTGCTTGTAGAACTCCGCCGACTTGGAGGAATTGTTGGTCAGGAACAAGCACTGCCGCCCGGTGTCATGCAGCGCTTGCAGATAATCCAGGGAACCGTCGATCAGTTGATTGCCCAGGTAAAAGGTGCCATCCATATCCAGCAGAAAACAGCGAATGCCGGATAACCGTTCCCGAATGTCCATCTTAATCTCCTCCCGTCAGCCCCACGTCAAAGCGGATGAGGTCCTGCGTTTTATGCGCCACGCCCAGCAGTACATCCTCGGCATAAACGCGGATATGTTGGTTTTCCCGCGTCTGCGGCATCAGTTCGGCGGGCAGCTTGCCGCCGTTGCGGGCCAGCTTCCAGAACCGTTCCGGCACATCCAGCCGGGGCAGTTTTTTCAACGGAAAGTCCATCGGCAGGAGCAGGCTTTCGATTTCTTTCCTCTCCCCCGCCGCGATCACTTCCTCGATGGTTACGGCGCTGTCGATTGCAAATGCCCCATGCCGGGTACGCAGCAGAAACCGCATATGGGCGGGAGCGCCGAGCGCCTGTCCAATATCATGGCACAGCGTGCGGATATAAGTGCCGCTGCCGCAGTCCACAGACAGCATGAAGCCGTCCGGTCCGGTCTGCTCCCCCAGCTCCAAAGCGTGGATGACCGTCGGTCGGGCTTTGGTTTCCACCGCGATTCCCTTCCGCGCCAGCTCATAGAGCGGCACGCCGTCTCGCTTTAACGCGGAATAAGCAGGGGGACGCTGCAAAATATCGCCCCGGAATTGCGAAAGAACAGCCAGGATTTCATCCCGACCTGGAACGCGCTTGGCTTCCTCGATCACCGTTCCCTGGGCGTCCTGGGTGTCCGTAGCCCCGGCGAAGGCGATTTCGGAAATGTAGCTTTTGCTCTTGTCGGGAAAGTAATCCAGCAGCCTGGCCGCCCGGCCCACCATGATGGGCAGCACCCCAGCGGCCTCCGGGTCCAGCGTGCCCGCGTGGCCCACCTTTTCCCCGGTCAGGCGTTTGACCACCGCCACCGCCGCCCCGGAGGACATGCCCGGGGGCTTGAGCAAATTGATAAAACCGTTCATTCCCTTTCCCCAACCAGCTGTAATAAATCCCGCTCCAGCCTGCCGCACATCTCGTCCAGGCTGCCCGGATACCGCATTCCCGACGCCTGCTTGTGTCCGCCGCCGCCGTATTTCCGGGCAATCGCAGCCACGTCCAGCCCCGGCAGTGACCGCAGGCTGGCCTTCACCTCGCCGCTCTCCCGCTCCTCCGCCAGGAATACCGCTTCCACGCCGACCACATTCAGCGCATAATTCACGATGGCGGTGTTATGCTCCGGCAATGCGCAGCAGTCCCGGTAGTCCCGGGCGGTGATGCGCATGGAAGCGCATTTTCCGTTTCCGAATACTTTCAGGGATTTGAGCGCGCAGCCCAACAGCCGGGCGCTGGGTTCTTCCCGCAGCAGATGCAGCTGCCGCGCGGCCTCGTCCAGGTTCAGCCCCGCTTCCATCAGTTCCGCAAGGATGGCGAACGCTTCGGCGGTGGTGTTGGGCTGCATAAAGTTGCCGGTGTCCGTGCTGATGGCGCAGTACAGGCAGGCGGCGGTTTCCTTATTCAGCGGCACGTTCAGCGCTTTCATCAGTCGCCGCACCACGCAGCCCGCCGCCGCGGCCTTGCCATCCACCACATTATACTGTGCGTATCCGGGATTGTCGCCGTGATGATCAAGCTGCATGGTAACAGGCGCTTGAAGAAACGCCTCGGCGCAGGCGCCCATGCGTTCCAGCGTGGCGGTATCCACGGCAAACGCCAAATCAAACCGCTTTCCCGAAAGCGCATCCGCGTTCACGATTTCCCGCTCGCAGGGCAGAAAAGCAAACTGCCTGGGCACGGGATCGCCGCAGGCCATGGTGACCTGCTTACCCAAAGAGCGCAGCGTCAGGCCCATGGCCAGCAGGGAGCCGACGGCGTCCCCGTCCGGGGAAATATGGCAGCATAACAAGATGCTGTTCGCGTTGTTCAGCGCGGACAGCATTTCGTGCGGAAACTCATTCCGTTTTTCCATCTCCGTTTTCCTCTCCTTGAGCTTCCGTTTCCTGGGGGATCACGTCCTTGAGCACCTGGGCGATGTGCGCGCCATAGGCGATGTTCCGATCCCGCTCAAACAGCAGCTCCGGGGTATAGCGCAGATCGACCCGCAGGCCCAATTCATGGCGGATGTACCCGGCGGCCTTTTTCAGCGCTTTGATCATGTCATCCGCTTTATCGTCTTCCAATACGCTCACATACACCTTCGCCCACCGCAGGTCGCGGGTCACGTCCGCGCGGGTGACGGCGTAGGTGCCGCTGATGCGCGGGTCGTTCATCTCGCGGATGATGGCGTCGATGGCGTGGCGCACTTCTTCCGAAATTCGGTCAATACGAAAACTGCTCAATCTGGTTGTCCTTTCTTTGTTGGGAGTCTTCTGGGGGAAACCGCTCTTTGGAGTCAAAGAGCGGTTTCCCCCAGACCCCTTTCCGAGAAAACTATAAAGGATATTATAATGGCCTTCTGAAAGCTAAACCATTCCCTTTCTTCAAAGAAAACCAAATTGAATTTTCTCAACTATCCCATCCCAGGTAAGTTTTCTTTGGAAAGGCGCGGAAAACCTTTCTTTTTCCGAAAAGAAAGGTTTTCCGCAAAAATCTCCAAGGCTCAGCGCTCGATTTCTTCCATCACGAAACACTCGATCACGTCGCCCTCTTTGACATCGTTGTAGTTTTCCAGGCCGATGCCGCACTCGTAGCCGGAAGCGACTTCCTTCACGTCGTCCTTGAAGCGGCGGAGGGAGGAGAGCTTGCCTTCAAAAATGACCACGTTGTCGCGCAGCAGACGCACGGAGGCGTTGCGCTGCACCTTGCCATCGGTGACATAGGAGCCCGCGATGGTGCCCGCGCCGGTGATCTTGAAGGTGGAACGCACCTGGGCGTGGCCCAGCAGGTTTTCCTTGAACTCAGGAGCCAGTAGGCCCTTCATGGCCTTTTCCACGTCCTCGATGGCCTGATAGATGATGCGGTACAGGCGGATGTCCACGCCCTCGCGCTCGGCGGCGTCACGGGCGGTGGAATCGGGACGGATGTTGAAGCCGATGATGATGGCGTTGAAAGCGGAAGCCAGGTTCACGTCGTCCTGGGTCACGGCGCCGACAGCGCTGTGGAGCACGCGCACCTTCACTTCGTCGTTGGAGAGCTTCTCCAGTGCCTGCTTCACGGCTTCCACGCTGCCCTGCACGTCGGCCTTGATGATGATATTCAGGTTCTGCACCTTGCCTTCGGCGATGCCCGCGAACAGATTGTCCAGGCTCACCTTGGTGGTGTTGGCGCGGGCAGCCTTGACCTTGTCGCGGCGTTCCTGCGCGACCTGACGGCTCAGGTGGTCGTCGGCCACGGCGAACATTTCGTCGCCCGCCAGGGGCACTTCGTTGAAGCCGGAGATTTCCACAGGGGTGGAAGGCCCGGCCTTCTGCACGCGCTCGCCCCGGTCGTTGACCATGGCGCGGACGCGGCCGGAGGCCATACCGGCGACGATGTTGTCGCCGACCTTGAGCGTACCGTTCTGCAGCAGCACGGTAGCCAGCGGGCCCCGGGCCTTATCCAGCTTGGCTTCGATGATGACGCCCTTGGCCATGCGGTTGGGGTTGGCCTTGAGCTCCATGGTATCGGCCTGTAGGAGGATCATTTCCAGCAGGTCGTCCACGCCGTCGCCGGTGATGGCGCTGACGGGCACCATGATCGTGTCGCCGCCCCAGGATTCAGGCACCAATTCGTACTTGGTCAGATCCTGCATGATGCGGTCAGGGTTGGCCGCTGGCTTATCCATTTTGTTGATCGCCACCACGATGGGCACGCCCGCCGCTTTGGCGTGGTTGATGGCCTCGATGGTCTGGGGCATCACGCCGTCGTCGGCGGCGACCACCAGCACAGCAATGTCCGTGGCCTGCGCGCCGCGCATACGCATGGCGGTGAAGGCTTCGTGGCCGGGGGTGTCCAGGAAGGTGATTTGGCGGCCGTCCAGCTTGACGGTATAAGCGCCGATGTGCTGGGTGATGCCGCCCGCCTCGGTGGCGGTGACGTGAGCCTTGCGGATGTAGTCCAGCAAGGAGGTCTTGCCGTGGTCCACGTGGCCCATGATGGTGATGACCGGAGGACGGGGCTGGAGGTCTTCCTCGGCGTCCTGTACGTCCGCTTCGGAGAGAGCGTCCTCGGCGGTCTTATCCAGCTTCATTTCCAGCTCCACCCCGAATTCGGAGCAGACCAGGGAAGCGGTGTCGAAATCCAGCTCGGAGTTGATGTTGGACATGATGCCCAGCATGAGCAGCTTTTTCAGAATCTCACCCGCGGGCTTGCCGATGCGCTCGGTCAGATCCTTGACCGTGATCGTTTCGGCGGTCATAAACGCCTTTTCGATCTTGATGGGGGCCATCATCTGCTGGACGGAAGGCTGCTTCTTGGTGGAGCGGGCCTTCTTGCCGCCGCGCACGGTATCATCGTCGTAACCGCTGTTATAGCTTTCCTTTTGCAGCTGCTTGCGGTTCTTGGCCACATGCTCGGGGTCATGCTGGCGGATATACTGCTTCTTGTTGGGATCGTAATTGCTGACGCGTTCCTTTTCCACCACGGGCGTCAGTTCCGGCCCACGGCTGCGGCCGCCGCCCATGGGACGATTGCCGCCCTGGGGACGCGCGCCGCCCGCCTGGCCCTGACCGGCGGGACGGCCAGCGCCGCCACCCTGGGCCGCGTTGGCAGGACGGCCATAAGCACCGCCGCCCTGACCGGCGGGACGGCCATACTGGCCGGGCTGCCCGTTCGCGGGACGCCCGTACTGACCGGGCTGTGCGTTGGCAGGACGGCCGTACTGGCCGGGCTGTCCATTCGCGGGACGCCCATACTGACCGGGCTGTGCGTTGGCAGGACGGCCATACTGGCCAGGCTGTCCATTCGCGGGACGTCCATAGGGGCCCTGCGGACGCGCGCCGCCCTGGGGAGCATTCCCCACAGGACGGGCTGCGGGCCGGGCTTGCTGCTGACCAGCGGTCGGCGCTGTTCTGGCGGGAGCCGCAGCCACGGGACGCGCCGCAGGCGCAGCGGGCGCGGGCTTGGCGGGCTGCTGCACAGCAGGTTTGACCGCTGGTTTCTCCGCAGGCTTGGCGGCAGGTTTTTCCTCGGTTTTTTCCTCAGGTTTTCCCTCAGGTTTTTCCGCTGCTTTCTCCACGGGCTTTTCCGCAGGCTGGGCAGCGGCGGGCGCGGGCTTGGCTTCCTCCGCTTCCTTCTTTTGGGGAACCTCAGGCTTCGCCGCGGGCTTTTCAGCCTGCTGTTCCGCGGGTTTTTGGGCAGCCGTTTCGGCAGCCTTTTCAACCGGCTTTTCGGCTTCCGGCGCTTTTTCCGCGGGCTTCTCGACAGGTTTTTCCGCAGGTTTTTCGGCTGGCTTTTCAGCAGCCTTTTCCGCTTCTTTCTTTTCTTCCTTTTCAGGAGCGGGGGCGGCGGGGGCCTCGTCCTCGTCGGGCATAGTCCAGGCCTTGGCATGCTGCTTGGCAAGCTCCGCCTGTTCCTCCTGGCGCTTCCGGGCTTTTTCTTCTTCCTCTTCACGCTGGAACTTCTGCTCCTGCTTGCGCAAAGCCTGCATCACGGTATCCAGACTGCGCCGGATCCGCGCCGCGTCCTCCAGGATCACGCCCGCCTGCTGATTGATTTCCTTCGTGGCTTCAGCCAGTTTCACCTTGGTCATTCGATGCTTGCACCCCCGCACTTGGCTTTAATCATAAAACTTCATTTGGTTTGGTTGGATTCATAATCTGATAACAATTCCTGCATCCGCTTTGCCAGATTCCCCTTCCGCACGGCGGCGGCCATGCGGCCGTCTCTTCCGCAGGCCTGGGAGATTTCATTCTCCGGCAGCGTATAGACCGGCACGCTTCGGAACGCGCAGGCGTCCAGGAGCTTTTTCCTGGTTCCCTCCGACGCACCTGCGTCCAGCAGCACCAGCGCCGCTTTCCCGGCCCGGATTTCCTGCAGTGCAGTGTCCGCACCCAGGGCAATTTGTCCGGCCCGGCAGGCCAGGCCCAGCAATCCCGAAACAGCGCTCATGCCTGGGCCTCCAAATCGTTCAGCGCTTGCAATAAGGAAGCATGGGTTTCCTCTCCCAGCGGACATTCAAACGCCCGTTCCAGCTGCCGCTGCTTGATGGCGCGCTTCAGGCATTCCGCCGAACGGCACACATATGCACCGCGGCCCGGCTTACGCCCCGTGACGTCGATAGACACGACGCCTTCGGGCGACCGCACCACCCGCAGCAGCTCCTTCTTGGGCTTCATTTCCCGGCAGCCCACGCACATGCGCATGGGCACCTTCTTTTCCTTCATCGGGCGAACCTCTTACATTGTTTCGTCGTCGGTATGATAAGGATGCTTGTCGTAATCCTCCACGTCATCGGCGATGATGGAGCCGTTCCCTTCGGGCACGCTGACGGCTTCCTGCCCGCGCAGCTCGTTATACTGGGTCTGGGACTTGATGTCGATTTTCCAGCCGGTTAGCTTGGCGGCGAGGCGGGCGTTCTGGCCTTCCTTACCGATGGCCAGGGACAGCTGATTGTCCGGCACCACGACGCGGCAGATTTTTTCCTCGTCGGACTGCAGCACCTGCTCCACGAACGCGGGGTTCAGGGCATTGGCGACGAATTCCGCCGGGTCGGCGGACCATTTGATAATGTCGATTTTCTCGTTTTTCAGCTCGCTGACCACCTTATCCACACGGCTGCCGCGGGGGCCGACACAGGCGCCTACGGGATCGATCATGGCGTCGGTGGAGGCAACGGCCATCTTGGTGCGGCTGCCCGCTTCCCGGGCGATGGACTTGATCTGCACCACGCCCGTGGCGATTTCCGGCACTTCCATTTCAAACAGGCGCTTGACCAGGCCGGGATGAATGCGGCTGACCGCCACCTGGGGCGTGCGCAGCGCGTCCTTATTGGCGCGGTACACCTGCAGAACGTACACCTTGATATGGTCGCCGGGGCGGTATTCCTCGCCGGGCATGAACTCGCTGGCGTCCAGGAAACCGTGGGTGCGGCCCAGTTCGACGTACACGCCCTTGGCGTCCACGCGCTCCACGATACCGGTCAGGATCTCGTTTTCCTTCTCGATATATTCATCGTAGATCTTGCCCTTTTCCACGTCCTGCAGCCGCTGACGGATGACCTGCTTGGCAGTCTGGGCAGCCACACGGCCAAAGTCCGCGGGCGTCACATCCATTTCCACGATGTCGCCCAGCTCATAGTTGGGCCCCAGTTTCTTGGCTTCCTCCAGGGAAATCTGCTGGTTGTCGTCCTCCACTTCCTCGGAAACCACCTTGCGGGCAAAGATCTGCACGTCGTGTTCCCGGCTCAGAACCACGGAAAGGTTCAGCGGCGCGTTGGCGCTGCGCTTCAAATAGCGGCGGTACGCGGCCTTGCAGCCTTCCTCCACCGCGCTGACGATCTGATCCACGCTGATGTCCTTGGCCTTGGCCAGCGCTTCGATCGCGTCCATCATTTCAGATTTGCGTGCCATGTTTGATTACCAGTCCTTCCTGTATGTTCAAGGGGCCGTCATTCATAAGGATTCTGAATCATGATTCTCTGTCCGATGACATTCCCCTAATGCCTATTGCCTAATGCCTACTGCCTTACTCCTCGTCCAGCGCGCTCAGGTCGGGCACCAGGCGCACCTGGGCCACCGCCTTGCGGGGCAGGTCGATTGCTTCGTCTCCGCTTTGCAGCAGCACATGTTCTTCGTTCATTTCCTTGAGCATCCCCTGAGCGCTTTTCCGGCCGTCCACGGTTTTATACATCTTGGCCTCCACCAGCAATCCAATGGATTTGTCGATGTCCCGCTGGGTTTTGAGGGGCCTGTCGATCCCGGGGGAGCAGACCTCCAGGAAATCATAATCGAAGGGCTCCAGCATCGGCTGCACCGCCCGGTGGAACTTTTCACAGTCGTCCAAGGTGACGCCGGTTTCAGTGTCGATATAAATGCGCAGGTAGCGGCCGGTTGGCTCTTTCTCCATCGCCGCGTCGCACAGCTCGTAATTCAGCTTCTTCGCCAGGTTCTCACAGATCGCCGTGATCTTCTGCATGTTGGCGTTTTTGGGAGGCATCCTCTCCCCTCCTTTCCGGGAAGTTTTAAGTTCTGAGTTCCAAGCGAGAGAGTTGAAAGTTCATTTCAAGCTTAGAACTAAGAGCTTGAAGCTTAGACCTTAAAAATACAGAAAGAGCGGGATCACACCGCAATTTCAGAAAAACACAGGGGCGCAAAATAAAGCGTCAAACCCCGCGGTTTCCTGCTTGCAGCTCCCACTCTTCGTTAAACCCTTCTTTCTCAAAGGACGATCAGTTTTTTTCCTACGATCCGCCTGCCAGCAGGCGAACCACAATGGGTAGTATACCATAGGAAAAACAGAAATACAAGCGTTTTCCAAAGAATTTCTGAAAGATTGAGCAAATTGAAAGGTTTTTTCAAGTTGTTTTGGATAAAATGGCTGTCAGATTCCCGCTTCTTTCTCCACTATCCGCAGGAATTCAGCCATCCCCTGGATGATCTTGGGATATTCCGGGGAAATGGTGCATACATGCGGCGCGTCCTCCAGCCACAGCTGGGCCTTGATTTTGCTGGATACACCGTTCAGGATGATCTCCGGACTGTCGGGCGTGACGGTTTTGTCTCCATGGGATTGGATGGCCAGCACCGGGCAGCGGATAAGCGCCAGGTCTTTTCGCGCCCTTGTCATGGTCACGCTCAGATGATGCACGCTGCGCATGGGATAGCTGTCATAACCAATATCATAGGCGGCATCCAAGGTGTCCCGGCTGCCGTCCGCCCGCTTTTGCACCATGGGATGCACCAGCGCTGCCACCGGAGCCAAAGCGCGGAACCTTGCCGTGGTTTTCATCGGCGCCGCGATGGGTACGCAGGCATCCGCGTTCATCCGCTCCGCCAGCATCAGCGCCAGACAGCCGCCCATGGACAGCCCGGCAACCGTGAAGAAACGGTATTGCTTCCGCATCTCCGCGGCAGCCTCCCGGCTGGCTTGAAACCAATCCTGCCACGTCGCCTTTGCCATGGCCTCCGGAGATTCTCCGTGCCCCGGCAGCAGGATGCCCCGCACGGAAAAGCCGTTGTCCCGCAGTCCTTCCCCGATCAGCCGCAGATGGGCCGGGGAACCGGTAAAGCCGTGAATCAGCAGAACGCCATGTTCGCCTTGTGCAAAATGGAACGGTTGGGCCTGAGGCGCAGAAAAATCCAGCATGTCCTGTTTCCTTTCCGAATCGTTCAGAAAAGCCGTCCGGAATTCTCCGGACGGCAAATGTGTTTCCGTAATACAGATTCAGGCGATTACTCGGCAGGGGCTTCCACAGCCTGGCCGCCGCCCATGAACATGGACATGAGGCCGCCGGCCATCTGCTGCAGCATCGCGCCCTGTTCGGGCAGCACGGCGGAAATGTTGCCGATCACGTTTCCGAGACCGTTCATCATCAAATCGCCCAGCAGCGCGCTGATCGTGTCGGAAGAAGTTTCTTCACTCATCAGGCCTTCCAGCGCCAGCTCGGTCTTTTCGCCGTCCGCGGTGGTCTTGGTGCGTTCGCCGGTCATGCTGAAGGTGTTGGAGGAAACCAGAATGGGAGCTTCCGCGTCGTTGATGTACAGCGCGCAGTCCAGGTTCACGCCGGTTTCCGTCGTGGTGAAGGCCAGCGCCAATTCCCCGTCAAAGCCGGGCACAGACAGCGCGATATTCACCAGCATTCCGGTTTCGGCCATTTCGCCGTAGAACTGAACGGACACTTCCTGGGCGGGCACTTCCACGGTCACGTTGACAGAAGCTTCCGCCACGTACACATAGGTATTGGTGTTGCCGGTCTGGTCTTCCTTGCCAACAGCGTTCACGACCACGAAGGTGTTGGGCGCGGTCTGGTTGCCTTCGTCATCGGTGATGGTGTACACCTTGCCGGTCACGTCGGGCAGCTGTTCGGCGGGGACTTCTTCCACGCTGACCGTGGAGGGATCAAAGGAAGCGCCGGGGATCGAGGAAGCGATGGACTGGATCGCGGCCAGGATGGTTTCGTCGGCCATCACCTTGGTGACGTACTGCTGCACCGCGTCCACCATGCCCTTCACGTCCACGGTCAGAGACATTTCGGTATTGAACACAACGCCCTCGATCAGGTCGGCATACTCGCCCTTCACGGGTTCACCGAAGGTGACAAGACCAACCACCGTGTTGGCCATTTCCATCGCATAGCCGCTCAGCTTTTCGGCAGCCTGCTGAAGCAGTTCCATATCCAGCTGGCCCGCGTTGCCCTGGAGCTGCTCCGTCAGCTGGTTCACCAGCTTCTGGATGGTTTCCGCCTGGATGGTCAGCTTGTAGCTGGGCACCAGGTTGGAAACCAGCGCCAGGCCGTTTTCATTCGCTTCCGCCACAAGGGAGAGGATCTCCTGGCCCTTCAGCAGAAGGTCATACTGCAGGCCCATATCCGCGAAGATAAGCGTTTCGCTCAGTCCATTGAGCATGGGCAGGAACGCCTGCACCATGCCGACGTTCTCCTCGGGCAGGCCGAGGACGGGCAGCAGGGCTATCACCTGTTCTTCGTCCACAGTCACCTCGGAAGTGAGCGTGAAGTTGGGCACATCGATGGAAATGGCGGTTTCTTCAGCCAGCACAGAGGCGCAGCTGAAAACCATCATCATCGCAACCAGCAAAGCAATCAGTTTCTTCATGTTTCATACCCCTTTCTTTCCATTGCGCGAAGTATCTCCCGCTTGTTTTACGAATACGCCGCACGCTTGACGCAGCGGCGTTTTTCGGCTTGGATCATTCGCTGTTTCTATCCATGATTATACCACAACCCCAGCGCTTTGGCAATACGGTTCGCATCCAAATCTGCGGGATTGGGACAATTGAACCGACAATTCAGCGCAGGCAAGCTGTTCGCGCGACGATTATTCCTGCGCGCCCGCAGCGCCGCCGATCAGCGCGCCCGTGAAGAACTGCGCGAGGCTGCCCGTCCAGGCTGCCACCAGCTCCGCCCGCTCCTCGCCGGTCATCCGGTCGATCCTGACCGCGTTTTCCGCATCGGATACCACCGAATAATCAAACGGCGCAACGGTGCGGCTGGTCAGCTGGGCGGTGATTGCTGCGCCGCTCATCATGTCCATCCAGGAGATATTGCCGTCCAGATGGGTGGGCGACTGCTTGGAGCTGCCGGAGGACAGGTTCACGGTGAGGGAAAACACCTGCATGGGAATGTCCGATTCCCCGCGGGGCGCGATCATCAGGCTTGCGCGGATGGTCTGGGTGGATTTGTCATCGGCGATGGAATAGGCTTCCTCGCCCTGATCCAGGGTAAAGCTGTAATCAAAGCCCACGGGCTTCAGTTCCGGAGCGCCGCCGCTGACCACAAAGGAAGCGGTGTCCGCCTTGACCGGCAAAAGCAGCGCCACGGAGCCGGTATAATTGCCGGATGCCGCCTGCTCGCAGGAAACGTCAAATTCGCCGCCCTCCTTCAGGGCGCCGGTCACGCGCCATGCCTGGCCGCCCTCGGAGGGCGTGACAGAAAAAGCAAGGCGGGTGAACATCGCGTCCTTGGCAAAGGGGAAGGAGATGCTGTCCAGCAGGGCCGTGCCCCCGGAATCATGACGCCGGGCGATTTCCACGCTGCCTTCCATCTGCATCTGCTCCAGCACGGCCGTCAGCGCGGGCAGGGAAGCGGGCTGCAAATACGCGGCCGCTTCCTGGGGCGTAACCACTTCGCGCAGCAGGTTCAGCGTTTCCTGATCCTGATACAGTTCGGTGAGGAGCGTTTTGACTTCTTCCTTTACTTCCCTGGCCGGGATTTTGCAGGCCAGTTCGGAATATGGCACGCCGCCCTCCTTGCCGGAAGACACGGAGGCGAACCCGTTCATCCATTCCGCCGCGCGGGTTTCATACTTTTCCAGCAGCGGCTTCGCCCGCTCTTTCCAGCTTTCCGGCGCGTTCAGAATGTTGAGCAGCATCTGCCACACTGGCGGCCAGGCTTCGCCCTCCCGGGCGGCAGGCGAAAGCAGCCGCGTCCAGCTCCATTCCCGGGCGGCGGCGTATACCGTATCGCCGCCCAGCAGATCGCCGGTGATTCCGGTCAGCTTGTCATCGTAAAGGTATGACACCTTCCGGCTGGGCTGGCCGCTGACGGCGAAGGTCACGCCGACTTCTCCCTCGTCCTTGTTCCGCTGGGTGCTGTGCTCTATCGTGACCGTTGTCTGGGGCAGCAGGGTTTTGACCAGCGCCCACATTTCGGCGGGAATCGCTTTCGTTTCTTCCCCGATCACGGTAAACGTGACCGTGCCGCGATAGGCGGATTCCTTCGCCGCCTGCTGATAGAATTTATGCAGCAGCGTATCGTCTTCCGCCATCGCCGCCGCGGCGCTCAGCGCCAGCAGCAGCGCCAGAATGAACGCTATTCCTCGTTTCATGCGCAATCTCCTCCTGTTATTCAGCCATCCGATTCGTCGTAGCTCTCCTCATCGTCCCACGCTTCTTCCGGTTCCTCCTCGGGTTCTTCCTCGGGCTCCGACAGCTCCGCCAAAGCGGCTTCCAGCGCGGGGGTCAGCGGGCCATTGATCCAGGTGTCCGCCCGAATATTGCCGAACAAGCCCGTCCGTTCCTTTTCGGTCAGCTGCTCGATCAGCCCGGTCAACGCGTAGGTCAGGGGGGCTGTTTCTGCCTGCACCGTGATCAGCGCCCGGTCCGGGTCGGCGCTGCGCAGGTCCTTTGCGCTGGCCGCGGCGGGCACTTCCGCCTGCTCATACGGACCGATCTTCACGTCCAGCGCAGCCTTGACCATGGTTTTGCTGCCTTCTTTTTTCTGCACCGCCACACTGCCGCTGAGGCCTTCGTCGTCAAAGGTCAGGGCGGGCGTCAGTGTCCAGGTGCTCTTGACCTTGTTTTCGGTGCGCGTGACGGTGGCCTTGCCCGTCCACTTTTCTTCGTCGTGGCCCAGGCTGTTTTTCAGGTTCGCGTTCACTGTGCCGGACACCGTTTTCCCATCAAATGTGCGGGTATACGTGCTTTCAATGACAAGGGTATTCGTGTTTTTCTTGCCGGTCATCTGCACGGCGCAGGTGACCTTGAGGTTGTTTTTGCCCTTCACCGCGGGGGCGGAGAAGGAAAGATAGCCGCCCTTATCCGGCGTGAAGCCGTAGAACAGCGTCACCTTGCGCTTATCATCCCCCAGCGCCGCGTTGCCGGTGAACTGCAGGCCCATGTCGTCCCCGGCTTTGTCCAGGAAACGCTTGAACTTGCATTGCCCGGAAAACTCTATATTCTCCAGCAGTTCTTCCGCCTTGGCGCACAGGCCGGGCTGGGAGGACAGCGCTTCCTCCATCGCGGGCAGCAGCGTGTCCAGCACCCGGGGCCAGAATTCGTTCATCTCATCCCCGGAGAAGGTATAGGTTTCATTGGAGACCGCCTTGGACGCGTTTTTGATCGACGTGCCTTCCTTCGACTTTTTGGGCGTCACGTGGGACGCCAGCTTGTCATACAGCTGCGGCGCGAGCTTCACATACGCGCCGGGGAGGCCGGAGGGATCGAACCATTCAAAATCCCTGCCGCACAAAAGGGTCAGCGCGTCCGCCGCGTCGCTCGCGGTCAGATAGCTGCCGCCGTCGGGGGAAAAGGTGGTGAGCGTGTAATCCTCCCTGCGCTGCACGTCGGCGCGCAGCACGCTCTCCCCCATCAGGCTCACATTCGCGCTGCTGTTTTTGCCAGCCGTCACCGTCAGCGCCAGCCCGTCCAGCCATTCATTGACCGTTTCCAGCGCGGCCTTGGACAGCGGCGACAGCGCATCGGCCTTCATCCGCAGCGTCAGGGTCAGGCCGTTTCCGGCGTTCAGCTTCGTATAACGCGGGGAAAACTCTGCCAGCGCGGGCGCGCACGAAAGCAGCACCGCGAAAACACATGCCCAGGCAAAAACCCGTTTCCAGTTCCTGCCCATGATCGTCACATCCTTTCGGCTCCCATCCATCCTAACGAAGAACACGGTTCGATTCTTGCGCGCATACATGGAAACTTTCTTTTTCCTCATTATACAGCATTTTTTAACAATTGAAAAGGGTTAATCGGACTTCGAAAAGGAAAAAGCTGTTCTGTATCCCCCCGCATCATTTCTCTTTGTATTCTTAACAGAATCCACTGAATAAAACAAAGCCCGCTGAATAAAGACAGCGGGTTTATCACGCGGTTCCGTTCGTCAGCTGCGGTCTTTCAGGCAGTCGTTGATGATCTGCTCCAGGGCTTCGGGGGGAATGGACAGTTCTTCCTGCGCCACATCGACGACGGTGCGGTGCTCGGCCTGGGCCTTTTTCACGATGGCCGTCGCGCGTTCGTAGCCGAACTGCGGGCACAGGGCGGTGGCGATGACGGTGGAATTCATGAGCATATCGCTGCAATGCTGCACGTCGGCCAGGATGCCTTCCACGCAGCGCTCCCGGAAGGTGTCGGCGGCATGGGTGAGCACTTCAAGGGATTCAAACAGGCAGTAGAAAATCACGGGTTCAAAGGCGTTCAGCTCCAACTGTCCCGCTTCCACCGCCATGGAAATGGTCACATCGTGGCCCGCCACCAGGAAGGCCGCCTGGGTGACCACCTCGGGAATGACGGGATTGATCTTGCCGGGCATGATGGAGGAGCCGGGCTGGCGCGCGGGCAGCTGCAATTCCTCGATGCCGCCGCAGGGGCCGCTGGAAAGCAGGCGCATATCGTTGGCGATTTTGGACATCACCAGCGCGCAGTTCTTGACGGCCGAGGAAATGGCGGCGAAGCTGTCGGCGTTCTGGGTGGCGTCGATCAGGTCGTCGGAGGCCTTGACGGGCTGGCCGATCAGGTCGGCCAGAATGTCCATGACGCAGCTGAGATAGCCGTCGCTGGCGTTGATGCTGGTGCCGATGGCGGTGGCGCCCAGGTTCAATTCAAACAGCTCGTTGCGGCTGCGCAGAATGCGGTTGGCGCAGCGGCGCAGGGCGGCGGCGTGGGCCTTGAATTCCTGGCCCAGGTACATGGGCACGGCGTCCTGCAGCTGAGTGCGGCCCAGCTTCAGGACGGTAGCGTTTTCCTGAGCTTTACGGTCGAAGGCAGCGATCAGCCGGTCCAGGGCGGACAGCAGCGCTTCCGTCAGCCGCAGGGCGGCCAGCTTGCCCGCCGAGGGGAACACGTCGTTGGTGGACTGAGCCATGTTCACGTGGTCATTGGGATGCACGGTGCCGTCGCCCTTCTGCCCGCCCAGAATCTCGCAGGCGCGGTTGGCCACCACTTCGTTGGCGTTCATGTTGGCCGACGTGCCCGCGCCGCCCTGGATGGGATCGACGATGAACTGGTCGCGCCATTTGCCGTTCAGGATCTCATCGCAGGCCCGAATGATGGCGGAGGCGATTTCGGGCTTCAGCATCCCCGCCCGCTGGTTGGCGATGGCGGCGGCCTTCTTGATCATGACCAGGCTTTCGATCATGTACGGGTGCATCAGGTGGCCCGTCATGGGAAAGTTTTCCTTCGCGCGCATGGATTGTACGCCGTAATACGCATTGTCCGGCAGGTTCACCATGCCGATGGAATCATGTTCTGTTCTCACGTTTGTTTCCCCTCATTCATTCTCATACAGCAGAAGTAAAAAGTACAGATTTGCTTTATCCCTTTTTGTCTTTCTCAGAAAGGGGTCTGGGGGAAACCTCTCTTTGGACATCAAAGAGAGGTTTCCCCCAGTATATCAATAAGCCTTGGCAAAGTACATGACCTTATTGGCCTTTCGTCCGCAGCAGACGCAGGTGTCGCCGAAGGGGGTCTGGTCGAAGGGCATATTGCGGGAGGTAGCGTTGGTTTCCTCCTTGATCTTGTCCTCGCAGGCACGGTCGCCGCACCACATGGCGCGGGCATAGCCACCCTCCACCTGGGCTTTCAGTTCTTCATAGTTATGAACGTCCTTGGTGTGGGCCAGGCGGAATTCGTCGGCGATTTTGTACATGTTCTGCTGAATATCCTCCAGCAGCTTTTTGATTTCCTCCGCCAGGTTGTCCAGCGGGATCGTGGTCTTTTCAAAAGTGTCGCGGCGCATCACGGTGGCCACGCCGTTTTCAATGTCTTTAGGCCCCAGCTCCACGCGGACGGGCACGCCTTTCAGCTCCCACTCGTTGAACTTCCAGCCGGGAGACACATTGTCCCGGTCGTCCAGCTTCACCCGGATACCGGCGGCTTTGAGCGTGTTGAAGGCTTCCTCGCACTTTTCCATCACGCCGCCCTTATGCGCCGCGATGGGCAGGATAACGGCCTGGAAGGGCGCAATCATGGGGGGCAGCTTCAGGCCGCGCTCGTCGCCGTGGGTCATGATGATAGCACCGATGAGACGGGTGGAAACGCCCCAGCTGGTTTCGTGGCAGTATTCCAGCTTGCTGTCCTTGCTCAGATACTGGATGTTGAAGGGCACGGCGAAGTTGGTGCCGAAGTTGTGGCTGGTGCCGGCCTGCAGCGCCTTGCCGTCCTGCATCATGGCTTCCACGGAGTAGGTGGCCCGGGCGCCGGCGAACTTTTCCTTATCGGATTTCTGGCCCGCGAACACGGGAATGGCCAGGTTCTTTTCACAGAAGGTTTTGTAGACGTTCAGCATCATCTGGGTTTCTTCTTCCGCTTCCTCGGCGGTGGCGTGGACGGTGTGGCCCTCCTGCCACCAGAATTCCGCCGTGCGCAGGAAGGGGCGGGTGGTCTTTTCCCAACGCATCACGGAGCACCACTGGTTGTACTTGAGGGGCAGGTCGCGGTAGGACTGCACCCACTTGGAGAACATGGTGCAGAAAATGGTTTCGCTGGTGGGGCGCACGGCCAGGCGTTCCTGGAGCTTTTCGGTGCCCCCCTGGGTGACCCAGGCCACTTCGGGGGCGAAGCCTTCCACGTGGTCGGCTTCCTTCAGCAGCAGGGATTCGGGAATCAGCATGGGCATGGACACGTTTTCGTGGCCCGTATCCTTGAACATCTGGTCCAGCTGCTCATGAATCAGCTCCCATATGCGGTTGCCGTAGGGCTTAAGCGCCATGCAGCCGCGCACGGGGGTGTAGTCCATGAGGTCTGTCTGGGTGACCACGTCGGTATACCACTGGGAGAAATTCTCGTCCCGGGGCGTGATGTGCTGCACGAATTCCTGTTTCTTTTCCTTTGCCATGAATGGATTCCCTCCTCCAAAAATAAAAGCCTCGTTCCTTTGCAGGGACGAAGTCTTGCTTCGCGGTACCACCTTGCTTGGCGCTTGCTTTCAGCAGCGCCCGGCTTTCATCGCCCTGTAACGGGAGCGCCCCGGCGGGGATTGGCCGCTGGCCCACGGGCGGGCTTGCCTGCCGTTGCGCGCGTTTCACCGCTGGCGCGCTCTCTGGAATGTGGCGGCATGGTCCCGTGCATTGCCTGTAACAGAAAGCATTATATAACAACCGAAAAAGAATTGCAACCATTTATTCAATAGAAATCAGGGCAATCGCTTATGAAATCAGCACACTGCAAATCCACGGAAAAATGTAGGGGCGGATATCATCCGCCCGTTCTGCAAATCGTTATAATAGCTACATTTTCATACGTACTTCCATTTCTGCTGTGCGGGCGAATGATATCCGCCCCTACACAATGTTGTTTTGCTTCTTGCTTTCGTAATCATTTCTTTACAAAAAAGAAATAAACGATTGCTCTGCGATAGAAATTCTTCTTGCTTTTCACGGGGCCATCCTTTATGATACAGAAGAAGAATGGAGAAACGGAGGGGAACATGAACCTGCCTGAACTGCTGGCTCCCGCGGGGGGCATGGCGCAATTGAAAGCCGCGCTGCGTTTCGGCGCGGACGCGGTGTACGGGGCGCTGCCGAGCTTCGGCCTGCGGGCGTTCGCCGGAAATTTCACCTGGGAGGAATTGGCGCAGGCGCTGGCGCTGCTGCACAGCCAGGGAAAGAGATTTTATCTCACGCTGAACATCCTGCCCTATCAGGATGAAATGGACGCGCTGAAAGACGCCGCGCGGCGGGCGTGTGACCTGGGGGTGGACGCGGCGCTGGTCAGCGACTTAGGCGCGTTCCTGATGCTGCGCAGGGAAGTGCCGGATTTTCCGTTGCACATCAGCACCCAGGCAAATACCCTGAACGCCGAGGCCGCCCGGTTCTATTATGACCAGGGCGCGGAAAGAATCGTGCTGGCCCGGGAGCTGTCCCTGCAAAGGATCGCCGAATTGAAAAAACAATTGCCTGAACAATTGCAATTGGAGGCCTTCGTGCATGGAGCGATGTGCATGAGCTATTCCGGGCGCTGTATGCTGTCCGACCACCTGACAGGGCGCGGCGGCAACCGCGGGGCCTGCGCCCAGCCTTGCCGCTGGGAATACGCGCTGGTGGAAAAGAAGCGGCCCGGCGAATACTGGCCCATCGAGGAGGACGCGCGGGGCACCTACCTATTGTCTGCGTATGATCTGAACATGCTGTCCCATCTGCCGGAGCTGATCAACGCGGGCATCGGCAGCCTCAAAATCGAGGGGCGGATGAAAACGGAATATTACGTAGCGACGGTGGTCGGCGCGTATCGCCGGGCCCTGGACGCGCTGGCGAAAAGCGAAGATGATTACCGAGCGCTGCTCCCCGAACTGGAAAGAGAGCTTTGCAAAGCCAGCCACCGCGCCTTCAACACCGGTTTTTACTTCGGCCCGCCCTCCCCCATGGCGGGAGCCGCCGGTTTCACCCAGGAGATGGAATACGTGGCCCGGGTGGAAAGCTGGCAGGACGGGCAGGCGGAGCTGTCGCTCAAAAACCGTTTTTATGTGGGTGATACGCTGGAACTGCTCTGCCCGGCAGGGTCTTTCCCCTTTCGGGTAGAATCCATCACCCTGGCCGATTCCGGCGAACAGCGGGATACCGTGTCCGTCGCGGGCCAGCATGTCATCATCCCCCTGCCTCATCCCGCCGCGGAAGGCGATTTCCTACGCGGCCCCAACCGCAACCATCAGGGCGGATAATCTGTCCATGAATCATACGAATAATACTTTCGCTATTCTAAATTCTTAACAGTCATGTTGTGAAGGGTAAAAAGCAATAACGAGGCGAGGGCCTGTGCGGCCCTCGTGCACCTGCACCAGGAGATTTCATCTCCTGGACCTCAATAGCGGATATTGCTTGATTTGTAGAATCTGCTTG
>CADCJO010000012.1 GCA_902801765.1 uncultured Eubacteriales bacterium
TCAACAACGTTATTTCGCCAGTTGCGGGTCCAGGGTCCTCAGGACCCTGGTTGGGGTCTGGGGCGAACAGCCCCAGCGTTTCCCTTAGTGATTTATAGTGCCCAATGATTCATAAAGCAATTGTTTTTATTTGCCTCCCTCATCGTGCCTGCCACCAAGCACTCCCCCGGTCATTTCCTGGAGAGAGCGTTTCATTTTTGCTCCCGCGATTTTGAGATTTCCCGACGCAGCGAAGGCATAAAGGAACAGCCCGCTCAGGCCGATCACCGCCAGCCAGCCGACGCCCGTCCATCCGCCTTCGTTTTCCTTCGCCGTGCTTTTCGCCTTGCCTGCCGCGCCGGAGACACCGCCGTAAAGCGCGCGGTTCAACACGTCGGCCATGTAGGCGGTGGAGGCCAGCACTTCGTTTTTGTCGCTCTTGTGGGTGCCGAATTCCAGCAGCACAGACTTGCTCATTAAATCCTGGTTGTAGCTGCCCTTGCCCATGTAGATGTCCTTCACAAGACCGGGATATAGCTTGTCCGCCACGGCCTTGATCTGAGCGGCGAATTGCTTGTTGGCGTCGGCGTTCTGGTTCTGCCGCCCTACCAGCAGGCGCACCTTCGTCACGTCCTCGCCCTTCACCTGGCTTTCGTACTGTTTCGCGTCGGGGATGCCGTCCCGGTGCACATCAAAGATGGCGTCCACGCCCTCCTCCGCCAGGGACGCGGCAGTGGCGCGGCTGCGGCGGTAGGCGCCCGCGTCGTGGGGATAATGGTTTTCGGCGCTGTAATACACCGTGATTCCCTTCTTTTCCAGCGCGGTTTTCAGTCGCTCGGCCACATCGTAAATGCCGCCGCGCTTTTCCTTGCTGCTGGCTCCGTCGCCCGGCTCGTAGCTTTCGTCGCTGTGGGTGCAGTACATCGCCACCGCCTTTTTATTGGTGCTGACGGGCTGGGAATCCTCCTCCAGCCAGCTCACATCGGGCAAAACGAAATCGCCCAAACTCTCCATTCGCGCTTTTCTACTGTCAGGATCAACTTGTGCAATCCGGTAATGCCGGTTGTTTTCCGCGATGTACTCATCCCCCGCATCGGGCGTTCCCGCGTACAGGGTGACAGTTTCGCCGTTTTCATCCAGTAATTCATAGACCGTGTTTTCCTCCTCCGCCTCGGCGAACGCCGAAAACGGAGCGGCCAGCAGGATGACCAGACAGAACCATGCATAAACTTTCTTCACTTAATTTCTGCCTCCCCTCCGCACTGGGACGCGCACCGCATCCCGATTTTGATGCTCCTGACCTGCGGGCCGCGCCATGCGTTCGATCAGTTCGCCCATCAGCTCCGCCAGCAGGACAGCCAGGATGCCGGAAATCACTACCGTGTCCATCATCCCCGTGCTGCCGATGCGCAGGGTGGACGCGACGCCGTTCTGCCAGTTGATGACCGCCACGGCAACGTCCGCCAAAATCACGCCCAGCGTACCGCAAATGAATGCCGCGCGGCGCGACCGGCCCAGAACGTAGGCCACAATACCGCCCGCGATCCCGTAGGTATAATTGGGGTCCAGCACCATGTTTTCCGGTTCAGCTGGCAGCAGCCGCCCCAGGGCATATACCGCCGTCGCCGTGATGACGCTGCCAACGAGCGCGCGGACAACCTCCTTCCGGGTGTCTGTTTTAAAAAGCAGCCACACGCACACCCCGAAGGGAATCACCGCCCCGCCCAGATTTACCGCCACACGCCCGAAGCGAATGTCCGGCACGAAGCTGCCAAAGAAAATCAGCGCCGCAATCACCAGCGCCGCCCGGTCGCTCAGCTGCATCCGGTCCAGCACCCGCTGCGCCGCGCCGAACACCACCAGCACCGACACAATGGACAGCACAATCAATCCAACCGCCATCTATTTCCTCCTCCCGCGGCGTTTTTCCGCCGCCGCTGTTGTCTGATTTAGCGTGTCCATGGCTGTCCTGAAATATGCGAATACAAAAAAGAACACGCCCCAGTAAAGAGGCATGCTTCAAATATAAAAAAGCCAATATGACAGTAGCAAAAACAGATTCCCCTTTTCGCTTTTCTCGGAAGGGGGGTCTGGGGGAAACCTCTCTTTGGGCACCAAAGAGAGGTTTCCCCCAGTAATATCTTCATTAACCAAAATACTTCTTCGCGCTACGGAACAGGCCCATGTCGTAATTGCCGGGCACGTTGCGATACAGCCCGTCGCCCACGCGCTCGCTGTGGCCCATCTTGCCCAGCACCCGCCCGTCGGGGGACAGAATACCTTCGATGGCGGCCACGGAGCCGTTGGGGTTAAAGAGAATATCGTCGGTGGGCTGGCCGTCCAGATCCACGTACTGGGTGGCAACCTGGCCGTTGGCGATCAGCGTTTTCAGCACCTCGTCACTGCACAGGAAACGTCCCTCTCCGTGGCTGATGGGCACGGTGAACACGTCGCACACATGGGTTTCCAGCAGCCATGGAGAGTTGGCGGACGCGACTCGCGTGCGCACCAGACGGCTCTGGTGGCGGCCAATGGTGTTGTAGGTCAGAGTCGGGGCGAGGCTGCTTGGCTCGGTGATTTTGCCGTAGGGCACCAGGCCCAGCTTGATTAGCGCCTGGAAGCCGTTGCAGATGCCCAGCATCAGGCCGTCGCGGTTGTCCAGCAAATCGTGAATACCCTCGGTGACAGCGGCGCTGCGGAAGAAGGCGGTGATGAATTTGCCGCTGCCGTCGGGCTCGTCGCCGCCGGAGAAGCCGCCGGGGATGAACACGATCTGCGCGTTTTTCAGCGCCTTGCTGAACCGCTCCACGGAGTCGGAAACGCCCTGGGCGGTCAGGTTGTTCAGCACCAGGATCTCGCCTTTCAGTCCCGCGCGTTCTACGGCTTTCAGGGAATCATATTCGCAATTGGTGCCGGGGAACACGGGAATCAGCACCCGGGGCACGGCGATGGAAGCCTTGGGCTTTACTGCCGGCCTGCTTTCCGCGCTGATGGTGGGTACCTCTTGCTTGCCCGGCACGGTGGCGGGATACACGCTTTCCAGCCTGCCTTCATAGAGCCTGGATAATTCATCCAGGGAAACCGCTTCGCCTTGCCAGGTGAAGCGCTTTTCTTCGGTGGTGCGGCCCAGGGAAACGCCCAGCATTTCTTCGCCCGCCAGTTCCAGAATGAATGCGCCGTACTGCTTGCGCGACAGCAGTTCCAGAGAAACGTCACCGTCAAAGGCGAAACCGAAGCCGTTGCCCAGCGTCATTTTCAGGATGCCTTCGGCGACGCCGCCCTGGTCGATCGTCCAGGCGGACAGTGCTTTTCCGCTTTGCAGCAATTCATGCACCTGCGTCAAAAGCGCCTTGAAGCTGTCCTTTTGGGGCAGACCATTTTTGTCATATTCAGGAGCCAAAAGAACCACTTTGTGCCCTGCGCCTTTGAATTCGGGGGAGCGCACTTCGTTGATTTTGTCGGTTGTCACGGCGAAGGACACCAGGGTGGGCGGCACGTCCAGCTGTTCAAAGGTGCCGCTCATGGAGTCCTTGCCGCCAATGGCGCCGCAGCCCACATCCCACTGGGCCTGCAAAGCGCCCAGCAGCGCGGCCAGGGGTTTCCCCCACCGGTCCGCTTTGCCCTGGGGTTTTTCAAAATATTCCTGGAAGGTCAGGTAGGTATCGTCCAGGGACGCGCCGGTGGCAATCAGCTTGGCAATGGATTGGATTACCGCCAGATACGCGCCCCGGTACGGGCTGGCTTGGGTCACATAAGGATCACAGCCCCAGGCCATGAGGGACACGGTATCGGTGTCGCCCGCTTCCCGGGAAATTTTATGGGCCATGGCCTGAATGGGGGTCAACTGATTCTTGCCGCCAAAGGGCATGAGCACCGTGCCCGCGCCGATGGTGGAGTCAAACCGTTCGGACAGGCCGCGCTGGGAGCAGGTGTTCAGATTGCCCGCCGTTTCCTTCATGCAGGCCGCAAAGGAAGCGGGGATTTTCCGGCTGTCGCAGACAGGAGCCAGCACGTGAGCCGCGGTCTGCTTGGGCGCGCCGTTGGAATTGAGGAATGCCCGGGAGATATTCACGATGGTTTCCCCGCGCCATTTCATGGTGAGGCGCGGTTCAGCCTGCACCGTCGCCACGATGGTGGCTTCCAGGTTTTCCGCGTCGGCCAGGGCAATGAACTTTTCGGCGTCCTGAGGCGCGACCACCACGGCCATGCGCTCCTGGGATTCGGAGATCGCCAGCTCGGTGCCGTCCAGTCCCTCGTACTTCTTGGGCACCTTGTCCAGGTCGATGGCGATACCGTCAGCCAGCTCGCCGATGGCCACGGAAACGCCGCCCGCGCCAAAGTCGTTGCAGCGCTTGATGAGCAGGGAGGCTTCCTTATTCCGGAACAGCCGCTGCAGCTTGCGTTCCTCCGGTGCGTTGCCCTTCTGCACCTCCGCGCCGCAGGTATCAATGGATTGCAGCGTATGGGCTTTCGACGAGCCCGTGGCTCCGCCGCAGCCGTCGCGGCCCGTGCGCCCGCCGAGCAAAATGATCACGTCGCCGGGTTCGGGGCATTCCCGCCGCACGTTTTCCGCGGGGGCGGCGGCGATCACCGCGCCGATTTCCATACGCTTGGCGGCGTAGCCGGGATGATAGATTTCATGCACTTCGCCGGTGGCCAGGCCGATCTGGTTGCCATAGGAGGAATAGCCCGCCGCGGCGGTGGTGACGATCTTGCGCTGGGGCAGCTTGCCGGGCAGGGTTTCGGACAGCGCTACGGTGGGGTCGGCGGCCCCGGTCACGCGCATGGCGGCGTACACATAGGCGCGTCCGGACAGGGGATCGCGGATGGCCCCGCCGATGCAGGTGGCCGCGCCGCCGAAGGGCTCGATTTCGGTGGGGTGGTTGTGGGTTTCGTTCTTAAAGAGCAGCAGCCAGTCCTCCGGGCCCCTTTCCGTGTTCACCTGGATTTTCACCGTGCAGGCGTTGATTTCCTCGGACTCGTCCAGCTTGGAAAGCAAGCCCTGCTTTTTCAGATATTTGGCCCCGATGGTGGCGATGTCCATGAGGCAGACGGGCTTTTTAACGCCCAGTTTTTCCCGGACGTTCAGGTATTCCTCATAGGTTTTTTGAGCGGCGAGGTCGTCAAACCGCACGTCGGTCAGGTGGGTCAGGAAGGTGGTGTGGCGGCAATGGTCGCTCCAATAGGTGTCCAGCATCCGGATCTCGGTGAGGGTAGGCTCCCGGTTTTCCCGTTTGAAATACTCCCGGCAGAACTTTAAATCATCGTCGTCCATGGCCAGGCCGTACTTTTTCACAAACGCGTCCAGGCCCGCTTCGTCCAGATCCAGGAAGCCGTGCAGGGTTTCCACCATGGGCGGCTGGTCGTAATCCATTTTCAAAGTGGAGAAGGGGGCCAGGCCCGCTTCCCGGCTTTCCACAGGGTTGATGACATATTTTTTGACGGCGGCCAGGTCGCTGTCCGTCAATTCGCCGTACAGGTAATACACCCGTGCGGTACGCACCAGAGGACGGTCGCCCTTAGAAATCAGCTGAATGCACTGGCTGGCGCTGTCCGCCCGCTGGTCGAACTGGCCGGGCAGGTATTCCGCGGCAAACACGATAGCGCCCTCGGCGTCCGGCATCTCTTCCGTCACATTGTCCAGCTGCGGCTCGCCAAACACGGTGGTTTTCAGGTGCTCGAACAAATCCGCGTCAATGTTTTCCACGTCGTAGCGGTTCAGCAGGCGCACGTTCTTCAGGCGTTCGATGCCCAGCAGGTGCTTTAAATCATTTTTCAGGCTCTGAGCCTCGTGGGCCAGGCCGGGTTTTTTCTCCACGTATACGCGATATACCATGTTACCCCTCCGCTTTCATTACTTGCAGTTTGCAGATTGCAAACAAGGGAAACGGCGGGGCTTTGCCCCGCACCCCACCAGGGCACTGAGTACCCTGGACCCGCAAAAAAAGTATGGCTTAACGCTGTAAGGCTTCTGGCCCGGCGGCTGAAAGCCGCCAGCCTGGATGCTTTGCATCCAGGGAAAGCTGAGGAATCATCCGCGAGGGAAAGTTCACTTTCCCCCACGATTTTTCCCGGCTTTCTTGGGCCAGAAGCACGCAAACATATCGTAATCCCAGCGTAACAGGCGAAACTTGTTTTCTATACCGTACCTATTCAATCGCTAGCTGGGATGCAAGGGATGAAATCCCTTGCCGCAGGTCTGGGGGCGCGCAGCCCCCAGCGTATTCTACCTGTCTGCTTTCAGCGCCCGCTGGCCGATGTCCCGGCGATAGAAAGCGTTGTCAAATTGCGTTTTCTCCACGGCGGCATAGGCATTGGCGATGGCGTCTTTCAGGCTGTCCGCCGTGGCGGTCACGCCCAGCACCCGGCCCCCGTTGGTGAGCAGTTCGCCGCTCTCCCCCAGCTTCGCCCCGGCGATATACGTCGTGATTTCGTCCGTGTCGGGCGTCAGGGTGATGGGGAAGCCCTTTTCATATTTCTGCGGATAGCCCCGGCTGGCCATGATGACGCAGCAGGCGGAGCCGTCGGAGAATTCCACCGGACACTCAGCCAGCGTCCCGTTGCGGGTAGCCTGCATGACGGCGAGCAAATCGCTCTTTAAAAGCGGCAGCACCACCTGCGTTTCCGGATCGCCGAATCGGCAGTTGTATTCGATCACCTTGGGTCCGTCCTTCGTGACCATCAGGCCGAAATACAGGCAGCCCTGGAAGGGGCAGCCCTCCTTTTCCATGGCGTGGATGGTGGGCAGGAAGATTTCCTTCATGCAGCGCTCGGCTACATCGTTTGTGTAATAGGGGTTCGGCGCGATGGTGCCCATGCCGCCGGTGTTCAGGCCCTGGTCGCCGTCCAGGGCGCGCTTGTGATCCATGGAGGACACCATGGGCTTGATGGTTTTTCCATCCGTGAACGCAAGCACGGAAACCTCGGGGCCCTCCAAAAACTCCTCAATGACCACCCGGCTGCCGCTGTCGCCGAACACTTTGTTTTCCATCATGTCGTGGATGGCGGCGTCGGCTTCCTCATGGGTCTGGGCAATGATGACGCCCTTGCCCAATGCCAGGCCGTCAGCCTTGATAACGGCGGGAAGCGGCGCGGTTTTGAGGTATGCCCGGGCGCTGTCGGCGTCTGTGAACACCCGGCATTTGGCTGTCGGGATGCCGTACTTCTGCATCAGCTCCTTGGCAAACACCTTGCTGGCCTCAATGCGGGCGGCGTTCTTTCTGGGGCCGAAGGAGGGCACACCCGCCGCCTCCAGCGCGTCCACCGCGCCCAGGGCCAGCGGGTCGTCCGGGGCCACTACGGCGAAGTCGACCTTATTTTCAACGGCAAACTTCACGATGCCGTCAATGTCCTTCGCCCCGATGGGTACGCAAACCGCGTCCCTGGCAATCCCGCCGTTCCCCGGCAGGGCGTAAATGGTTTCCGCTTCCGGGCTCTTTTTCAGCGCCTTGATGATGGCATGCTCCCGCCCGCCGGAACCGACGACAAGTATTTTCATGGAGGGGCCTCCTTGTATGGATTCAATACGAAACAAAAGACCTGGCTGAAACGACGGTTGATTTATTGACCGCCCGTCAATGGCATCGCCGCGATTTCCCGCGTCGGCCAGAAGGCGCATAAATGCAGCCTGGTTATTTTGCCAATAAAGGGTGTGAAGGAACGCACCAGCACAGGCACCGCCGCGCAAACCGTTTCCGGCGTGTCGATCAGGATGGTGACGTGTGGCGTCCAGGGGTAAGGCTGGGGCGCGCCTGAATCACAGACGTCGTGAAGCGCGGTCAGTTCAGCGCTTCTTTCCGGCGCGCCAAACAGAACCTGGCCGCCGGGGAAAATGCCGATATGACTGATGTGTACCGGAATCGGAGGAAAAGCCGCCGCGGCTTTTTTCATCCGTTCCACCGCTTCCCGCTCCTTTTCCAGCGGAAACGTGGACAGGCTGATATGGTAAGGAAGCGGGGTCTGCGTCCCGGTAAAACCCGCTTCCTTTAAGGACTGATACCATTCGCCCATGCGCCTTTGGGAAGCATCGTCCAAATCCGCCATTAGCGTGAGAAACTGTTCTTCCATGTATTTCCCTTTCGGTCAAATCCGCTTCCGCATATAGTGGAAATAGTCCTGCTTCTCATTGAAGAAAGTGTGGAGATAGACCTTGTGTTCAGAGTCATCCATCAGGTAGAAAGTCAGATAATGCTTATATACCAGATACCGATAGCCCAATGCTTTGAGCACATAATCCTTAGGAACAGCACCTCTTTCCGGATAGGATTCCAGCGCAAGGGATTGCTCCTGAAGGGCAGTGACAAAGGAAACTGCGGTATCCAAATTTACTGACTGTTCGTAAAGATTCAGGGTGATTTCCCGAAAGTCCTGTTTGGCGGTATCAGTCATGAGGACATTCCACTTCATTTTGCGTCAGCCCTCAATTCCCGGAGGATGTCCTCAAAGGCTTCGTTTGCGGGCTGCACTCTGCCGAGCTTCACATCGTCGGCGGCTTGAGCCAGATGAGCGTAAACAGCCAGCCGGCTTTCCATTTCTTCCATTTTCCGTTGCTGCTCCATGTATTGCTCATGGGCAAGCAGAACAGTGTCCTCCCTGCCGTTTACGGTGATCGCTATGGGATTCTGCTTTGCTTCCGCCGAGAGCTGGGCATAATGGGTTCTCAGGTCACGGGAAGGGCGAATCGAAATCCTCTGGGTCATACGCAGCACTTCCTTTCCTTATTGTAGTCACATTGTAATGCAATATGACTATTTTGTCAACGCATAGGGAAGGAAAGGAAAGTAGCTTTCATCTTTTACAGCTTTCTCGGAAGGGGGTTTGGGGGGAACCGCTCTTTGGCTTCCAAAGAGCGGTTCCCCCCCAGAAAACTTTTTCGTCCTTAATGATGGAACAGGCGCATGCCGGTGAAGGCCATGACCATGCCGAATTTATCGCAGGTTTCGATGACCTGGTCGTCGCGGATGGAGCCGCCGGGCTGGGCCACATAGGAAACGCCGGAGCGGCGGGCGCGCTCAATGTTGTCGCCGAAGGGGAAGAAGGCGTCGCTGCCCAGGGACACGCCGGTGATGGCGTCCAGGAAGGCGCGCTTTTCGGCGCGGGTAAAGGGCGCGGGGCATTCGGTAAAGAACTTCTGCCAGTTGCCGTCGGCCAGCACGTCCTCGTCCTGGTCGGACAGGTATACGTCGATCACGTTGTCCCGGTCAGCGCGGCCCAGGGTGGGCAGGAAGGGCAGGGAAAGCACCTTGTCGCTCTGGCGCAGATGCCACTTATCAGCCTTGTCGCCGGCCAGACGGGTGCAGTGGATGCGGCTTTGCTGGCCCGCGCCCACGCCGATGGCCTGGCCGTCGTAAGCGTAGCAGACGGAATTGGACTGGGTGTATTTGAGGGTAATGAGGGAAATGATCAGATCCCGCTTGGCTTCGGCGGGCAGGTCCTTCTTCGCGGTGGGGATGTTTTGCAGCAGCGTTTCGTTGATTTCAAAGTTGTTGCGGCCCTGCTGGAAGGTGACGCCAAACACGTCCTTGGTTTCCACGGGATTGGGCACATAATCGGGGTCGATCTTCACGATGTTGTAATTGCCCTTGCGTTTGGACTGGAGAATTTCCAGGGCTTCGTCGGTATAGCCGGGGGCGATGATGCCGTCGCTGACTTCACGCTTGATGATGAGGGCGGTGGTCTTGTCGCACACGTCGGACAGGGCGATCCAGTCGCCAAAGGAACTCATGCGGTCCGTACCGCGGGCGCGGGCGTAAGCGCAGGCCAGGGGGGATTCGTTGAGACCCGGAATGTCATCCACAAAGCAGGCTTTCATGAGCTTATCGCTGAGGGGCAGGCCCACGGCGGCGCAGGTGGGCGATACGTGCTTGAAGGACGCGGCGGTGGGCATGTTCAACGCCGCTTTCAGCTCCTTCACCAGCTGCCAGGAGTTGAGCGCGTCCAGGAAATTGATGTAGCCGGGACGGCCGCAGAGGATTTCAAAGGGCAGGTCTCCCCCATCCTTCATGTAGACTTTCGCGGGCTTCTGGTTGGGGTTGCAGCCGTATTTCAATTCAAATTCTTTCATGACGCGGACTCTCCTTTTTTACTGATATTTATTGACAATGCGGGTTTCCGCGTCGCCATTTTTCAGGGTGATATAGCGCACGAACAGGGAAATCTTGTTGGCTTCGTTCAGGTTTTCCCAGATGGCGTTGGTAAATTCGTCGATATCGTTCATGGTTTCGATCTGTTCGGGTTCCCCTTCAAAGGAGGGCAGGGGCTTGCCGTCGCCCTGGTAAGTGTGGATGAAGTGGCCCAGGCCGGGAACGGAAGCCAGGTCGAAGGTATAGCGGTTGCACTTCTTGCCTTCGCCGTCGGCGCACTTGAGGATGCTCATCTGATACCAATAGCTGGCGTTGAAGTGCAGCAGGGCGCTGATGCGGGGGGTGTAATTGGGCTTGTCCGGCTCGAAGCCCCGGGTGCGCAGGGCGTTTTCAAAGGAGTCGTGCTTGTTCAGGAAATCACGGATGGTGTCGGTCTGGTCGCCATTGGTGACGATCAGCTTGTTTTTCAGCGCCCGGGCAGGGGCGTAAATGATGAGGGACGGGTCTTCCACCTTGGATTCGTCATAGGGGTAGATCATCACGTCGTTGCCCTCGGCGCGGAACACGCGGTTGCGGCTGTTCTCGCTGCGGCCCATGATGAAATAAGCGGTCACGGCCTTTGTTCCATCGGGGGTGGTGCCCACGATAATGCCGCGGCCGGGATAGACGTTGGAGGAGAGGAGGGAGGCGATGGATACTTTCTGCATGATAGGTCGGCCCCTTTCTGAAAGTGTGGAGTTTGGAAAGCGGAGTGTGGAGTTTGGAGAGTGGAGTGTGGAGTTTTTTTGAAACCATACCAGTACAAATAAGCAACATACTTGTCATCCCGAGCGAAGCCGAGCAAGAGGCGAGGCGCAGTCGAGGGATCTGAGAGCGATGAGGTAAACCAAACAATGTGACAAGGAACTCCCAGGTCCCTCCACTACGCTTCGCTCTCGCTCCGCTTCGGTCGGGATGACAAAGCAACAATCACGATTGATGTTTATTGATTGATCGATCACATTTTAAACACGGAGAATTGTTTGCGCCGCCAATTCCGCCGCTTGGGGCAGGATGATCCATTCAGCCTGCTCCATGACCCGGCGCTGGAGGATTTCGGGGGTGTCGCCCGGCTCCACGTTCACGGCTTTCTGGAGGATGATCTCTCCCCCGTCGGCGATCTCGTTCACATAATGCACCGTGGCGCCGGTGACCTTGACGCCTCTTGCCAGCGCGGCTTCATGGACGTGGAGCCCATAATAGCCCTTGCCGCCGAAGGCGGGCAGCAGGGCGGGATGCACGTTCAGGATGCGGCGGGGATAACGCTTCACGAAATCTTCGGACAGGATGCTCATGAACCCGGCCAGGATGATCAATTGCACCTGCTTTTTTTGCAGTTCAGCTAAAATCTCCGCTTCAAAGGCTTCCTGGGTTGTGCCCTTGCGCTGGGCCACATAGGTGGGGATGCCCGCCTTTTCCGCGCGGGTCAGGGCGTAGGCGTCGGGCCGGGAGGCGATCACGGAAACGAATTCCACGTGGGGCAGCTTGCCCGCTGCTTTCGCGTCGATCAGCGCCTGCAGGTTGGTGCCGCCGCCGGACACCAGCACGGCGGTTTTGACCGTGCTCATGCCAGGATCACCCCTTCATTGCCTTCCACGATTTCGCCCAGCACATAGCTGCCGGGGCACAGGGACAGCACCTTTTCGGCTTTCTCCGGGCTGGCTACCAGCGCCATGCCCACGCCCATGTTGAAGGTGTTGAACATATCGCGCTCGGGGATGTTTCCTTTTTCCTGGAGGAAGCGGAAGATTTCGGGCGTCCTGACCGCGGCCTTGTTCACTTTAGCGGACACGCCGTCCGGCAAAGCCCGGGGAATATTTTCAAAGAAGCCGCCGCCGGTAATATGCGCCGCGGACTTGATCAGGCCTTGCTCCACCAGGGGCAGCACGTCCTTCACGTAAATCTTCGTGGGGGTCAGCAGGGTCTGGCCCAGGGTGGAATCCCCAAAGGGCATGTTCAGATCCAGATCGGCAATGATTTTCCGAACCAGGGAAAAGCCATTGGAATGGACACCGGTGGAGGGCAGGGCGATCAGAACATCGCCGGGCCGGACAGCGGTTTTGTCCAGAATTTTTTTCTTGTCCACCACGCCGACGCAGAAGCCCGCCAGGTCGTATTCGTCCTCGGGATAGAAGCCGGGCATTTCGGCGGTCTCCCCGCCGATGAGCGCCGCGCCGCTCTGCACGCAGCCTTCGCACACGCCCGCCACGATGGAGGCGATCTTCTCCGGCACGTTCTTGCCGCAGGCGATATAGTCCAGGAAGAACAGGGGCTTGGCCCCGCAGACGATCACGTCGTTGACGCACATGGCCACGCAGTCGATGCCCACTGTGTCGTGCTTGTTCTGGTCAAACGCCAGCTTGAGTTTGGTGCCCACGCCGTCGGTGCCGCTGACCAGCACAGGCTGCTCCATGCCCTTCACGTCCAGCTCGAACAGCCCGCCAAAGCCGCCCACGCCGCCGAGGGCTCCCGCTGTCAGGGTGCGGGCGATATGGCTTTTCATCAGCTCCACGGCCTTGTAGCCCGCGGTGATGTCCACGCCGGAGGCTTTATAGGATTCGGAATAGCTCTTCATTCTTCGGGCCGCCTTTCGCTCTTCTTGTACTCGAACCGGGACTTGGCGCGGTTGGTGGGGATTTCTGTGGTGTAGTTGCCGGAGAAGCAGGCGTCGCAGTAGCCGCACAGGGTACCGCCGTCCGCCAGGCAGTGCACGTCGTTCATATCCAGATAACCCAGGGAATCCACGCCGATGATCTCCGCGATTTCGGGGATGGAATGGCGGCAGGCGATCAGATGGTCGCGGGAATCGATGTCCGTGCCGTAGTAGCAGGGATTCAGGAAGGGCGGTGCGGTGACGCGGAAATGCACTTCCGTCGCGCCCGCTTCCCGCAGCAGGTTCACGATGCGCTTGCTGGTGGTGCCGCGCACGATGGAATCGTCGATCAGTACCACGCGTTTGCCCCGCACCACGGAAGCGATGGGGTTCAGCTTAATGCGCACTTTGTCCTCGCGGCTCTTTTGCCCCGGAGAAATGAAGGTGCGGCCGATATAGCGGTTCTTGATAAAGCCCATGCCGTAGGGAATGCCGCTTTCCTGGCTGTAGCCGATGGCGGCGTCCAGGCCGGAATCCGGCACGCCGACAACGATGTCCGCATCCACGGGATGGGTCTTCGCCAGGCACGCGCCAGCCCGCACGCGGGCTTCATGAACGCTGGCCCCGTCGATCACAGAATCGGGCCGGGCGAAATAAATGTACTCAAACACGCACAGAGAGGGCTTGCAAATGCCGCAGTGCTCCCGGATGGAACGCATGCCGCTCTTTTCAAATACGATGATTTCGCCGGGCTCCACGTCCCGCACCATTGTCGCGCCTACCGCGTCCAAGGCGCAGGATTCGCTGGCCACCACGAAGCTGCCGTCCGGCAGGGTGCCAAAGCACAAGGGGCGGAAGCCGTGAGGGTCACGGGCGGCAATCAGCTTGCTGGGCGACATGACCACAAGAGAAAACGCGCCATGAATCCTGCGCATGGCGCGGCAAAGAGCCTCCTCAATGGAGGGGGCCGTCAGGCGTTCCTTGGTAATAATATAAGAAATGACTTCGGTGTCAGAGGTGGTATGGAAAATAGAGCCGCCCAGCTCCAGCTGCTCCCGCAGCTCGGCGGAGTTCACCAGGTTGCCGTTATGGCACAGCGCCATGGGGCCCTTCACATGGTTGACCACGATGGGCTGGGCGTTCATCCGGGAGGAGGAGCCGGTGGTGCCGTAACGCACGTGGCCCACCGCCATATCGCCCAGGCCCAGCTTCGTCATTTCGTCGGGGGTGAACACGTCGTTCACCAGGCCGTTGTCCTTATGGGCGGTGAACAGGCCGTCGTCGTTCACCACGATGCCGCAGCTTTCCTGGCCCCGGTGCTGCAGGGCGAACAGCCCGTAATACACCGTGGAGGCCACGTCCCTGCGTTCCTTGCTCAGGATACCGAATACGCCGCATTCTTCGTGTAATTGACTCATATATCGTATAAACCCTTTCTTGTGTGGGATGTCAAACCGAGAGAACGGCGGGGCTTTGCCCCGCACCCTACCAGGGGGATGATCCCCCTGGACCCGCAATAGTGGAATCATCTTGAATCGTCGATCCAATTTGATTCCCATTGTTACATGAGAGAACGCGGAAGTCTGACTTACTGACATGACGCTTCTGGCCCGGCGTCCTTTGGACGCCAACCGGATGCAAAGCATCCGGGAAAGCCAGGAAATCATCCGATGGAAAAGTTTACTTTTCCATCGGATCTTTCCGGGCTTTCTTGGGCCAGAAGCCCGCCAACTTTCCGTAACCCCAGCGTAGCAGGCGGAATATATTTTCGCTTCCATGCCTGTAAAATCGCCTATTGGGATGCAAGGGATATATCCCTTGCCGCAGGGTTTGGGGCCGCGGAGGCCCCAACGTTTCCTGATATGTTAGACTGATTAATCTCCCAGCAGCCGACGCATAATTTCCTGATACGCGTCCTCGACGCCGCCCAGGTCGCGGCGGAAGCGGTCCTTGTCCAATTTTTCGTGGGTGGTGGAATCCCAGAAGCGGCAGGTGTCAGGGGAGATTTCATCCGCCAGCACGATCTGGCCTTCCTTGGTCTTGCCGAATTCCAGCTTGAAGTCGATCAGCTCAATGTTGGCTTCCTTGAGATATTCGGACAGCACCTGATTGATCTTGAAGGAATAGGAAGCGATCAGGTCGATTTCTTCCTTGGTGGCCCAGCCCATCGCCAGGATGTGGTATTCGTTCACCATGGGATCGCCCAGATCGTCGTTCTTGTAGCAGTATTCCAGTACGGTGCTGCCCATCTTCACGCCCTCGGGCAGGCCCAGCCGCTTGGCGAGGGAGCCCGCCGCGATGTTGCGCACGATCACTTCCAGGGGCACGATGGAAACCTTCTTCACCAGCGTTTCCCGGTCGTTCAGTTCTTCCACATAGTGGGTGGGCACGCCGTTCTTTTCCAGCAGCCGCATCAGATGGTTGGTGACCCGGTTGTTGATGACGCCCTTGCCCATAATGGTGCCCTTTTTCAGACCGTTAAAGGCGGTGGCATCGTCCTTGTAGGATACGATGCAGTAATCGGGATTGTCGGTGGCGAATACTTTCTTGGCTTTCCCTTCGTACATCTGGATGGTCTTTTCCATGGTGGCTTTCTCCTCTTCCCCTTAATTTCGTATATGTTTATTTGAGTTGCTCAGCGATCGCTTTGTCCTTTTCCAGCACCTTGGCGCTGGCTTCCCACCGCATCGCCTTCAGCTTATCGGACAATGCTTTGTCCTCTACGGCGATGATCTGGGCGGCCAGCAGCGCGGCGTTCTGCGCGCCGTCGATGGCGACGGTCGCCACCGGAATGCCGGAGGGCATCTGCACGGTGGACAGCAGCGCGTCCAGGCCGTCCAGGGTGGAGCTCTTGATCGGAATGCCGATCACGGGCAAAACAGTATTGGCCGCAATCGCTCCGGCCAGATGCGCGGCTTTACCCGCCGCGGCGATCAAAACGCCGAATCCGTCGTCCGCGGCGTTCATGGCGAACGCCCGGGCTTCTTCCGGCGTGCGGTGAGCGGAGTAAACGTGCGCCTCAAAGGGCACGCCCAGGGAGCGCAGCGTATCCGCCGCTTTCTGCACCACGGGCAAATCGCTGTCGCTGCCCATGATGATGCCGACCTTTTTCATGGTTCATGGCTCCTTTGTTCGTTTTGCCAAAGCGGCGAAACGCAAAATCAATCACGGCAGGGCCGCGCGGAATTTATTATAGCATGCCCCCTTCTATTGTGCAAGATAAATTCTGAATTATTTTTTTATTTTAAATCCGAACGTTCGTGTTTTTATCATTGAAAGCGGTGCCAATTAAACCACATTTTCCATTCATGGATAAATTGGCAGAAATATACGAACGTTAGACAATGCTATATTCATTTCATCTTTTCCCCGATTCGCCATGCGGACGAAAACCACCGCATCTTTTCCAGCATAATTGCGGAAAAAGCAGCCATATTGAAAGAAGAAACTTGCAAAGTGAGGGAACACCATGAGAAAGAACATCGGTTGGGTTCGGAAAACGTGCGGAGTGCTGCTGTCGCTGCTGACGGCGTGGATGATTTTTTCCCCCACCTCTCAAGCGCTGCGCGAATTACCGGAAATCTACCGCCTGAATGTAGGGGATTCTTACGCCTTCAAAGTGGGAACAGCGGTGCTCAGCAGCACGGACGAACGCCTGAATCTGAGCAACAACACGCTCACCGTCAAAGAAAAAGGAGAAGCGGACATAGCCATCAACCTGTTCGGCCTCTTCCCCATCGGGCGGATGCGCGTACAGGCGGGAGACGAACGCCGCCTGATGCCCGGCGGTGCGGCGGTGGGCGTAGCGCTGGCTACCCGGGGCGTGCTGGTAATCGGGGTGTCAGATGTATCCGGAAAAAGTCCCGCCCAGAGCGCCGGACTCCGGGCGGGGGATATCATCCAATCCGTCAATGGCCAGGCAGTCAACAGCAGCCAGCATTTAGTGGAGCTGGTTTCCGCATCCAAAGGGGTGCCGCTGTCCCTGACCTTTGAAAGAAACGGCAGCAAGCGCACCGTCACCCTCCAGCCCACGCTGGATGCTTCCTCCGGCCTGTACCGCATGGGCGCGTGGGTGCGCGACAGCACGGCGGGCGTGGGTACGCTTTCCTATTATGACAGCGAAAACGGCTCCTACGGCGCCCTGGGCCACGCCATCAACGACAGCGACACCGGCAAGCTGCTGCCCGTGCGGGAAGGCTCTTTGCTGAAAGCGGATATCGTGGACGTGAAGAAGGGTCAGAAAGGCAATCCCGGCGAGCTGCGCGGCAGCTTTCTGCGGGATCAGGTGGTGCTGGGCAGTATCGAAGAAAACACCAGCCTGGGCATCTTCGGCGAACTGGACGCGCCGTATGTGAATCCCCTCTACCCCGACGGCCTGCCCATCGGTTTCCAGGAATCTGTCAGGACCGGCCCTGCCACCATTCTGTCCACCGTTGGCGGCGAGGGCATCCAGGAATACAGCGTGGAAATCGTCCAGGCCAGCCGTCAGATGGCCCCATCCCAGAAAAGCATGATCCTGAAAGTCACCGACCCCCGCCTGCTGGAAACCACCGGCGGCATCGTGCAGGGCATGTCGGGCAGTCCGATCCTTCAAAACGGCCATATCGTGGGAGCAGTGACCCACGTGTTTGTGGATGACCCCACCCACGGATACGGGCTGTATATCGAATGGATGCTGGACGTGTCGGAAGCGCTGGATCACGCAGCGTAGCTAAAAAGGAACCGCTGCTTTTTCAGACGGTTCCTCCAGAATGTCGGTAAAAGCCACGTATCAATGGGCCGCACTTTGAATCGCCGGGAGCCGGAGCACTCGGAAACCGGCACGCTGTTCCGTTTTCAGCGCAGGACAAACTGGCCCCCTGACAGAAGCGTCTGCCAGGGGGTCTTTTCTTAGAAAATGGACTTATCAGGCTGTGTCGCCAGCGTCATGCTGTAAATCGCGCGGTACTGGGAGGGCGTGCAGTTCTTGTGCTGCCGAAAAATGCGGTTGAAGGTCGCCATGCTGCCAAACCCCGAGGATTGGGCAATCTCGCGGATGGATTGATCGGTGCGCACCAGCAGATCCGACGCCACGTTCAGCCGTCTTCGGGTGAGGTATTCCGAAAAGGAGATGCCCGAAAACTGCTTGAACATCCGGGAGAAATAGTACTTGGAAAAGCCCGCGAACAGCGCCGCGTCCTCCAGGGACATTTCATCCATGTAATGCTCGTTGATGTAGGTGATGGCGCTGTTCATGATCGCCGGGTCGATGCTGTGCTGGGACATGTGCTGGGGCCCGGCGGTTTCCAGATAGTGACGCCCCAGAAGCGCGTACATTTGCAGCAGGTAGGAATAGCATTCGGTGTTCCACAGCAAATCCTTGCGGAAATAGCACGCCACCACCTCTTCCAGCAGTTTCACGACCTGGCCGCAGAGCGCATGATCGGCGTGCAGATAAATCGGCTGCTGCATCATGGCGCTGACGCTTGGAATATCCCGCAGGCTGAGCAGCGGGTTGGGCTCAAACAGCAGCAGATACCGCTGCGTATCCGGCGGCTCCGTCAGGGCGTGCATACATCCGGAGGGCAGAATCAGAACCTCGCCCGGCTGCACACGGAACACCTCGTCCTGCAGCTGATACACCACCAGGCCGCGGTGCGGCATAATGATTTCAACGGCGGAATGGCTGTGGTTGTCGTAATGGCTGGATACGTCGGACGCCCAGATGCGGATGGAAGAATGCTCCAGGTAGGTGATATACTCCTGGCGTCCCTGCAGGATGCGGAATCCATCCGGGAAACGGCTTTTGGCTTCGTTGGGATGCAGTTCGGACATAGGCGGCCTTCTTCCTCCTTTCATCAGTGGGGATGGGCAGCATCAGCCCTTCACGCTGCCCAGCGCCATACCGGTGACGAAATACTTTTGCAGGAAGGGATACACCACCAGGATGGGCACGGTGGAAATGACGGTGATGGCGCAGCGGATGGTGACCGGCGTGGTCAGGGTGGTGGATTTCAGGGCGTCGGCGCTGGTCTTGGCGGCATTGGCGCTGGCCTGGGTGGTGGCCAGCTTCATCTTCAGCAGGTACTGAAGGCTGTGCAGGTACTTCTGCCCGGCGCAGTACAGATGGGTGTCGAACCAGCTGTTCCAGCTGCCCACGGCTACGAACAGGGCCACCGTCGCCAGCACGGGCGTGCACAGCGGGAAAATGATCTGCCAGTACACCCGGATGTCCCCCGCGCCGTCGATGCGGGCGGATTCCACCAGCGCGTCCGGAAGCCCGGCGATGTAGGTGCGGATGACGATCATGTTGAAGCAGGAGAACATGGTGGGGATGATATACACCCAGTAGCTCTTGGCCAGCCCCAGCGTTTTGGAAATCAGCAAGTAATTGGGAATCAGGCCGGCGTTGACGTACATGGTGAGCACCATCACGACGGTGATGAACTTGCGCAGTACGTATTCTTTGCGTGACAGGGCGAAGGACAGCATTCCCGTCCAGAACAGGTTGAGCAGCGTGATGATCACCGTTTTGGAGGCGGAGATCCACGCGGCCTGATAGACGGAGTTGTCCGCCATGATGGCTTCATAGCTCTTGAGGCTGAACACCCGGGGCCACAGGCCGATGCCGCCGCGCACGGCGTCAGTGCCCTCATTGAAGGAATAAGCCACCGTATTGATAACAGGATACAGCGTGATGAACATCAGCAGGCACAGCACGATGGTATTCACGATGGGGAACGCGATATCCTGGCGCTTTCTTTTTCTGGGTTTCTGGTTCAATTCGATCGCGGACATGCTCATCCCCTCCTTTAAATCAGCGTGTCTTCGCCCAGCCGCTTGGCCACAAAGTTAGCCCCGACAAGGAGAATGATGGCGATGACGCTCTTGAACATACCGGCGGCGGTAGCCACGCCGATATTGAGCTTCTCGGTGCCGTACTCCAGCACGAAAATATCGATGGTGGTGGAGAAGTCCCGGGTCAGGCCGCTGCCCAGCAGGTACTGGATTTCAAACCCGGCTTCCAGCAGATGGCCGATGTTCATGATCAGCAGGATCACGAAGGTGCTCTTGATGCCAGGAAGGGTGACGTGCAGGATGCGCTGGAAGCGGCCAGCGCCGTCGATGGAAGCCGCCTCGTACAGGCAGGGGTCGATGGCGGTCATGGCGGAGATGTAGATGATGGTGCCCCAGCCGACTTCCTTCCATACGTTGATCACGCCAACCAGCCACCAGAAGTATTTGCCCTCGCCCAGCCAGAATACAGGCTCCTTGATGATGCCCAGGCTGATGAGCAGCTCGTTCACGGGCCCGTTGCTGACGAAGATATTCTGCGCCATGCTGACCACGATAACCATAGACAGGAAGTGGGGCAGGTAGGTGACGGTCTGGACGGTGCGCTTGAAGCTGCGGTTGCGCACCTCGTTGAGCAGCACGGCCAGCAGGATGGCGGATACCGTGCCGAACACCAGGTTGATCACGCTCATCGCCAGGGTGTTGCGCATGCTCTGCCAGAAGTCCGCCCGGCCGAACAGCCATTTGAAGTTTTCCAGCCCGATATAAGGCGTGATGCCCTTGGCGATGTTTTTCTTGTTCGTGTAGTCGAGGAAAGCGTTGATCCAGCCCCACATGGGCGCGTAGTTGAACAAAAGCACATACAGCAGCATCGGCACGGACATCAGCGCCAGCTGCCACTGCTTGCCCAGCGTACGGAAAAAGCCGTGCTTATGCTCCGGTGCCAGCGCGCCTTGGGCCTTCTTAGAGATGTCGGTCATGGCTGACAGCCCCTTTCTGAAAAAACCCGGGGGGAGAGATCAGGTCTCTCCCCCCGGCTGAACATCAGGCGATTATTCGCCGAGCACCTTGGCTACTTCGTCCAGCACAGCCTGCTGCATGAAATTGCCGAAAGCGGTGGCGCTGGGGGTGATTTCTTCAACGAAAGCATCCCACTTGGCGTCGAATTCAGCAGGATCGCACATGATCAGTTCGGGCAGGCGCTGATCCTGGATCTTGAGGAAGTCAGTGTGTTCGGTGTCCACGGGATCATAGTTGATCTGCCAGGCTTCGCCGTAGGGAGCCAGCTCGATGGGCGGATTCACGAAATCGGCCCACTTGGAATAGCCGTAGTGGCTGAGGAATTCTTTGTCATAATCGTTCATCATGCCAAAGACGATTTCGTTCTGGTTGCCGGGTTCCCAGCAGTTGCCGGCAGTGACGACCTTGTCGCCCACCTGGATGTCGTTCATGATCCAGCCCTGCTTCTTGGGGCTGCTCTGAGTGAACGCTTCCGCCTTGTTGGCCAGCTTCCAGGTCGCGTTCTGGGTGTTGTCATACTGCTCCTGGGTCATCAGCAGGCGGCCGTTTTCGATGTAGTAGTCTTCGCCTTCAATGCCCCAGTTGAAGATCAGCTGCCATTCGTCGGAGAGCATTTCTTCCCACATATTCACGATGCGTTCGGGATACTGGCAGTTCACGGAGATGCCGAAGCCGCGGCGCACATTGGGCAGGGAGCCGTTCAGATAATGTTCTTCGATTTCCTTGCCGTCCACATATTCGGGGTCATACACCAGGCCCAGCGCCACGTAGGTGTTTTCAAACATCTTGGCGTCCAGCAGGGCGGAGGTGGCGGTGCCGAAGTCCCAAGCCTGGTCGAACATGCCAAGCACGATGCCCTGAGACAACTGGGCGATGTACTGGTCATAGGTCATGGGGAAGGTGTCGCGGCTGATGAGGCCCTTGTGGAATTCTTCGTTCAGCTTCTGATAATAAGCCTTAGCATAGGGCTTGTCGATGAAGGTTTCGGTGTGGAAGTCGCTGGTGCTCACGTCGATCAGCACTTCGCCGTCATTGGGGCGGCCCATCAGGTGCTGCACGGGGTTGATCAGGCAGAAGTGGCGCCAGTCTTCGCACAGGATGTCAAAGCCGATGTAGGGCGTGCCGTCCGCGTTGGTGGGGTTGGCAGCCAGGAACTTTTCGATGACGTCGAAGTATTCGTTCAGGGTGTGGATCTGGGGATATCCGGCCCAGGCCATGACCTGCTTCTGGAGGAAGAAGGCGGGGCCGCCCACGCTCAGAGCGATCTGCTCGCCGTCCGCCAGGCCGTAGTTGGGGATGATGTAGAGCACGTCATTGCCGTTCTCATCCTTTTCGATCAGGCGGGCTTTCTGGGGCTCAATGTGCGCCCAGAGACGGGGGGTCTTTTCGGGGGAAACATAGTCCAGCAGGTTGATCAGCGCGCCGCCGTCGATGATCAGGTCCGCGCTGTTGCCGCCGTCGAACAGGTCCGGATAATCCTGGCCGAAAATCTTCAGGCCCAGGGTTTCATCCAGGTTGCCGGCAAGGAATTCAAACTCGAATTTCACGCCGAATTTTTCTTCGATCAGCTTGTAGATCTTGTTGTCCGCAGTGGGCTGGTCGCCGGGGTCGCCGCGGAAAACGGTAATGGTGATGGGTTCTTCCGCCAGCGCCGCGGGCAGCATGGACAGAACCAGCACCAGGGCCAACAGGGCAGCCAGGAACTTCTTCATCTTTCATTCCTCCTTACGATTTGGGCATTTCTGCGCCCGATGCTATTATTATGCTCAAATCGTGCGCCGCCGGCAATTGATAATCAGGTATAGAATGCTCAATTGTTGCGATGATTCTATTCATCTCTTGCAATATAAACAAATAAAAAACGATTTGACGCATGTATTATACAGCAATTATTCGACCGTTTCAATATAGATCAATAAATTTCTGGCATGTACAATCTGGCATTCCACCATGACTGAAAGCGAAGGCTTGAACCCGGCAAAAAAGGACAATATCCAGTATAAAAGGGACATAAACCGCCGTTATTGCTTGTTTTTTCGGACATTTGGCAGCTGCGCTCTCCGATGCCATTTTGACCAATCTTTTGGGCCATGAATAAAAATGTAAATTTTTATGGTCTTTGTGCAAATCTTGCGATTCTCCTTGCCACATTCTGACAACCGAAAAGCTCATCCTGTGCTACCGGACCATCCTTGCCTCAAAGGAACATGATTTGTCGGAGGCTCAGGAATGATAGAATGAAAGTCGAACAATTTCCCTTGAACGCTTTAAAAAGGTCTATCTACCTTCTTTTCTTTCTGGATTGATCGTTGACGGCTCCGGGTTTTCATGGTAATATAATGATGTTTTCCGAACGTTCACTTGAAGTGGGAGGGCGGTCACGATGTTGAGGGACAGAATGGGAAAGCGGGTTTGGCTGCTGCTGATCCTGCCCGGCGCGCTGTTTGTGGCCGTGTTCATGCTGATCCCTCTGTTCTCCATCGTCATTTCCACCTTTTTCCCCGAAAATACCTTTACGCTGAATAACTATGGAAAGCTGCTGGAAAGCGTGTATTTTCAGCAGGTGTTCGGCCGCAGCGTGCGCCTGAGCCTGCTGAGCACGCTTTTATGCGCGCTGCTGGGCTTCCCCTGCGCCTATTACATCAGCCGCTATTCCAGGCATAAGGGCGTGATGATGGCGCTGGCAGTGTTCCCGCTGTTCACCAGCCCGGTCATCCGCTCCTTCAGCTGGATGGTCATTCTGGGCCGCAAGGGCATCGTGAACCAGTTTCTGGTGAACGTGGGCCTGTTCTCCCGGCCCCAGTCCCTGCTGTACAATGAGTTTTCCATGACCGTGGGCTTTGTGCAGCTGTTCCTGCCCCAGATGATTTTATCGCTCCTGGGCGTGATGGATTCCATCCCGGAGGATTTGACCGAAGCGGCGGGAAGTTTAGGCGCGCCGAAGCTGACCGCGTTCCTGCGCATCGTGTTCCCGCTGAGCGTGTCCGGTTTGGTGACCGGCGCCGTGCTGGTCTTTACCGGCTGCATGACTGCCTACACCACGCCCCAGCTCCTGGGTGCCACCGACACCCAGGTGCTTTCCACCATGGTCTATCAGTACGCCATGAGCCTGCGCGACTGGGTGCAGGCCTCCGCCGTGGCCATGGTGATGATCGTGGTCACCATGCTGGTGTCCGGGGTTTTCAACCATTTGAGCAAAAAGATCAATCCTTTAGCGACGTAAAAGAGACGAAGTTCCTGGGGGAAACCGCTCTTTGTAGCCAAAGAGCGGTTTCCCCCAAGCCCCCTTCCGAGAAAGCTGTAAAGGGAGATTATCCTTAGAGCAATCGGGTACATTTGTTAGAATCGATAAATAGTGGAGGAATGAACCATGCCGCTGCTGGAACTGAAAAACATCACCGCCGGATATGGCAAAAACATCATCCTGCGGGACTTCAACCTGCAAGTGGAGCGGGGCCAGTTCGTGAGCCTGCTGGGTTCCTCCGGCTGCGGAAAGACCACCACCCTGCGGCTGATCGCCGGTTTTTCGGAACCGAACGCGGGCAGCATCATTTTCGACGGGCGGGACATTACCCACGTGCCCCTGCACAAGCGAAACTTCGGCTTCGTGTTCCAAAGCTACGCCCTGTTCCCCCACATGACGGTGTTTGACAACGTGGCCTTCGGCCTGAAAATGCGCAAAGTCTCTAAAGAAGAAACGAAGCGGCGGGTCATGGAAATGCTGGCCTTGGTGGATCTGAACGGCTTTGAAAAGCGCTATCCCCGGGAAATGAGCGGCGGGCAGCGTCAGCGCGTAGCCCTGGCCCGGGCCATGGTGATCCGGCCCGATCTGATGCTCTTTGACGAGCCCCTTTCCAACCTGGACGCCAAGCTGCGGGTGAAAATGCGGGTGGAGATCCGCCGCATCCAGCAGGAGCTGGGCTTCACCGCTATTTACGTGACCCACGATCAGGAGGAATGCTTCGCCATTTCCGATCAGGTGGCCATCATGAACCAGGGCGTGATCGAGCAGATGGATTCCCCCGCCCACATTTTCAACGGCCCCAAGACCGAATTCATCGCCCATTTCGTGGGCTTTGAAAACTTCTTCGATCTCACCCGTCAGAACGGCTCTCTCACCACCGCCAGTGGCGCTGTTATGGCCGTCGCCTCCGACCGGCCCGGCGAACGCTTCAAGGCCTGCATCCGGCCGGAGGACGTGCAGATTCATCCCGCGGAGGCCGACGTACCCAACGCCCTGCCCGGCGAAGTGCTGGTGACCACCTTCCTGGGCCGGAACATCCAGTACAACGTGCGCACGCCCGTCGGCGAATTCGCCGTGAAGGCGGAGCAAGGAAACGTTTATTCCATCGGGTCCGGCGTGACGCTGAGCCTGATTGCGAATAAAATCATTCTCATCGATTCCAAGGAATAAGGAGGAACAACCCCATGAAAAAGCTCGCTGCCCTGATTCTCGCCGTCGCTCTGCTGGCGTCCGTCGCCTGCTTCGCCGCCGCCGAGGACAAGCCCTTCGCCGGCCAGACCCTCACCATCAGCACCTTCGCCTTCAACGCCGAACTGCTGCAAAAGAACATCTACGATCCCTTCATGGAAATGACTGGCTGCACCATCGTGGCGGACGGCGCTTCCAACGCCGTGCGCGTGACCAAGCTGGCTGAAGCCGCCGAGGGCGACTACGACGTGGTCATCATCGGCGACATGTTCGTCAAGCAGCTCATGGCCGAAGGCAAGATCGACACCCTGGACGCCTCCAAGCTGACCAATCTGAGCGCCGTCTACGACAACGCCAAGGCCCCCATGGGCGAAGGCTACGGCCCCGCTTACACCTTCAACCGCCTGGGCATCGTGTACGATCCCGACGCCTGCCCCGTGGAAATCAAAAGCTTTGCCGACCTGTGGAACCCTGAACTGAAGGATTACATCGCCATCCCCGCGATTACGAACACTTCCGGCCCCCTGTTCTACTATGGCGTGGCCGCCGCTTTCGGCCTGGAGCCCGGCAAGGACGACGCCGCGATCTTTGCCAAACTGGCTGAACTCAAGCCCAACGTGAAAAGCACCTACACCTCCGCCAACAACACCATCACCATGCTGAACCAGGGCGAAATCTGCGTGGCCGTGCTGCTGGACTACTCCTACACCACCGCCAAGAGCGCCAACCCCGCCTATGTGTGGGTGAACCCCGCCGAAGGAATGTTTGGCGGCTACAACATGCTCAACATCATCAAGGGCAGCAAAAACAAGGAACTGGCCGAAGCCTTCATCGACTTCTATCTCAGCTATGACGTGCAGTATGCCGAAGCCATGGACGGCGTGGACAGCCCCGTGCGCACCGACATCGAGCTGGACGAAGAACACGCCAAGAACTTCACCTACGGCGACATGGTCAGCCAGCTGATCCTGCCCGACTGGGACTTCGTGACCGCCAACCTCGCCTCCTGGACCGAGCAGTGGAACGAGACCTTCTCTGTGCAGTAAGGAAATTTTTTTCGGGGGAAACCGCTCTTTGGAGGCCAAAGAGCGGTTTCCCCCAGGTCCGCAGCCTCAATCGGCGCAAGTCCGCTTCATGCGGACATTGCTTGTTTCGGCTGATCTCACCGTCGATTCGATTTCCGCCATTGGCGGGAATCGACGGTTCGTCCCCCTTCTGAGAAAGCCATAAAAGGGCTTGACAATCTGATGAATCATGCGATTCAAAACAAAAACGCAACTGTTCAGCCGCAAGGGAATGCAGGGCGGTTCATCAATGAAGTATGGATGAAACCTCTCAGTCGGCTGCGCCGACAGCTCCCCTGATAGGGGAGCCGATCATGCCTCCCCTATGAGGGGAGGTGGCGCAAAGCGCCGGAGAGGTTTTGCTTCCCCTATCAGGGGAGGTGCCCCCGCAGGGGGCGGAGAGGTTCATGCTCCATGGTCGACAGAACAGTAACACAAAAACACGATATGAGGAAAGGAGACTTCACCCATGAAAGGAAAGCATCACATCGCTCTGGGGCTGATCACCTTTCTGGTCTATGTGTTTTTGATCGGGCCGCTGGTGATCATCATGGCGGCGTCCTTCGGGGAGCAGAACGCGCTGGTGTTCCCCAGCCAGGGATTCACGTTCAAATGGTATGCCCAGGTGTTCCAGATGAGCTCCTTTATCAAAGCGGCGCTTCTGTCCATCGAGATCGCTTTCGCGGCCACGGCTATCGCTCTGCTGCTGGGGGTGCCCGCGGCCTACGCCATCAACCGGTATTCCTTTCCGGGCAAGGGCTTCGTGAAAACGCTGTTTCTCTCCCCCGTGCTCATTCCCTGCATTGTGCTGGGCTTTATCATGCTCCGGTATGTGGTGAGCCAGTGGAACCTGAGCGTGATCCCAAGCCTGCTCATCGGCCATACGCTGCTTTCGATTCCCTATGTGATGCGGGTGGTCACCTCCTCTCTGGCGAACTTTGACTTTGCCATGGAGGAAGCTGCGGGCAGCCTGGGCGCGCCCAAGGGCTATGCCTTCTTCCATATCGTGCTGCCCAACATCAAAAGCGGCATCGCCTCCGCCTGCGTGATGGCGGTGATCAATTCCTTCAACAATGTATCTCTCTCCACCTTCCTCACCGCGCCGGGCGTGAACATGCTGCCCATCGAGATCATGGGCTATGTGGAATACCACTTCGATCCAACTATCGCCGCCCTGGCTACCGTCATGATGCTGGTCACGCTGGGCGTGATGCTGCTGATCGAAAAGACCCTGGGCCTTCAAACGGTGGTTTGATACTGTCCATTTTCCAATACTGTTTTCACTCTGAAATTTTGAATCTTTGGGCAGTGTTTCCATGGCGTTGGTTCATCCCGGTCAACGAAGCGCTGCTATGCCTCCCTTCATCCAGCTTGGCCAAAGCAAAGAATCTATCCTAAATCTTTCAATATTACAGAATTCTAACAGTCATGTTGTGAAGGGTAAAAGAATTGCTCCACCAATTCGTTGGTGGAGCAATAATTTATAGAAGAAGAACGGTATTTCGGCTCATTTCAGCCAGATATTGTTGAGATGACAACCATACGGGGAATAAGCGATGGTCGGTATGCGTATTCACCGAAAGCGCTGGCAAAGAGCCTGGTATACAGCTATATCTGGCGGATCATTGCTGCATGAGCATTGTTTGCAGCAAGTCAGGGGTCAGACGAATGACATTTTCCTGTTCCCGGAGGATGGGGTCGATCGGTTCAGTGGGTTTGCAAATCAGTTCGACCGCCACGGGCTCGGTTTTATCCGGGGCGATCACTTTCCCGTTTACGGTGAAATTTCCCTCCTCGCCAGCGTATTCCAGGCGGATAAAGGCAGTGTCCTCTTCGGGGGTCACATATTCGCCCTCGGCGTGCATGGTGATCACATAAGCATGATCGGATTCAAACGCGCCGGTGCAGGTGACCGTCACGCCATTTGATTCAATGATGACTTTTTCTCCGTCGTACAGCAGGGTGAACTTGTCCCGGGGATTCTGACTGTATTCCAGATACGCCCGCCGAAGCTGACGATGGTCGTCAGCCAGCAGATTCAGGGTGAACAGCTTCTGCCCGGTGTAGTGGTTCACGCTGAGATTGCATTGCTTTTCGTTGATCTGCAAATCAACCACAAAGGGCGTCGCCCGGCCCGGGCCGACGTAGGCCATGGCGGTGAACGCATCGTCGTCGATGGCGTAATTCGCGTACAGGGTAAAGCTGTACGTGCGGTTGTAATAGTTGCTCAGCACGAGATGCACTGTGCCGTTTTTCTCCGTGATGCTGCCGTCGGCGGTCAGCGCGAAGCCCAGGGAGTTGGGTGCCTGAATGGACAGCTTCCACAGGTTGGCTTCCCCGTCGCCAATCAGGCTGCCGGTCACAGTGATTTCGGAGACAGAGGTTTTTTCACCGTAATCTTTAGTCCGCGCCACGCGCCCGTCCAGGGTGTATTCGTCGCCTTCCCGGGTAAGCGCCCAGGCGGTTTCGTACAGCTCGCTGCTGTCGCCCACGTGGGCGGATAAGTCGATCCGGTTTTCGGCGACGGTCAGCTCAAAGGCCGCTTCAAAGTCGGTTTCCACGGCGGCCAATTCTTCCTTGGCAGACGGCCAGGTTGCTTTCAGCTCAGCCACGGAGGGCATGGTTTGCTGCGTGAGGAGGGCGATGTCCCCGAGCAGCCTCTCCAACAGCGCGTCATATTTTTCGGTGGTCAGCACCGCGTCCCCAAAGGCAGACAGACGCTCCAGCAGCACCTTACCGGTGGCGGCGTAGGATACATGCAGCCCAGCGGTCTGGTCGATGGTGAGATCAGGCTGGATGACGGTTTCCAAAAAGAGCTGGGCCAGCTCCTGCAGAAGCGCCGCGTCCCCCTGGCGCGCGGAAACGGTTTCCATGATCCGGTTCCAGAGCGCTTCCACGTCGGCATATTGCAGGTTCACGGTGGTTCCGTTCGCGGCCACGGTGATGTCCGTGTCCGAAATCTGGGCCTGAAGGGGGGTACCCGCCACGGTCAGGGCAAGATCCACCAGCTTGTCCTGCTGCTTCAGCGAAGCGTCAAACACCGTGTCATTCTGGTAATCCGCCCGCAGGGTCACCATATCCCGCTCCAGGTTGATGTGGCTCAGCAGTCCGGTCAGTCCATCCAGGAACAGCTTTTCTGTTACAGCTTCCTCCGCGAATGCCGCGCTTCCCAAGAGCATGCAGGCGGTCAGCAGCAGGGCGATGATTCTTTTCATGTTTTTCCTCCTTTGATGTCGTTATGCGTTCCCTTCCTGTTATTTCCATTATAAGTCATAGCGAATTGAAATGCAACAGGGTTTATTGGGTTCCGGCGGATCTTTCGCTGGGGGGACAGCAGAACGGGGATCAGATCCTGTCCGCGTATTTCTCCGCGGCGCGGCGGAAGGGCGGAAGGGCGGCTTCCAGGTCGTTCCGAAGAGAAGCGAGATGGACATTCTCCAGTTTTCCGTCCCGAACACGGAGGACGCCGCCGGTCATGACCAGACTGACATCCGCGGCGCAAGCCCCATAAACCAGGGCAGAATAAGGATTGTAGAGAGGATACAGCGCAGGCCGGTCCACGGAAACAAGAACAAGATCGGCCTGAAAACCGGGACAGAGCGCGCCCGCGTCTTTCATGCCCAGGGCTTCCGACCCGCCCCGGGCGGCGGCCCGGACGATTTCCCGGGCGGGGAACAGGCTGCGGTCATGATACGCTGTTTTCTGGCTGACAGCCAGCAGCCGCATCTGATCAAAGAGGCTCAGGGTGTTTCCGCTGGACGGGCCGTCGGTGCCCAGGCCGTAGGCAATGCCCGCCCGGGCAATATCCCGGATGGGAGCCACGCCCTTGCCCGCCTTGGTGTTGCTGCCCAGGCAGGCGGCGATCCGCGCGCCTTTGGAAGCCATCAGGGCAATGTCGTCCTGGGTCAGGTGGATGCAGTGTACGGCCAGCAGATGGGGGCCGCACAAGCCCAGGCTGTCCAGGTAGGCGATGGGCGTCTGTCCCTGAGCGGAAAAATAGCGCATTTCATCGTCCATTTCGCAGGCGTGCAGGGTCAGCAGGGTATCGTATTTTTCCGCCAGCGCCTGGCATTTTTGCAGGATGTCGGGCGACACCGTGGTGGTGCCGTGAGGCGCAAGGACGGGGCGCACCCATTCGTTTCCTTTCCAGGTTTCAAGCAGCGCTTCCGAACGTGCAAGCGCCTCCTCCGGTGTGTCGCTGCCGGGGGCTTTCTGGCAGATCACCGTTTCCCCCGGGAAGGAGCGCAGGCCCATTTCCAGAAACGCCCGAATCACTTCCTCCTCGTAATAGTACATATCCACAACGGTGGTGATACCGGACAGCAGCATTTCCGCGGCGGCGTATTTCGCTCCAAGATAGGTCAGCTCCTTCGTCCAGGCTTCCTGCTCCAGGGGGAATAAGAAGCGCCGCAGCCGGTCGGGACAATCGTCGCCCAGGGTACGGAAGGGCACCATGCTGGCGTGGCAGTGGGTGTTCACAAAGCCGGGCAGCAGCAGCCCGCCCCGGCAGTCGATCACCTCGTCCGCGCCTTCCGGCGCCGGGCCGTTCCCCAGAGCGGCGATGCGGCTGTTTTCCGTCAGCAGCCAGCCGTTTGGCAGATCGGTGTACGCGTCGTCCAGGGTCAGCAGCCAGGCGTTTTTCAGCAGCGTTTTCATGTGTTTTCTCCCTTCATCAGCTCCAGCGCGGCGGCGCAGAACACCTTGACGCTTTTGCCGATCACGCTTTCGTCCATGTCGAAGGACACGGTATGCTGAGCCCCGGCCATGGGCGTCATCACCCGCATATACGCGGCCAGCCCGCCATGGGCCTGCACCCGGTTCATGAAAATGGAAATATCCTCGCTGCCCCAGTTGCGGGCATTTTGTTCGGAGGAAAGGGTCAACTCAGGCAAATATTCCGTGACAGTTTTTCCGATGCGGGCGATCAGCGCCGGGTCGCTGTGCTGGCCCTCCGCCTGGCCCGCCAGGGTGATTTCACAGGCGCAGCCCTGCATGGCCGCCGCGCCCTGACAGATGGCGCGGGCCTGCCGCTCCATGTATTCGTTGATCTCGGTGGTTTCGCCCCGCACCTCCACCTGCATGAACGCCCGGTCGGGCACCACGTTGCGCCCGCCGCCCGCGCGCAGCGTGCCCACGTTCACCCGGCTTTGACCCCCGGAATGGCGGGGAATGGCGTGCAGCGCCAGCACGGCGGAGGCTGCCGCCAACAAGGCGTTTTTCCCCTGTTCCGGATATCCTCCCGCGTGGGCCGCTTCGCCCAGGAAGGTCACGTCCAGTTTGGAGGTAGCCAGGGAGCCCCAGGTGCCCGCCGTCACATCCCCGTCGTCCAGGGAGCCGGTGGGGGCCACGTGGGAACCGATGAAATAATCCACGTCCTCCACATGCCCCGCGGCGGTGACAGCCCGCGCGCCGCGGGCGCCTTCCTCCGCCGGTTGGAAAATCAGCTTCACCGTGCCGTGCAGGTGTTCTTTGATTGCCATGATGATTTCCGCTACCCCCAGCCCAATGGCGACGTGGGCGTCGTGGCCGCAGGCGTGCATCATGCCGGGATTCCGGCTGGCAAAGCCTTCCCGGGCGGGGCGGTGACCGGGGTCGGTGCGTTCCGTCATGGGCAGGGCGTCGATATCAAACCGCAGAGCCACCACCGGGCCGGGGCCGCAGTCCAGGATGCCGATCACGCCGGTCAGGCCCTGCCGCATCTCAGGAGTCAAATATTCCAGCGGTGTTCCCGTCTGCCGCTCCACCGCCTTGGCGTGGGCCGACAGCGTTTCTTTGTCCGGCACGCCCATGCGGGCTTCCGGCGCTACGGCCTGGCTGCCGGTCAGCACGGAATACCCCAGGGCGGACAGCCGTTCATGAATGATGGCGCTGGTGCGCATTTCCAGCCAGCCCGTTTCCGGGTATTGGTGAATGCTCCGCCTGAGCGCAATCAGCCGGGGCTCCATGTCCTCCATCAGCGCGTTGATCCGCCGGATGATTTCCCGCATATTCTTCCCTCCTCGCTTTCACATTTATCATATCATATTTGACACCGCGCGGCAAGTTTTGTATACTGGGAAGGAAATGAATCTGAGGGTTGGAGAGGGGAAGCAGATGATGCAAAAGAGCGTGCTGGTGCTGGGTTCCACCTGCGTGGATGTGATCATCCGGCTGGAGCGGCTGCCGAAAACGGAAGAAAACCTGCGCCCGCTGGGCCAGCGGTTTGCCATGGGCGGCTGCGCTTATAACGTGGCCAACGTCCTGGGCCGGGCTGGGGCGGACGTAACCTTTGTAACGCCTGTGGGCCTGCGGGGCGTGTATGGGCCGTATGTGCTGCCTATCCTGAATAAGCAGCCCTGGGTCAAGCCCGTGCTGCTGCCGGAAGCGGAAAACGGCTGCTGCTACTGTCTGGTGGAAGCCAGCGGGGAAAGAACCTTCCTCTCTGTGCACGGAACGGAGTATTCTTTTATGTCGGACTGGATGGCCCCTTACCGGAACCGACGTTTTGATTACGGTTATGTGTGCGGCCTGGAATTGGAAGAGCCCACCGGCGGCACGCTGGTAACCTGGCTGGAAAAGGAAACCGTGGACACTGTGCTGTACGCGCCGGGGCCCCGGGGCCTGCGGGTGCCTGCCGAGCGGACGGAACGCCTCCTGTCGCTGCATCCGATGCTGCATCTGAATGAAGCGGAGACCCGGATGATGAGCGGCAGCACTGACCTGGAAGCCGCCGCCCGCACCCTGGCCGCCCGCACGGGCAACAGCGTGGTGGTGACGCTGGGCGCAGACGGCGCGCTAACGTTGGATACGCAGGGACAGCTTTCCCACCTTCCCGGCTGCCCCGTTCCCCATGTGGCGGACACCATCGGCGCGGGAGACGCCCACGCGGGCGCGCTGCTGCTGGGATTGAGCAGGGGAATGACGCTGCCCGACGCCTGCGCCTTGGCGAACCGAGTCGCCGCCCAGGTGGTCATGCAGACCGGGGCCACCCTGTCCGACGATGCGCTGCGGCAGGCGCTTGCATAAAGCGTCAATGAAAAAGCCTTTGCGTTCTGAATATTCGGCATTGATCTTTGAGGTGTTTTCTGGTATAATAATAGACGAAATCCAGAAAAGGAGCGCAGACCCATGATGAACAGAAATGCCATCATCGGCTAACTGAATATCCAGGTACAGAACACGAGGGGTGAAATACAGCCCTCTTGTTTGGTGTACCGTTCAAGAGTAACTTCTGACAGTGGGAACCGCAGGACGCAGCCACAGACGGGAGCTGCTTCGCTGCGGTATTATTATGCCTTTTTCAATCGGCAGGACAAGAGAAGCCTGCAAAAACCGTGATTGAAAAGTGAAACGGGAGGAAAACACAATGATATATCTGGAGAAGGTAACGTATAAAAACGCGCTGGCGGTCTGCGAGCTGTCGATCTTCGAATCGCAGTACCCCTTTGTTGCCGACAACGAGGAGAGCCTGGTGGAAGCATATCTTGCCGTCACCTCGGAAGCATCCTACGCTTATCCGTTTGCCATCTATGACGACGATACGCTGGTGGGCTTTCTGATGCTGGGATATAACGAGGCCGCCCTGGAAGGCCCTGACGCTCCCGCATCCCTGAGAAACAACTACAGCCTCTGGCGTCTGATGATCGACAAGCGCTATCAGAAGCAAGGCTTTGGCCGGGAGGCCGTGCGGCTTGCGCTGGAATTCGTCAGGACCTGGCCCCACGGGAAGGCGGAGGCCTGCGTCACCTCCTACAACCCCGAAAACGAGGTGGCAAAGAAGCTGTACGCTTCCTTCGGGTTCGTGGAAAACGGTGAGATGGATGACGATGAGATTGTAGCTGTGCTGAAGCTGTAATCATGGCTGGCAGGCCGACGATTCGAGATTTGAGGTGGAAACAGAATGTTATTCGATATGATGCCTTGTTCTGAAGAAGACGCTGAATATATTGAAGAACAGGCGGACCGGGTGTTCGATACCATCGCTCCGCCCGAAGAGGATACCGGGGAAGAAGAATTCGTGTACAAAGTCACAGATGATAAAGGAAGCCTTCTCGGCGGATGTATTCTGGTGGTCGATGGACGGAAAACAGCATCGATTTTCGATCTGTGGGTTGAGGAAGCATACCGCCGTAAGGGAATTGCTTCCGCGCTGATCCGGGAGGCCGAGATGAAAGCAAGAGATCTTGGCTGCTATCTTGCCATGGTAGGCACTTTCGATTTTCAGGCAAAACCATTCTACGAAAGCCATGGCTATAAGGTGAAAGACACAATGTCGGGTGTTCCGAAGGGACATGAGCACTATTTCATGACGAAAAGGCTCGACCGAACCGTGATTGAACACGATCCTTCAAACACTGATCAATTTGAGATTATCCCAGGCGGCGAAGAAGACGCGAAGTTCCTCGCCGACAGGCTGCATAGGCATGATGAAGCATTCGCGCCTCGTGAGCACGAATATGTTTACATCAGGAAAAAGGTCACGGACGGGAATGGCAGGATCATTGCAGGCCTTGTCGGCGGCGTAGACGGATGGAATGGCACAGATATCGATGCGCTTTGGGTGGACGATCCGTACCGGAGGCAAGGGATCGGCACCCGGCTGCTCAACGTGGGATTTTTCAGAAAGAACGGCTATGAGACAGTGACCGGTGTCCTAGAGGATTACCCGAGAGGTCACACCATGTACTGCATGCAGAGGTCGCTCTCTTCGACACGGTGAAGGAATTGCGATTCGACACACTGAGATCAACTAACCAGGATTTGCGGAGGGAATGCAATATGGATATGAAAATAAAATTGGAACCTATCAATGATAAGAATCGCGAGGCTGTGCTTGCGCTCACCGTGCGCGACGATCAGCCCTTCGTCGCTCCAAACGACGTCTCTCTGCGGCAGGCGGACGAGGCGAACGCGGAGCAGCCCGGCATGGCCCGGCCCTTTGCCATCTATGCGGATGAGAAGCTGGTGGGCTTCTGCATGTTCGCATTCAATCCTAAAGAAGAGGACGAGGACGACCGCTACTGGCTCTGGCGTTTCATGATCGACAAGAATGAGCAGGACAAGGGTTACGGCCAGGCCGCCCTGCAGGAAATCATCCAATACTTCAAGGACAACGGCGCCGACCGGCTCTTCCTGTCCACTGAGCCGGAGAACGAGCGAGGCCTGCACATCTATCATAAAGCCGGCTTCCGGGAGACCGGCATCATCGACGGCGATGAGGCTGTGCTGATGCGGATGCTCAAAGGCCCCAACCGGATCATCAGGAATGTCTACGGCGTCGATGTGGATCAGGCCATGCGCATCAAGGGCAGGAAGGGCTACGGTGTCAGCATTGCCGTCCAGGCCGGAGACGGGGATTTCCTCACCTACTGCGCCGGCAGCGGACGCTATGGTGAGGACTTCCCGGTGAACCCGGATATGCTGTTCCAGGCGGGTTCTGTATCGAAGCCCATGTTTACTCTGACGCTGCTCCGCTATGTGGACAAAGGCCTCATCGATCTGGACGCGGACATTTCCGGCATCGTACCGGAATTTGTCAGGAAGGGTCCGCTGACCTTCCCCGCGCTGCTTTCCCACACGGCGGGCTACAACCTGCACGGCTTCCCCGGCTACCGCGCGGATCACGAGCCGCTCTCGCTCGAGGACGTGCTGAACGGCAAGGGCAATACGCCGAAGCTCAGGAGAATTCGTCCTTACGGCAAGCAGCACATGTATTCCGGCGGCGGCATCACCCTGGCCGAGCTTGCGTTTACACGCATGACGGGGACCACGCTCCGCGAGGCCTTTCGGAAGGAGGTTGCCGAACCTCTGGGCCTTCAGCGCACCGGCTTTTTCCAGCCGCTTGATGAAGACCTTGTCTCCAACGCCGCGTTCGGCTGGAGGCTGGCGCAGAAGGAGGACCCTGCCCACGGGTATCACTATTATCCCGAGCATGCCGCTGCCGGTTTGTGGACGACGCCCACGGAGCTTGTGAAGATCGGCCTTGCCCTTTCCAGGAGCTATCGCAGGGGCGGCTTCCTCAAAAAGAAGACAGCCCGGCGCATGATGACGCCTGTCATGGATGACTACGGCCTCTGCCTCGACGTTTGGGAATCGGAAGCGCGCAAAGACAGCGTTGCCGGCCACGGCGGAGAGAACTGGGGCTTTCTGACCAGCTGGGTCTTTTCCCGCAGGAAAGACATCTGCGTTGCCATCATGTACAACAACGTCACGGAAGCAGCCGACGAAGCGATGAACGACATCGCCTGCGAGATTTACAAAAACGCGAAGGACTAAAGGAGAAATCCAAGCATAGATATGCAAAACTATAAATGAATTGACAAGTGACCTTCCGTTCACTATAAAATGTGAACGAAAGGTCACTTAGCTTTCACGAAGGTGCGTAAGATCACCTTATTATTGCTAAGTAAGGGCTGTCGGGGCTGAATAAGCCCCGATGCTTATCTTTACTTTCATCCTTTATAACATGAATGCTAAGTTTTTAAAGCGGTAAAGTATTAATGCCTGCTGCATCCGCCATCAGTTTTTCCTTCCTTCAGCACCACCACCGCGTTCGCGTCATACTTGCGGGCAATAGTGTGCGCGGCTTTCCGGTTGGCCACGGTATCGAAAATAATGGAGAAATCGTAATCCGGCGGATACAGCTCCGCCGCGGGCACCAGCAGCTTCAACCGGTTGTGCCGCACGGTCATTTTCTTTCCCTGCATTTGAATGATTACATTCCCGTCATCGTCAGCACTGCGGTACACGATGGCGGTCTTTTTTTCGGGCAGCAGCTGCACGCTGTCGCCCATGGCAAAGCGCTCGAAGCTGCCTTCCTTTTTCACTTCCTGGCGCGTCAGGCGGCTGACAGGCAAGCGCATGGGCCGATGCCGCCCGGTTTCAGCCTTCGCGTCTGGGCCATGCTCCGCCACCTGGCGCGCCCGGGCCAGCAAGCCTTCGTCCATGCCCAGGCGGCGGGCGATTTCAATAGCGCAGCTCTCGCCGCTCATGCCCAGCTCCAGCCGGTACAGGGGCATCAGCGATTCCCGGTCAAAGGCCATCCGCGCGGAAACGACGTCCTGGGTCTGCTCCGCCCACTGCTTGATCTGGGGATCGTGGGTGGTGACAAGGAAGAAACACCCGCGCCGCACCAATTCTTCCAGGATCGCCGCCGCCAGACCGGAGCCCTCGAGTGGATCGGTGCCGCTGCCCAGCTCATCCAGCAGCACCAGGCTATCCCGGCTGCACGATTGCAGGATGCGGATCACATTGGTCATGTGGCCGGAAAAGGTGGACAGATTCTGGCTGATGCTCTGGCTGTCGCCGATGTCGCACAATACGCTGTCCATCATCCCGATCACGGTTCCCTCCCCGCAGGGAATATGCAGCCCGCTCTGCGCCATCAGGGTCAGCAAGCCCACCGTTTTCAGGCACACCGTTTTGCCGCCGGTATTCGGCCCGGTCACGGCAATGCCCGTATCCGGCAGAGCCATTTCCAGATCCAGCGGCACGCAGGCCGTCGGGTTCAGCAGCGGATGCCGGGCCTGCACCAGGCGGATGCGCCTTTCCCCGGTGATTTCCACAGGCCGGGCGTCCATCTCCGCGCTCAGCTTCGCCCGGGCAAACAGCGCGTCCAAATCCGTCATCACGCGGATGGATTTGCGCAGCGCCGGTTCCTCTCCCGCCACCCGGTCGGTGAGGGTCCAGAGGACGCGCCGCTCCTCGGTGTCAATCTCCACCAAAAGCCCTTCCAGCGTCTGGCATAAAGCCTGCACCGCCGTGGGCTCCATGAACACGGTGTTGCCTTTGGCGGATGCGTCCACCGCGCGTCCGGGGAATGCGCTCTGAAAGCGCTTCTGCACCGGCACCACATAAGCTCCGTTCCGCTGGGTGATATAGCTGTCCGCCAGCTTTTCCCTATGATGCAGCAGCACCTGGTTCAGCTTTTCCCGAATCTCCTGCTCGGCGCGTTCCCGCTGTCTGCGCAGGCTGCGCAGCGTGGGCGAAGCGTCATCCAGAACGGTATCCTCACGGACGCTGCCGTCGATTTCTTCTTCCAGCGTATGTACATCGGGAAGCTCTGTCTGCCAGGAGGCAATGCCGGCGCTGAACATTTCCGCGCTTTGCAGATACCGCCGCATCCGCCGCACCGTCACGCAAAACCGCGCGACGCCGCTCAGCTGTTCTGACAGCAGCATCCCGCCCTGGGCCGCTTCGCTCAGGCTCTTTTCCATTTCCTCCATTTCCGCCAACGGCGGGGAACCCGCGTTTTTCATCACATGCAGGGCGGCGGTGGTTTCCTCCATGCGGGCTTTGCACAGCCCTTCGTTCATGATCGGCGCGGTTTCCGCCAGCTTTTTCCGCGCCAGGGGTGAAACGGCGTGGGCCTGCAGGCGTTCAATGATCTTGTTAAAATCTAATGTCAGCATATCCTGTGTCATGTTGATCCCTCTTTTATTTTTTATATCGACATGAACAAGGATCGGGGAATGCGGGTGAAAAGGGCATACAAAAAAGTGCCCGGTATCGTTCAGCACCGCGCCATGGCATCAGCAAACAAGCGGTCATGTCACCGCGTTTTTCGATCTGCCATGTTCCCCGTTACTGAACCGATTCCAAACACTACCTCCACAGGATTGCCCGCTCTTGGCAGGATCTCTGCACGCAACATTGTACCATCTCTGGAGGAGACTGTCAATCCTGAATTCATTTCCGTATTTGTCATTTGGCTTAACTTGTTATCTCCCATTCGCAACGCTTGCTGAAACCATTTTGTCTACGATCTGATAGGAGCGGGAGGATGTCTCCCGCCCCTATTAAATCATGAGACGATCATTCTGACTGCAAAGCGTCGTATCCTTCCTCGCCGGTGCGGACGCGCACCACGTTTTCCACATCCTGGACAAAGATTTTTCCATCGCCGATATGGCCGGTGTGGAGCACGCTGCGGGCGGTGTCGATCACCTGGCGAACCGGCACTTTGCTGACCACAATATCCACCTGCACTTTGGGCAGCAGCGTCACTTCCACAGGTGTGCCGCGGTAGTATTCCGGCTTGCCCTTCTGCATCCCGTAGCCCATTACGTTGGTAACGGTCATGCCGGTGATACCGATTTTGTTCATGGCTGTTTTCAGGCTCTCCAGGCTGGCGGGGCGGCAGATGATCTGCACCCGGGTATAGACAGGTGCGTCAGGCGCTTTTTCTTTTGCCTTGCGAGGCGCTTCCACAGCTTCATCAGCAACGGGCGCGGGCACAATTTCCGTTTCGGCCAGGCTGCCGTCCGGCAGGATGGAGAAGCCGGAATAGGCGGTGACCAGGCCATGCTCGCTTCGATCCAGACCCATCGCTTCATCCGCCGCGTCAGCCCGGAGGCCCATCGTCTTTTTAATGAGGGTGAACACCAGGGTAATCACCACAGCTGTCCAGACAATGGTGCTGCCCACGCCCAGCAGCTGGATGCCTAAGAATTTGAACCCGCCGCCATAAAATACGCCCTTCGGGGTGGATATGCCGGTGGCGAAAAAGCCGGTCAGGATGGTGCCCAGCGCGCCGCATACCCCATGCACCGAAATCGCGCCGACCGGGTCGTCGATCTTGACCACCTTATCGAAAAACTCCACCGACAGTACCACGGCAAAGCCACAGACAATTCCGATGACAGCCGCGCCGAAGGGATTCACCGCGTCGCAGCCCGCCGTGATGCCCACCAGCCCCGCCAAGGCGGCGTTGAAGGTCATGGAAACATCGGGTTTCCCATAGCGCAGCCAGGTGAACAGCATGGTCACCAGCGTCGCCAGAGCCGCGGCCAGGTTGGTGTTGAAAAACACGAGGCCAGCGGCGGTGATCAATTCATCGCTGTCCATGCCCACGGTGGAGGCGCCGTTGAAGCCGAACCAGCAGAACCACAGAATGAACACGCCCAGGGCCGCAATGGACAGGTTGTGGCCCAGGATCGCTTTCGGCTTGCCGTCCTTGCCGTACTTTCCGATGCGGGGCCCCAGCATTTTCGCGCCGATCAAAGCGCACACACCGCCCACCATATGCACGGCAGTGGACCCGGCGAAATCATGGAAGCCCATCTCCGCCAGCCATCCGCCACCCCAGATCCAATGGCCGGACACGGGATAGATAAAAAGGGAAATCGCCGCTGAATAAATGCAATAGGCGGAGAATTTGGTGCGCTCCGCCATAGCGCCTGAAACGATGGTGGCAGAGGTGGCACAGAATACCGTCTGGAAAATGGCGTAGGCCCAAAGGGGCACCCCGGCGGGAAGAACGTGGCTGTAATCCCCCAGGATAAAGGGGTCGATCCAGCCAAAGGCCGCCGTGCCCGCGCCGAACATAATGCCAAAGCCGAACAGCCAGTACAGGGGCGTGCCGATACAGAAATCCATCAGGTTTTTCATCAGAATGTTGCCGGTGTTCTTGGCCCGGGTAAACCCAGCCTCGCACATGGCAAAGCCCGCCTGCATGAAGAAAACCAGGGCCGCGCCCAGCAGGACCCAGATAGTGTTTGCGGGAGAATACGTCATACCTCTCACTTCCGTTTCCGTAAAATTCCCAACAAAAAAGGCGCCGGGTGCGTTCAGCACACCCTTGCGCCTTGTTGGAATGATGGAATTTTAAGCCGAATAAAGCCGTTTGTCAAGGGGGAAAACAGTCAAAATACAATCTCTGCTCCCGCTCTATACTATCTAACGTTTTTAGCTTAATTCTTGTTTCTCCTGTTCGTTTTCGTGATTCTGATTCTACAGATTATCTGTATTCTCCATGCTCTACAGCCTCAGTTTATCATTTCTTTATCAGCGTGATAAAGAGGCTGTTTTGCTGTGGCCGATGCTCAAGCAAGCATTTTCAATCATCTCGTCTATTTGTTATGACATACATCCCGTCGCTGTCATCGTCGTTCCGGGCGTAATCCTCCGGCCAAGCGCTGATAAAGGCCAGATTTTCCCGCCGGGGCAGGTTTTCCCGAAACACCAGCGCGATGGCATCGGGAAAATGATGCGTCGGAAAGCCGCTGAACAGGCCCAGCAAACTCGCGTTCATGTTTATTCTCCGCTCCGTTGCGTTTCTCTTGTATAGACCGTTCCCGTTTCCGACCATTGGGGAATGATCTGCTGCCCGCAAAGCTTCACAGATTCATCTTCTTCAAAGCACAGGATCTCCGGCAGGCCTTCCATAAAGAATTCTGTCTTCGATTTTGGAGAAAGCTTTCGTTTTGCTCCTTCCGGGTCTGTCAGAATACCGTCTTTGATGGTTAAGGAAGCGCCTAACGCGGCATTCACGTACGTTCCGTCCTTTGCTTTGCAGGAAGGCGCATTCTGATGCGCAATCCCCAGGAAGCGGAGCATCTCCGCCTCGTAAACATCCCATGCCTGCGCGGTAATCTCGATTCGGAGCTTATCGCATTCCGATTCATTGTAGAGCCTGGCGGCGCAGTCTGCATAATCCATTAAAAAGTCAAAAAATGCCGTCACATCCTGCTGTTTGTTCCGATAGTAAGGCCGCTCTTTGTCCCGCTCCCAGGCAGATTCCAGGTCTTTCATACCGCGCTGCTTTTCCATAAACGCGATGGAATCACGCGTCTTCTCTCGGTACAAATAAATCAAGGCGGGCCGCAAAGGACTTAGCATATCCATGATGCTGCGTACAAATCTGGCCAGTCTCCGGTAATCCGCCCCATTCAAAAGAAAAGTAAAAATCTGATATTGGAAAATGCTGCTGTCCAGGATGTAAATCGTATCGTTCCGCAAGGCCGTATTCACGAAGGTTTCCCATTTTTCAAGCGCTGCCGGTTCATAGCGTTCCAGTGGGAAATCCATCGCATCATATTGCAAAAGCTCCTGATACCATTCGGCTTTTTCCTGTCCAGGCATCCTTCTTGCCGCGGTCAGATAATCGATCCCCACGGTGGTTGCCCTGACCTCCGCGATGCTGCTCAGCATGTTGACGGCTTCCGGATACTTCTCCGTGAAAAGGCGGTACTCATCTTTTGTCAGACAGGATTCGGAAAAGAACAGCGTGGGATGCGGCTGCGAGACCTCGTGCAGCCAGCGGACATTCCGTCCGTTCCGGATCAACTGCTCAAAAAGCCTGTATGAATTGGTAGTCTTTCCCGTTCCAGGAAGACCCTCCAGCAGAATCACTCTGTTCATACGCAGATCCTTCATGCTTTCCCTCCATACCGCTCATTTCCGCATACCACCTGACAGCCCGTTCAGTCCATCCGGCGATGCATGTGCCGGTCCCGTCAGCGAAGCCGTGCCCACCTTCCGGGCCGATCTCCAGTCTGCAGGGGATATGCAGTTTTTCCAGCGAGTCGGCAAGGAGCTTTGAATGTCCCAGCAGTTCGTCGCCCGCCATAACAAATATTGCGCAAGGAGGGAATCCTTCCGCATGCTCAGGGCTCTCAAACGGTTTTTCCATCGCTTCCGTGAATGGGCAACCATACAGGCGGATATCCTCCCGCTCGTCTTCTTCCGTCTCCTCCTGCGCGTCCTCTTCCGGGGCATCCTCGGCGGCCAGTTTCAGGCTGACAAACGGGTAAATCGGGAACGACGCCTGCGGTTTCGCCAGATGAAAGGCCGGATATCCCATCTCCGTATTCCACAGGCAAACCAGCATCCCGCCTGCGGAGAAGCCGCAGGTGATATACCGATCCGCCTGCAGGTGGAAATGCTTTTCCTTCTCCCTGATCAGCCTAAGCGCCCGGGCCATGTCTCCCAGGTCCTTTTCCAGCAGCCTTTCTTCGCCATCTGTCTGGTAGGTCAGAATGAACACATGGTATCCCTCGCTGTTGAACTGCGCCGCTACCGGCCAGCCTTCCGTCAGGTTCCATACATTGACAAACCCGCCGCCGGGAACCAGCAGGATAAACGGTCTTTCATCCGCTTGCGGATCGTCCGACGGAAACCACACCATATTGACATTCCTGCGGGCTGCATCCTCTGCGCATTCCGCTTCGCTGTACAGCGGATAGTACCAGTCCCCTGTGTCCGCCGCGTCGAACAGGCGCCGGAAGCCCCTGCCGATGTCGCCGAAAAAGAAATGCTCGTCCCTCAATTGTGCCGGTGTCTTGTTCCACACCTCTTCCTTGCTCAGGTCTCTGTTCCGGATCGCATCCGCAGCAATCTTCCCGATCCGCGGGTCAGACAGCAGTTCCCCTAATGTCTTTTTATCATCAATCATTTCAATATCTCCTCCCACTGTCCGTTGCGTTCGATCAAGGCAAACACCTCATCGTCGATGTCCCCTCCGATATCGGCTCGCGTCAAACCCCACTCGGCAAAGCCCAGGATGGCGTCATACTTCGCCCAGGGCTTGTCTGTCCTGAGCTTCTTCAGTCCGCGCTCGTATACCTTGCTTTACAGCAGCAGTTTTTTATCTTTGTATAATCTTCTCTAAGCATACCGTAAATGTTATAGTCACAATAGACCGAAACCATTTTTCCTTGTCGGATTGTCCCCTCTTTTATGAAACCACACCGCTCAAGGACCTTATTTGAAGCAATATTCCTAACATCAGCACGCCCATTCAGCCGCTCTATTTCTGTATTTTCAAATATGAACCGTACCACTTCCTTCAGTGCTTCTGTAGTAATTCCCATATTCCAATATTCAGGATGAATACGATACCCAATATCACCCATCCTTAAATTCTGTATATCAAATACTGCAATCATTCCAATAACAGTATTTGTTTCTTTCAAGATAATCCCCCAGTCAAAATCCAGTGAAGGCTTCCTTTTCACCCAGGGACGGGCGTCAACAAACAACAACTCCGGATTTTTCTCACCTTTGCTGGCTTTTCGTCCCCAATAGGTATAAATTTCATCTCTCCCCAACCATTCTTTCAAATCCGGTACATCTGCTTCGTTAAGAGTTCTGATAATCAGCCTATCAGTTTCAAGGACAGGTTTATCGATCTCGTAATCTTTTAACATGGTTCCTCCATCATATCATTGTAGATTGTATGTATTGTGTTCTGCGAATATCCAGCCTGAAACAGCTTTGTAAAGGTCAAGTTGGGAAGCGGAACTGCTAAGAAGCCCGTCTATCATTTCGGCTAATCTTGCAGCATATTGATTGACGACGATTCGCAGTAAAATCAACACTTCCGGGGCAAAAAAGATCAAATAATCATCATTCCCACTCTCAGGCTTAACACATTTTGTATAATTAATGTGTGTCTGATTCCAGGTAGTGACTCTGATTCTCTGTGGTATTCCTATTCTTATGCCTATACAGCATTTGGTGATCAAAATGTTATCACGTTGATAACCTGGACCGAATCGCTGGGGAGAATGAATGGTTTCCACATATATATTATACTATAAGACACGTCTGTTTTGTGTAGTTTTCTTCCTTCAAAAGCTCCGTAAAGGCCCGGAAGATGGCCTGCCTGCTTTTTCTCTGCCTGCGGTCCATGGTATCCTCCCCGAACAATTTTATGTGATTTGTTCCGTATCGAATGAATCTGAATATATGATTATTGCAGACGGATCAATGAGAATATATAATAGTCACGCACATAATATTCGGTAACATATTGATTGTACATTTATTCAAAGCGGATGTCAAGGAGGAGAACATGCAGAACCCCTGGCTGGAAACTGAAACGAAGGAAACACTGATCCCTGCGGGATACCGTCCGTGAGGATGCAAAGAATCCCCTGGAAAGCTGCGGGCATCACATCGATGCTGGCTGCTACGGCGCTTGAAGGATACGGATCAGGAAATAGAGGGAATGACATGAATAAAGCAATTTTCTATGCGATCCTGGCCGCGGCGCTGTATGCGCTGAACGCGCCAGTCTCCAAGCTGCTGCTGCAAAACGCTCCGCCCACCATGATGGCCGGCTTTCTTTATCTGGGCGCGGGGCTCGGCATGGCGCTGATGGGACTGGCGCGCAGTAAAACAGGCCATGGCAAAAAGGAAGCCCACCTGACAAAAAAAGCCCTGCCGTACACGCTGGGCATGGTGGCACTGGATATCGCCGCGCCCATCTTCCTGATGATCGGGCTGACCCGCACTACAGCGGCGAACGCCTCCCTGCTGAACAATTTTGAAATCGTCGCAACCTCCCTGATCGCGCTGCTGATCTTCAAAGAAAAGATCAGCAAGCGGCTGTGGATTGCCATTGAACTCATTACCATTTCCAGCATCCTGCTGTCCGTGGAGGATGCCGGCAGCTTTCAGTTTTCCATCGGCTCGCTGTTTGTGCTGTTGGCCTGTGTTTGCTGGGGCCTGGAAAACAACTGCACAAGAAGCCTGTCCCATAGCGATCCGCTGGAAATCGTGGTCATTAAGGGCTTTGGTTCCGGCATCGGGTCGGTACTGATCGGCCTTGCGGTGGGTAAAGCGGTGCCCATCTGGAGCGATATACTGAAAATCCTCCTGCTGGGCTTTGTGGCCTATGGCTTGAGCATATATTTTTACGTGTATGCTCAGCGGGATCTGGGAACTGCGAAAACCAGCGCGTATTACGCCGTTGCGCCATTCATCGGTGTGCTGTTGTCCTTTGTCATTTTTCGGGAGATTCCTGGCGCTCTGTTCTTCATCGCTTTGGCGATCATGATCGCAGGCACCTGGATGGCCAACAAAGAATAGATTCTGCAATCACATAAAGACGGCACAGCCCGACATGATTCAACATTGTTCACTTGCAAAAGCAGTTCTGTTGCAGGAAACTCTCCTGCATTTTTCTCAGGAATCTCTCAGCTATTGGCGAGAAGATCTGGTACTTTTTCCAGATCAGATACAGCTTTGTCTCCAGCCTCGGGGACAATGGGCGAAATACCAGTCCTGATTCGGCTGACGTATCGATCAGATGATCAAACGTCAGCAGATACCCAAGACCTTCCTTGGCAAACATGGAACCGTTATAGGACAGCCGAAAGGAGCCTTCCAGCCGCAGCTCCGGCATCCTCTCGCCGCACCAGGCCGGCAAATCGTTTTCCCAGCTTTGCTCTGAGCAGAACAAAGGCAGACCAATGAGATCATCCACCGTGATGCTCTCTTTTTGTGAAAGCGGATCCGACGCCGGGAACACCAGGCCCCACACATCGGCCTCCGGAAAGGCCAGCGCTTCATATTTGGCAGCATTTGGCTCTTCGGCCAGCACAGCGAAGTCCAGCAGGCCCTTGTCCAGCTTTTCCGTCACCTGTTCCGTGTCACCGCTGGTAATGTGGTATCGAAGATCAGGATACTGTAAACGGAATTCCCGGATCTCCCGGGCCAGATACTGGATCAGATGGGATTCCGCCAGCCCAAAGTAAATATCGCCCGTGATATCATCCAGGGTTATGAATTCCTGAGCGATCCGGTCTGCCATGCTCACGAGATCTTCCGCCCGGTTGCGCAGCAGGACGCCTTCCTCCGTAAGCCGAATCGAAAAGCTATGCCGGGTGAACAGCTTTTTACCCAGTTCATCTTCCAGCGCTTTCAGCGTCTTCGACAGTGTAGGCTGGGTTACGTGCAGCTGTTCCGCTGCCCGGGTCATGTTTTCTTCTCTGGCCACCGCCAGGAAATAGCGCAGCGTTCTGATTTCCATTCTTTCCTCCGTGAAATGCCAAACAAGAATATCATGATATTCATTATAACCATTAGCAAAGAATCCTGCAAGATGCTATGATATAAATGTCCTCAGAAAATGATATGCTCAGGAGGAAACGATGATCGCGGAAAATGCAAGGCAATGCCTTACAGACATTGGATGTGGGCCGGAAAGGATCAAGTATCTGGCAGAGCTTATGGAAGCAGGCAGACTGACGGAAGCAAAGCAGCAGCTTCGCTGCCTGCGCTGTGACCTGATGGAAGAGCTTCATGTCTGCCAGCGCCGTGTGGATCAGCTGGACTGGCTGATCCGGGAAACCGAAAGAGCCAATACCGAAAAGACAGCAAGAAGGATCTGAAATGAGCAATGTGAAGGGAGACAGGACATGAAAAAGAGGGCTCTATTTTTCTTCGTTACAATTCTTGCATTGATCCTGACCTGCGCAGGCTTTGCAGAAGGAGCTGGAGAAACGGCAATAGATTACAGAACGGAAGAAATCTGGTGCCAGAACGGCACAGACAGCATCTATGGCATCGCCTATATTCCAGACACGAATGCGAAAGTTCCCCTGGTGATCTTCTCTCACGAGCTGGGCAATAACCATGAATCCGGCATCCGCTACGCGGAGAGGCTGGCGCGGAACGGGTACGCGGCCTATATCTTTGATTTCCGCGGCGGAAGCGCTCCGGGAATACAGAACAGAAGCAGCGGCACAAGCCATGAGATGTCTGTTCTGACAGAAGCCTCCGACCTAGAAGCTGTATTGGAAGCAGCAAAGGGCTGGAGTTTTGTGGACAGCGGCAGGATCTTCCTGCTGGGCGGCAGCCAGGGCGGTCTGGTCACGATCATTGCCGGGAGCCGCCATCAGGACGAGATTGACGGGATGATGCTGATGTACCCGGCCCTGTCCACAAAGGAAGATCACAGCGTCAACCGCTACCACTCCAAGGATGAAGTTCCCGAGGATGTCGGACTGTTCGGCGGATGGATGCACGTGGGCAGGAATTACATCACCGATCTGTGGGATATCGATTTCAACGCGATGCTTGCCTCTTATTCCGGAAAAGTACTGCTGCTCCACGGCGACCGGGACGGCACCGTTCCGCTTCGCTGGTCGGAAGACGCGGCCCAAATCATTCCTGACTGCGAGTTCCATGTGATCAGCGGCGGCGGGCATGAATTCTTCGAGCAGCCTTTTGAAGAGGCCATTGCCTATATCCTGTCTTACCTGGACAGTCGGATCGAAAACCAGAAGAAGGAAGTGCAGACCCAAATGAAGATGAGAATCGGCGATACGCCCGTGGAAGTAGCCTGGGAAAGCAATGAATCCGTGGAAGCGCTGAAAGAGCTGGCGCAGAACGGCCTGACGATCCAGATGTCCATGTACGGCGGTTTTGAACAGGTGGGTTCCATCGGCCGGCGCCTGCCCAGCCAGGACGTGCAGACCAATACCTCTTCCGGCGACATCGTACTCTATTCCAGCAGCCAGCTGGTGGTGTTTTACGGCAGCAATTCCTGGGCCTATACCCGGCTTGGAAGGATCACTGATCAATCCGCCGGGGAAATGCGGGAACTGCTCAGCCGCGGTGATGTGACCATCACCATCTCTGTTGAATAAGGCGGTATGGAACGCCTGAACCATAATAAACAAGAGGAGGACGGAATCATGATTTACAGAGACTTTCAGGGCCTGAAGCTTTCCGCGCTGGGGTTCGGCGCGATGCGTCTGCCGGTGCTTGATGGAGATGACAGCCGGATCGACGAAGCGGCCGCCCTGCGCATGGTGGACACAGCCATGCAAAACGGCATCAACTATTATGACACCGCCTGGGGCTATCACGGGGAGAACTCCGAAACCGTAATGGGCAAAGCGCTGGCCCGTTATCCGCGAGACAGCTTCTATGTTGCCACAAAGTTCCCCGGCTACGACGCTTCCAACTGGAGCAAGGTCAGGGAGATCTTCCCCCGCCAGATGGAAAAGCTGGGGGTGGACTATTTCGACTTCTACCTCTTCCACAACGTGTGCGAAATGAACATCGACGCTTATCTGGACGATGAGAAGTACGGCATCTACAGCTACCTGATGGCGCAGAAGCGCCAGGGCCGCATCAGGCATCTGGGTTTTTCCTGCCACGGGGAGCTGGATGTATTGAAGCGTTTCCTGGACGCGTACGGCAAGGACATGGAATTTTGTCAGCTGCAGCTGAACTATCTGGACTGGACCTTCCAGCACGGCAAGGAGAAGGTGGAGCTGCTCCGGCAGTGGGGCATTCCGGTCTGGGTGATGGAGCCCCTGCGCGGCGGCAAGCTGGCAAAGCTGCAGCCGGAGCATGAGGCGGCATTGACAGCGCTCCGCCCGGATGAGGAAATCCCCGCCTGGGCCTTCCGCTTCCTGCAGAGCATCCCGTCTGTGACCGTAATCCTCTCCGGCATGTCCAACCAGGAGCAGCTGGAAAAGAACCTTGCGACCTTTGCGGAAGACAAGCCCCTGAGCGAAGCGGAAATGAAAACGCTGATGGATATCGCCGCCCGGATGCTCTCCCGCGGCACCGTGCCCTGCACGGCCTGCCATTACTGCGTCAGCCATTGCCCCATGAGTCTGGATATTCCGCGTTTGCTTTCCCTGTACAACGAGCACGCCTACACCGGCGGAGGCTTTATCGCCCCCATGGCCCTGAGCGCGCTGCCCGCCGATAAACTGCCTTCCGCCTGTCTGCAGTGCCGAAGCTGTGAGCAGGTCTGCCCGCAGCAGATCAAAATCTCTGAGGTACTGGCGGATTTTTCCCGGAAGCTGGGCTGAACCGCAGGAGAGCTTTCCCATGAAAAAAGCAATCACATGTATTCTGATGCTTTGTGTTCTTCTGGCGCATGTGCCTTGCCTGGGGGAAAAAATGACCGGCGTATTCGATTTTGACAGCAAAACAGTGCTGCTGAACAGCGGTTACACCATGCCCATCATGGGCCTTGGCACCTATGCGCTGAATCACGGCACCTGCGTGAGCTCTGTGATGGCGCTGATCGAAAACGGCGGCAGGCTCATTGATACGGCCTACATGTACGGCAACAAGGAAGCCGTCGGTGAAGGCATGGCGGATGCGCTGGATATATTTCCCAAGGCGATTGCTGTTCCGGATATTGACAGCATGGATGGATTGATGCACACCTTTTTCACGTTGGAAGATCGGAAATTGATCCGCATTTTGGATGCCGATGGTCTGATCTGCCTTCGTGCTGAAATTTTCGACGGCGGCACCAAAGCCGCTGATTTTGAGCAGTGGCTCCGTGCCTGGCAGGAACAATTTACCAAACTCAAGGCTGGCGAAATCACGAAAGAAGACTACGACCGTTGGCGGTATCACTATCCTGATTTCGATAATACCCGTATCCATGCTGCCGTCCCAACGGAAGAACCGGTCAAGAGCAAACGGGGGAGGAAGCCTCGCGCCCACAGTGTGGGATGAAGCGAGGCGGAACTCCAATGAGCCACAGAGCTCAGCAAGCGGAGCGCTGCTGAGCGACAATGGCGAATTGCGGACCGAAAACCCAAGACGAAAGAATGACATGAAGAAAGCCCTCCGCTTGTGGAAGATTTCCTCCACAGCGAAGGGCTTTTCAAATAGGTTTTATCACAGAGATTGATAACATGTTGCTTATCAGAGCCATCTTTCCGAGCCCGCAAACCCTTGTAAAATAAGGTCACTGAAAAAGTCAGTTCAGCAAAGGACTGGCTTTTTCAGTTATATAAAAGTATAATAAGAGGGAAAGAGAGGCGGGATAAAAGTGCTGAAAGCGATAGTTCAAACAGAAATGTGTTTATCGCCATACGAAGGGCTGTATGAAAAAATTATCCCGCCGGGACATATTTTACGGAGGCTGAAAGAGAACATTGATTTCAGCTTTGTAAACCCTATGCTCAGGAAGCAGTACTGCGAAACATTTGGGAGACCGGCAAAAGAACCGGAAATGATGTTCAAACTGCTGTTTTTGAAGAAGCTGTATGATTTATCGGATGAAAGAGTGATATCGAGCGCGCAGACGGATATGGCGTATAAATATTTTCTTGGATTGTCGCCG